>NC_008390.1:3000000-3300000 GCF_000203915.1 Burkholderia ambifaria AMMD
GACTAAATAACGCGCGACACAGACGGGGGCGCGGCTGCGGGAAAACCGCAGCCGCGCCCCTTTGCTTTTTGCGACGCCATTCCCCGCGCAGGCCGCGCGAGGCGTCGCAAATCATAAAACTCAAGAGTGGTATCTATGTCTTTCGAATCTCTCGGCTTGGCCGAACCGCTGGTCAAGGCGGTCAATGAGCTCGGCTACACATCGCCGACCCCCATCCAGCAGCAGGCCATCCCCGCCGTCCTCGGCGGCGGCGACCTGCTCGCCGGCGCACAGACCGGCACCGGCAAGACCGCCGGCTTCACGCTGCCGATCCTGCAGCGTCTGCACACGTATTACGCCGAGCATCGCGGTGCAAAGCGCGCGGTGCGTGCGCTGATCCTCACGCCGACGCGCGAACTCGCCGCCCAGGTCGAGGAAAGCGTGCGCGCATACAGCAAGTACGTGAAGCTGCGCTCGACCGTGATGTTCGGCGGCGTCAGCATCAATCCGCAGATCGACGCACTCAAGCGCGGCGTCGACATCGTCGTCGCGACGCCGGGGCGTCTGCTCGATCACATGCAGCAGAAGACGATCGACCTGTCGAATCTCGACATCCTCGTGCTCGACGAAGCCGACCGGATGCTCGACATGGGCTTCATCCACGACATCAAGCGCGTGCTGGCGAAGCTGCCGCCGCAGCGCCAGAACCTGCTGTTCTCGGCTACGTTCTCCGACGAGATCAAGTCGCTCGCCGACAGCCTGCTCGATTCGCCGGCGCTGATCGAAGTCGCGCGCCGCAACACCACCGCGGAAAGCGTCGCGCAGAAGATCCACCCGGTCGATCGCGATCGCAAGCGCGAGCTGCTCACGCACCTGATCCGCGAACACAACTGGTTCCAGGTGCTCGTGTTCACGCGCACCAAGCACGGCGCGAACCGGCTCGCCGAACAGCTGACGAAGGACGGCATCAGCGCGATGGCGATCCACGGCAACAAGAGCCAGTCGGCCCGCACGCGCGCGCTCGCGGAGTTCAAGAGCAGCACGCTGCAGGTGCTGGTCGCGACCGACATCGCCGCACGCGGGATCGACATCGACCAGCTGCCGCACGTCGTCAACTTCGACCTGCCGAACGTGCCGGAAGACTACGTGCACCGGATCGGCCGCACGGGCCGCGCGGGCGCGACCGGTGAAGCCGTGTCGCTCGTGTGCGTCGACGAGAAGCAGCTGCTGCGCGACATCGAGCGGCTGATCAAGCGCGAGATTCCGCAGGAAGTGATCGCGGGCTTCGAACCCGATCCGAGCGCGAAGCCGGAACCGATCCAGCAGCGCCGCGGCCAGCAGCCGCGTGGCGGCAATGCCGGCGGCGGCGGTGGCAATCGCCAGCCGCGAGCAGGCGGCTCAGGCCAGCCGGCCGCGAAGCGTGAAGGCGGTGCTCAGCCGAAGGCCGCGAAGGCAGCCAAGCCGCGCACGGCCGGCGGCGCGGGCGGCAATGCCGGCGGCGGCCGTCCGTCCGGCGGCAACGCCGCACGCCCCGCGAGCGGCAACGCCGCGCACCCGAACCGCAACCGTTCGTCGCGCAGCGGCCAGCGCGGTCACTGAAGCCGCGCGGCCGCGCGCCGCAGGTGCTCGACCTGGCTTTGCCAGCGCGCGAGCACCTCGGCGCGCATCTCTCCTTCCAGCGCAAACGTGACACCCGTCGCGAGACGCGCATAGCCGACCCGCTGCGCATCGCCGTGCGCGATCGTCGCGGCGAAGCCGGCCAGTCCGCCGAAGTCTCCTTCGAGCGGCTCGATCCTCAGTTGTGCCTGAAAAAATGCGCCGTCCGCGACGAGCGTCAGCGCGGCCGCGCGGCGCTGCGCGATCGCACGCGCCGCGCGCGATTGCGGCCATAGCGCGAGCAGCAGCATATGCGCGTCGCGCGCATGAATCTCGCCGACACTGAGCAGCGTCGTGCGCAGCTGGTCGTCGTCGGTCGCGACGATCAGCGACGCGGCGAAGTCGGCATGGCGCTCGAGCGCGGTGCCGTCGAACAGCGCGACGACGGCCGGCGGCCACGCGTCGAACGTCCATTGTTCGAGCGCGTGGCGATGGGAATCGGTCATGATGGCGGCCCCGGTGAAAAGCAGACGATGATGCCGCAGCATACGCGCTGGGCCGCGCGGTGACGATCAGCGCATGAACACGTGCCGCGTGATCTTCGTCAGCGGATAGTGGACGCCCGGCTGGATCTTCGCGGGCAGGTCGAGCGGCTTGAGCAGCATCTTCACGCACATGTCGGCCGACAGGTTGCGCCGCACGAGCGAGCTGATGCGGGCGACGCGCTCGCGGTTGTACTGGCTGTCGCCGACGCGCTCCGGATAGCGGATCGCGAACACGTGGCGCAGCGCGATCTCCGAATCCTCGTTCTTGATTTCCATCACGCGGCGCATCAGCGCGCCGAGCACCGCGAGCCGGCCGTTGCCTTCGAGCTTGTTGTACTTCTTGAAGAACTTGAAGAAGTGCTTGTAGTGACGCACTTCGTCGGTGCGGATGTTGTCGGTGATTTCCTTCAGCACCGGCTCGTCCGAGCATTCGTTGATCGCACGATAGAGCGTGGCCGTGCCCGTCTCGACGACGCAGCGTGCGACCATCTCGAGCGCGCGGGTCTTCTCGAACGCGTCGACCGAGCAGGTCTTCGAATACTCGGCGAAGAAATTCGCGAACGCGGTGTCCCAGTCGAACTCGGGCCACACGTGCGCGATGTACGCCTTCAGCGCGCGCCCGTGCTGCAGTTCCTCGGGCTCCCACGCCGTGTTGAGCCACGCGGACACTTCCGGGTCGTCGTTGAAGAACTCGCTCAGGTTGCTCGTGTAGAGATCCGAGCCGCTTTCGATGAACGACGACGCGCACAGCAGCAGCAGCAGATCCTCGTTTGCGGCGGCACGCTGACGATCGATCCGGTTCAGGTCGATGTCCTCGATACGCCACGGCATGACATGCGTCGTTTCAGTAGGCATGGTGATGCGCTCCCAGTCGTCGCGCGGCCGCCCGGCCGATGCCCTCGGCACGGGCCCGGCGCGCCCGCAGGCGACGTGTTGCTTGCATTTATAGTGGATTGGTCCGGCCGAACCATGCTGGCATCTTAGCCGCACTTGAATGTTCGTGCTTCAAAGCACTGACCATGCCCGGCTGGCGCAGTTCCGCCGCGGGTGTTGCGGTTCGTTAGACGAGTTCTTCGAACCGGCTGCGCGCGCTCGGTGGCATGCGCGGCATCAGGCAAGACGGGCGGCCATTCGGCCGCCCGTCGCACGCAAAAAGTGGAAGCGTTCCGTCAGAAACCGGCCGCGAGGCCATCGCGACGGCTGTCGCTCGCGGCCACGTAGCCGCGGTCGGGATCGTCGGGATCGAGGCGCCACACGAACTGCCCCGAGCCGAAATCCATGTAAGGATCGTCGACCGACTTGATCGTATGGCCGCGCGCGGCGAGCGCGTCGACCGTGTCGCGGTTCATCGTCGCCTCGACGTCGAGCGTGAAGTCGCGATTGACCTTCCAGCGCGGCGCGCAGCACGCGGCCTGCGGCTGCTGTCCGTAGCCGAGCATCCGAATGATGGTCTGCAGATGGCCCTGCGGCTGCATGTCGCCGCCCATCACGCCGAAGCTCATCACGGCCTCGGTGCGGCCGTCGATCTCCTCGGTGACGAACGCCGGGATGATCGTGTGGAACGGCCGCTTGCCGCCCGCGACGACGTTCGGCGAGCGCGGGTCCATCGAGAAGCCGTGCCCGCGGTTCTGCAACGCAATGCCCGTCCCGGGCACGACGAGCCCCGAGCCGAAGCCCATGTAGTTCGACTGAATGAAGCTCACCATCATCCCGCGCTCGTCCGCCGCCGACAGATAGATCGTGCCGCCCGAATGCGGCCGCCCGGCGGCGAAGTGCGTCGCGCGCGTGCGATCGATCAGCTTCGCGCGTTCGGCGAGATACGCGTCGTCGAGCATCTGTTCGGGCGTCAGTTCCATCGCACGCGGATCGGCGACGTAGCGATAGACGTCCGCGAACGCGAGCTTCATCGCCTCGATCTGCAGGTGCTGCGAGTCGACCGAATCGACGGGCCATTCGGTCACGCCCGCGTGCTCGGCGATCCCGAGCGCGATCAGCGCGGCGATGCCCTGCCCGTTCGGCGGGATCTCGTGGATCGTGTGACGGCCGAAGCGCTTGCCGATCGGCTCGACCCATTCCGGGCGGTAGCCGTGCAGATCGGCTTCGGTCAATGCGCCGCCGCCTTCGCGCGCGAACACCGCGAGTTGCGCGGCGAGCGCGCCCTCGTAGAACGCGCGCGGGCCGTCCTTCGCGAGCGTGCGCAGCGTGCGCGCATGGCCCGGCAGGCACATGCGCTCGCCGACGAGCGGCGCGCGCCCGCGCGGCATGAAGGTATCGGCGAAGCCCGGCAGCCCCTGCAGCTCGGGCACCGCGGCCGCCCACTTGTGCGCGACGATCGGCGACACCGAATAGCCGCGCTCGGCAAGCTCGATCGCCGGCTCAAGGAGGTCCGCGAACGGCAGCGAACCGAACTTCGCATGCAGCGCTTCCCAGCCCGCGATCACGCCCGGCACCGTCACGGTGTCCCAGCCGCGCGTCGGTTTGTTCGCGATGCCGTGCGCGTTTTCGCCGTGGCGCTTGCGGAAGTAGTCGGGGTTCCACGCGGCCGGCGCGACACCCGATGCATTCAGCCCGGACAACCGCCCGCCGTCCCACACGAGCGCGAACGCATCGCCGCCGAGCCCGCACGACACGGGCTCGACCACCGTGATCGCGGCCGCGGCGGCCAGCGCCGCATCGACGGCATTGCCGCCCTTCCACAGCATCCGCAGCCCGGCCTGCGCGGCGAGCGGGTGCGACGTCGACACGACGTTGCGCGCAAACACCGGAATGCGGATCGTCGGATACGGGTTGTGCCAGTTGAAGTCAGTCATCGGTGCCACCTCGTCGAAAGCAGAATGAACGCGCCGCGCGCAGGCTCGGCGTGCGCGGACAGTCCGCCATTGCAGCGCGATCCGCGCGATCGCGCAAATTCATTTGTCAAATTAATCCATGCACTTTTCGCATGAATGACGGGCTACCGTGCGCCGCGCGCCGGCCGAACGCCCTTTCCGCCCCTTACAATACGCGCTCCGCCTCACGATCCGACCGCCCAGCCATGACCCGAGATCCCCGCCTCACCCTCAACGCGCGCCAGCAGGAATTGCTCGAATGGGTGCAGCGCGACGGCTTCGTGACCGTCGACGATCTCGCCGCGCACTTCGCGGTCACGCCGCAGACGATCCGCCGCGACGTCAACTGGCTCGCGGATCTGAACCTGCTGCGCCGCTACCACGGCGGCGCGAGCCTGCCGACCAGCTCGGAGAACGTGTCGTACACCGCGCGCCAGCGGATGTTCCACGACGAGAAGCGGCGCATCGCGGCGCTGGCGGCATCGCACATCCCCGACCAGGCGTCGCTGTTCATCAACCTCGGCACGACGACCGAGGAAGTCGCGCGCGCGCTGAACCGCCATCACGGGCTGCATGTGATCACGAACAACCTGAACGTCGCGTCGATGATGAGCGGCTATCCCGACTGCGAGGTGCTGATCACGGGCGGCATCGTGCGGCCGTGGGACAAGGGGATCGTCGGCGAACTCGCGATCGACTTCATCCGCCAGTTCAAGGTCGACTACGCGATCATCGGCACGTCGGCGATCGAGGCCGACGGCACGCTGCGCGACTTCGACACGCGCGAGGTGCGCGTGGCCGAGGCGATCATGCAGCATGCGCGCACGGTCTACCTCGTCGCCGACCACTCGAAGGTCGGCCGCCCGGCGCTCGTGCGCCAGGGGCATCTGAGCCAGGTCCATGCGCTCTTCACCGACAAGCCGCTGCCGCCGGAGATGGCCGACGCGGTAGCCGCCGCAGGCACCGAAGTGTACGTCGCTGAATAACGCTTGCGATGCTGCACCGCACCCGAAACTTCAAGTGAAATCAAGAAGTTGGCGCACCGACCGAACCGCTAGCGACCCGCGTGCCTGTCAAACGGAAAATTAACGGGGCACGATTTGTCGTTGCTCGCGCGCTCGACTAGACTCCAGTTCCCCGGCCCGTTCGCCCGATCCGCCCGTGCCAAGGCGTGTGCGAACTCCCAGGCCGGCCAATACAGCTTTCCCCCCAAGCCATACCCCCGTGTGGGGTATCGCGCTGCGGCGTTCGCGCCGGCCGCGCGGGCATACTGGTCGCCATGGAGAGAACGATGCTGAGTCCGCATGAATTCGCCACGCTATTGCTTGTGAAGGACGCTCCCGATCAAACCAACATGGATCGGGACGAAATCGACGCACTGCTCGAACAGCAGCTCGTCCGCCTGGAAGGGCTCGGCTCGGGACGCAAATACTGCGTGACCGAGACCGGCGACGCCGCGTTGCGATCCATCAAATACCGATATTCCTGAACTACCGCTGCTCCTGACCTGAGCGCGCGCGGCCGGATTTCCGGCCGCGCCGCTTTTCCGCCTTTCCCGCCTCTGTCAGCTTCCCCGCGTCAGCCGCCGCGCAGCGTCGGATCGACCGCGGCCCGCCAGCTGACGGCCTGCGCACGTGCGCCGTTGAAATACGCGACCCAGCCGGCGCGCCCCGCCGCATCGGGTGCCGCATAGCGCGCCGAAAGTTCGTTTACGAACGCGCAATAGTTCGCTTGCGTGAGGCCGCGATACCGTTTCGCCACGTACGCGTCGTACAGCGTCGAGTAGACCGGCTGCGCGTCCGCGCCCCAATCGTGCGCGGTGCCGCCGCACGACGTCTGCAGGTCGACGAATGACGGCGCACGCCAGTTGCCGGCAAGCGGCGGCGTGCCCGAAGCGCACCCTGCCAGAACGACGGCGCAAACGCCGGCCCACATCCCAATACGCATGATTCACCTCGTGAAACGGTCGATTCCGCCAGTATCGTCCGGGATCGCCCGGCGCGCTACTGGCCCCGCTTTTTCGAACTTTACTTTTTCGATTTCGTTCGTTAAATTTCGAATTCGAACATTTCATGTTCGCCCATTTCCATCAGACGATAAGGACAGCAGGTGACCCAACCGAATCGCTACGATCTGCTCGTCGTCGGCGGCGGCATCAACGGCGCGGGCATCGCGCGCGATGCGGCCGGCCGCGGCCTGTCGGTCCTGCTCTGCGAGCAGGACGACCTCGCGTCGCACACGTCGTCGTGCAGCACGAAGCTGATTCACGGCGGCCTGCGCTATCTCGAATACAACGAATTCGGACTCGTCCGCAAAGCGCTGCAGGAGCGCGAGACACTGCTGCGCGCGGCGCCGCACATCATGTGGCCGCTGCGCTTCGTGATGCCGCACATGCCGAACCTGCGGCCGGCCTGGCTGATCCGCATCGGCCTGTTCCTCTACGATCACCTCGCGAAACGCGAACTGCTGCCCGGCTCGCGCGGCATCGACATGCGCCGCCATGCGGCCGGCGCGCCGCTGATCGACTCGATCAAGCGCGGCTTCGTGTATTCGGACGGCTGGGTCGACGATGCGCGCCTCGTCGTGCTGAACGCGCTCGACGCGAAGGAGCGCGGCGCCGAGATCCTCACGCGCACGAAGCTCGTGTCGGCGGAGCGCCACGGCGACGAATGGGAAGCGCGGCTGCAGCACGCGGACGGCTCGATTCGCGTCGTGCGCGCGCGCGCGGTCGCGAACGCGGCCGGCCCGTGGGTCGGCGACGTGCTGCACGGCGCGCTCGGCCGCGGCGCGCAGCACAGCGTACGGCTCGTGAAGGGCAGCCACATCATCACGCGGCGCCTGTTCGATCACGACCACGCGTACATCTTCCAGAACCCGGACAAGCGGATCATCTTCGCGATTCCGTACGAGCACGATTTCACGCTGATCGGCACGACCGACGTCGAATACACGAACGATCCCGCGAAGGTCGCGATCGATCGCGACGAGACGCAGTATCTGTGCGATTCGATCAACCGCTATTTCAAGCGCAAGATCTCGCCGGCCGACGTGCACTGGACCTATTCGGGCGTGCGCCCGCTGCTCGAGGACGAGAACGCCGCGAACGCATCGGCCGTCACGCGGGACTACCGCCTCGAGCTGGACGACGGCGCTGGCGCGCCGCTGCTGTCGGTATTCGGCGGCAAGATCACGACCTTCCGCAAGCTCGCGGAAGAAGCCGGCGACCTGCTGTGCGGCGCGCTCGGCCGCGATGCGAAGACCTGGACCGCCGGCGCGCCGCTGCCGGGCGGCGACATCGCGAACGCGAAGTTCGACGTGTTCGCCGATGCGTTCGCGAAGCGCCATCCGTGGCTGCCCGCCGCGCTCGCGCGCCGCTATGCGCGTGCGTACGGCACGCGCGCCGAACGCGTGGTCGACGGCGCGCGCTCGCTTACCGATCTCGGCACCGAAATCGCGCCGGGCCTCTACGACGCCGAACTGCGCTACCTGCGCGACGTCGAATGGGCGACCTGCGCGCAGGACGTGCTGTGGCGTCGCTCGAAGCTCGGCCTGCACGTCGCGCCGGGCACGCTCGACGCGGTGACGGCCGCGGTCGACGCGTGGTTCGCCGCCGCGCACGCGCCGCACGCGTAATCCGTTTGCAGTTGCAGTTGTCTTACCGATGTTGATTCACCGACGCGCCGCCCGACATGCGGCGCGCATCACAACTACGCCGATCCACGGATGGAGATGAGAGACATGCAGGACCAGTACATCCTCGCGCTTGACCAGGGCACCACGAGTTCCCGCGCAATGCTGTTCGATCGCCAGGGCAATATCGTATCGATTGCCCAGAAGGAATTCGAACAGATCTACCCGCAACCCGGCTGGGTCGAGCACGACCCTCAGGAAATCTGGTCGACACAGGCGGGCGTCGCGGCGGAAGCCGTCACGCGCACCGGCCTGAACGGCACGTCGATCGCCGCGATCGGCATCACCAACCAGCGCGAGACGACGATCGTCTGGGATCGCGAGACGGGCCAGCCCGTCTACAACGCGATCGTCTGGCAGGACCGCCGCACCGCCGACTTCTGCGATTCGCTGAAAAAGCAGGGCCTCGAGGCGAAGGTGCGCGCGAAGACCGGCCTGCCGATCGACTCGTACTTCTCCGCGACGAAGATCCGCTGGATCCTCGACAACGTGCCGGGCGCGCGCGACAAGGCACGCCAGGGCAAGCTCGCGTTCGGCACCGTCGACAGCTGGCTCGTGTGGAACTTCACGAAGCACGAGCTGCACGTGACCGACGTGACGAACGCGTCGCGCACGATGCTGTTCAACATCCACACGCGCGAGTGGGACAGCGAGCTGCTCGAACTGCTCGACATCCCGCGCAGCATGCTGCCGGACGTGAAGGCGTCGTCGGAAATCTACGGCCACACGAAAACCACCGTGTTCGCGTCGAAGATCCCGCTCGCGGGCATCGCCGGCGACCAGCACGCGGCGCTGTTCGGCCAGATGTGCACGACGTCGGGCATGGTGAAGAACACCTACGGCACTGGCTGCTTCCTGATGATGAACACCGGCGACAAGCCGATCGAGTCGAAGAACAACCTCGTCACGACGATCGCCTGGCAGATCGGCGACGACGTGCAGTACGCGCTCGAAGGCAGCATCTTCATCGCGGGCGCGGTCGTGCAGTGGCTGCGCGACGGCGTCGGCATCATCAAGACCGCCGCTGAAATCGAAGCGCTCGCCGCGAGCGTGCCGCATACCGACGGCGTCTATCTCGTGCCGGCGTTCGCCGGCCTCGGTGCGCCGCACTGGAACGCGCGGGCGCGCGGTTCGGTGTTCGGCGTGACGCGCGGCACGACGTCCGCGCACCTCGCGCGCGCGGCGCTCGATGCGATCGCGTACCAGTCGCTCGACGTGCTGGCCGCGATGGAGGCCGACTCGGGCATCAGCATCGGCGAGCTGCGCGTCGACGGCGGCGCGAGCGCGAACGACCTGCTGATGCAGTTCCAGGCCGACCTGCTCGGCGTCGACGCGGTGCGTCCGCAGATCACCGAGACGACCGCGCTCGGCGCGGCCTACCTCGCCGGCCTCGCGATCGGCTACTGGAAGAACCTCGACGAAGTGCGCAGCCAGTGGCAGCTCGATCGCCGCTTCGCGCCGTCGATGCCGAAGGAGCAGGTCGAGCAACGCATGGCCGGCTGGCAGCGCGCGGTGCGCGCCGCCAAGGCATGGGCCGACGACACGCAGTAACCGCGGTACATCTAAACAAACGAAATACAACAACACCGGCGGACCGCGCGGCGCGCGAGTCCGCCGTCATCTACGAGAGACAACATGTCACCTTATATTGCGGAATTCATTGGCACGGCGATCCTCGTGCTGCTCGGCAACGGCGCGGTCGCAAACGTGCTGCTTGCGAAGACCAAGGGCAAAGGCGCGGATCTGATCGTCATCGTGATGGGCTGGGCGATGGCGGTGTTCGTCGCTGTCTACGTGACGGCGTCGTTCAGCGGCGCGCACCTGAACCCGATCGTCACGATCAGCCTCGCGCTCGCGGGCAAGTTCGCGTGGTCGAAGGTCGGCGGCTACATTGTTGCGCAGATGCTCGGCGGGATGGCCGGCGCGTTGCTCGTGTGGCTCGCGTATCGCCAGCACTTCGCGAAGGAAGCCGATGCGGACCTGAAGCTCGCGGTGTTCTGCACGGCGCCCGCGATCCGCAGCGTCACGCACAACGTGCTGACCGAAGCGATCTGCACGTTCGTGCTGATTCTCGGCGTGCTGTACCTCGCGTCGCCGCAGGTCGGCCTCGGCGCGCTCGACGCGCTGCCCGTCGGCTTGCTCGTGCTCGGCATCGGCATCTCGCTCGGCGGCCCGACCGGCTATGCGATGAGCCCGGCGCGCGACCTGTCGCCGCGCCTGATGCATGCGCTGCTGCCGATCCCCGGCAAGCGCGACAGCGACTGGCGCTATGCGTGGGTGCCGGTGATCGGCCCGCTGCTCGGCGGCGCCGCCGCGGCCGGCCTGTATCTGCGTCTGCACGCGATGGCCTGAGCAACGTTTCTTCACTCGAGTGCGAGCGCGCGGCAGCGGCTGCCGCGCGCTTACGGTTCTTCCGCCCTTCTTCCTCCTCCCTCTTCCCTTCGGGCACGGCCGCCGCCTCGCCGGCAACCCACACCGCCGCTAGCGATCGCCCGCGGCCGGCACCAGCGACTTCAGCTTCATCCCCGCATCCGCGACCGCGGCCGGGCTCACGCCGATCCCGCGCTCGACCAGCAGGCGCGCGACGCGCATCTCCTTCACGAATCCCGACGCACGGCCGAAGCCGCTCGCCGCGACGAGCCGCTCGCCCGCATCGAAGTGGAAATGGATTTCCGCGTCGTCGCCGAGCACGCGCGCGACCGTCCGCTCGCCGAGCGCAGGCTCGCCGGCGACCTGCAGCTGCGCGTCGTATTGATCGGACCAGAACCACGGCATCTCACGATACGGTTCGTCGGCGCCGAGCATGTTGCGGGCGGCGACGCGCGCCTGCGTTTCGGCGCCGTGCCAGGTTTCCTGACGCACGAGCCGCCCTGACGCCGCGCTCGGGAACACCGCGACATCGCCGGCCGCGTAGATGCCGCGCGCCGACGTCTCGAGCCGCGCGTTCACGACGATGCCGCGCTCGACGACGAGGCCCGCGTCGCGCGCCAGCTCGTCGGCCGGTTCGATCCCGATGCCGGCGACCACCGTATCGGCGATCAGCGTGTCGCCGTCGTCGAGCACGACGGCCAGTGCGCCGTCCACCATCCGCTCGATCGCGACGGGCCGGCGGTTCAGTCCGATCGAGACGCCCCGCCGCACATGCAGCGCGTGCACGCGTGCAGCGATCGGCTCCGGCACCGCGCGCCCGAGCAGGCGCGGCGCCGCATCGAGCACGCTCACGCGCGCGCCGCGCAAGCGCGCCGACGCCGCGACCTCGAGGCCGATGAAGCCGCCACCGATCAGCACGATCCGCGCATCGGGCACGAGCCGCGCGCCGAGCACCGCCGCATCGTCGAGCGTGCGCAATGCGAATACGCCGTCGAGTTCCGCACCCGGAATCGCGAGGCGGCGCGCGCGGCCGCCGGTCGCGAGCAGCAGCGCGTCGTAGGTGAAGCCGCGGCCACCCGATACGTGTACCTCGCGCGCAACCGGATCGATCCGCTCGACCGTCGCGACGAGCGGCTCGATGCCGTCCGCGCGCCACGCATCCGGGTCGCGCAGCCCGCATTGCGCCGCGCTGCGCTCGCCGGTCAGCACCCCCTTCGACAACGGCGGCCGCTCGTACGGCAGGTGCGCCTCCGCGCCGATCAGCACGATGCGTCCGCGCCAGCCGCCCTCGCGCAGCACCTGCGCCGCCCGGCCGCCCGCGTGTCCCGCGCCGACGATCGCCATCACCCGGTCGTTCGCCATCGCGTCACACCTCGATCAGGATGCGGCCGTCCTCGACCTTCGCGCGGTAGGTGCGCAGTTTTTCGCAGGCCGGCGCCGACAGCGCGCGGCCGTCGCGCACGTCGAAACGCCCGTTGTGCTTCGGACATTCGATCACGTGGTCGATCACCAGCCCATCCGCGAGATGCACGTGCTCGTGCGTGCACAGCCCGTCGCTCGCATACACGTTCCCGTCGATCCGGTAGATCGCGTAGGTGCGGCCGTCGTGGTCGAAGCGGGCGACGTCCTCGTCGTCGATATCGTCGAGGGCGCCGGTGTCGATCCATTGCGTCATGATGCGTGTCTCCTTCGTTGGAATCTTCAATGCCGGTCATGCACGCGCGGCGTCCGGCACCGGCCGCACGACGTGATGGGACGGGTCGCGCGTCTGCCGGACCAGCGCCGGCACGATCTCCGCATACGCGGCCAGCGTGCTGGGGTACGGCGGCGGCATGTCGGCCTTCACGGCGTCGTGCAGCTTCGGCAGCGCGTGGAACGGCACCATCGGGAACATGTGGTGTTCGACGTGGTAGTTCATGTTCCAGTACAGGAAGCGGAACACCGGATTCATCATCACGGTCCGGCAGTTGCGCCGGTGATCGAGCACGTTCTCGGGCATGCCCGCGTGCTGCGTGAGGCCGAAGTACAGGTACAGCCACGCACCGTAGAGGCTCGGCAACCCGATGTAGAGCAGCGGCAGGATCGTGTGCCAGTACAGCGCCGCGGCGATCACGACGGCATAAACGGTCAGATGAATCCGCGCTTCGCGCACGACCTTCGGCCACTCCGATTCGGGCACGTAGGTGCGCTCCGCGTCGTCGAGCCGGCCGGCGAACGCGAGCACGGCCATCTTGCGCAGCTCGCTCGTCACATGCTTGAGCGCAATCACGTTCAGCGCGAGCCCGAGCCAGTCGGTCGGCTTCGGCGCGGCGATCTCCGGATCGCGCCCGACGACGAGCGTGTCGGTGTGATGGCGCGCGTGGCTCCAGCGCCATACCGTCGCGCGGCGGAACACCTGGAACGACGCGACCTGGTACAGCACGTCGTTCATCCAGCGCGTGCGGAACGCGGTGCCATGCCCGCACTCGTGCCAGCGCGAGTCGGCCGGGCTGCAGTACAGCGTGCCGTACACGAAGAACGCGGGAATCGCCCACGCGGAATGCGCACGCCATGCGAGCCACGCGAGCACGCCGCTCGCGACGATCGCCGCGTACCAGATCAGCGTGTCGCGGATCGCGCGCGCGTCGTCGCGCTGCATCAGCTGCTTCATCAGCGGCCGCGGCACCGCGCACCGATACCACTCGGCGTTGACGAGCCCCGCCGCCCGCGCGCGCTCGCCAGCGCCGCCGATCATTCGGTATTCCTGACGGCGCGCCGCCGCGCTGCGATCGTGCGCCTGGTCGTCCGTATGGGCCACGCGTGTCTCCTGGTTTTTCGTTCTCGGGAAGCGCGGTGAGCGCTTCGTCATGCATTCAAAATTAGGCGACGGCCCTGGCCCGCTCAATCGAAACGTTGACGAAATTTCGCCATCGCTTTAGCGTTCCGGACAGCGCCACGCACCGATGGCGACGAACAACATGGAGACGACCATGACCGACCCGTCCGGTCCGCGCTGGCGCAAGCGCACCGCGCGCTTCGACGAGATCGCGGCACTCGCCGGGGTCAGCACGACCACCGTCGACCGCGTGCTGAACGAGCGCGGCAGCGTGTCCGCGCAGGCGCGCGAACGCGTGGTGGCGGCCGCGCGCAAGCTCGGCGTGCCGCGCCAGTTGCCGGACACGCGGCATGGGCTGCTCCACGTCGACGTCCTGCTGCCGGACACCGACGCGCCGTTCTTCCGGCGGCTGCAGCAGGCGCTGCAGCGCTCGCTGCAGATGCTCGACCGGCGCGTGGTCGTGCACCGGACCATCCTGCCCGCCGCGGACGACGAACGCGCCGCCGCGCTGATCGAGCGGCCCGCCTATCGGCGCGCGGCGCTGATCGTCACCGCACGCGACACGCCGCGCGTGCGCGATGCGCTGGCCGGTGCGATCGCGCGCGGCGAAACCGTCGTCACGATGGTCACGGACATCGGCGGCGGCGCGCGCGTGCACTACGCGGGCATCGACAACTATCGCGCCGGGCGCACGGCCGGCTACTACATCGGCCGCCTCGCGGCGCACCCCGGCCGCGTGCTGTTGCTGGGCGGACGCATGGGCTATCGCGCGCACGCCGACCGGATGGCCGGCTGCGTCGACCAGTTAAAGGAGGCGTTCGCCGCCCTCGCCTGCGACGATGCGCCGGTCGAAACGCTCGACCAGGACGACCGCTGCTACCGCGCGGTCACGAACGCGCTGCACACGTACGACGATATCGTCGGGATCTACAACAGCGGCGCCGGCTCGGCCGGCATCGAGGCCGCGCTGCGCAAGGCCGGCGCGGCCGGACGCGTCGTCTGGGTCGGGCACGAGATGATCGACCTGCACCGCACCTACATCGAGGCCGGCTCGATGGACATCGCGATCGACCAGGATCCGGACGGCCAGGCGATCTCCGCGCTGCAGCATGTGCTGCATGCGTGCGGCATCGTCGACCAGCCGCCGCCGGGCGACCCGGTCGAATTCCGCGTGTTCTGCTCGGCCAACGTGCGCACCAGCGCGTATCTGCAGACCTGACGCCGCGTCGCGCGTCGCGCGGAGGTGCGGCGCGAAAAATCGACCGCCGCATTGGCGATTTTTCGTCAACGTTTGTCATGCGGCGCGCGCGGCATGTCCGTACATTTGGCAGCCATCCAGGGACCAGGACGGACGGGAGACGATGGCTGAAGCGATCCTCATCGGCGTAAACCTCGACGGCGTGCTCGAACACGACGGCCTGCCGCTGCCCACGCCGGCCGAGCGGTTCCGGATGATCGCCGGCGCCGGCGCGTTCGACTATGTCGAAAAGAACCCGGTGCGCGGCGAGGATCTCGCGCCGTACTTCGCGCTGGTCGACCGGCATGCGCTGCCGATTCGCGTGATCGGCGGCATCTGGCGCGCCGGCCGCGACGAAGCGCATGTCGACGAGATCATCGACGCCGGCGCGCGGTTCGGCAGCACGGTGCTCAACTGCCAGCTGTACGCGCACCACGCGGACGGTCATCCGTTGTCGGACCGCGAAGTCGCCGCCTTCTACCTGCGCGCGTACGAACGCGGCGAGCCGGTCGGCTGCCTGCCGAGCCTCGAAGTGCACGTCGACATGTGGAGCGAGGATTTCCGGCGGGTCGCGCGGGTCGCGCAATGCGTCGAGCGGGCCGGCGCGCCGTTCAGGATCACGCTCGACCATTCGCATCTGCTGTTCAAGATCGGCAATCGCGGCGAACTCGACGCGTCAGGCTTGCACGAGCCGGCCGGCAGCGCGCGCCACTTGCTCGACCCGGCGTCGCCGTCGGCCGTCTACGCCGACTGGATCGCACGCGGCTGGGTCCGGCACGCGCATGCGCGCAGCGTGATCCCGAACAATCCGGAGAACCGCTGGATGCGCCGCGCGGACGGCCGGCCCGGCCGCGGAATCCAGTATCCGTTCGTCGAACCGGCGCCAGGCGTCTATCACGGCGATTGGCATGCGGCGCCGCTCGACACATGGAAGACGGCGCTGTGGCAGCTGCTGCAGTGGCAGGTCCATGCGCGGCCGACGTTGCTCGAGCAGATCAGCTGCGAGTTCATTCCGTTTCCGGACTACGGCGGCGGCGCCCGCTATTCGATCTTCGACAACAACGTCGCGTGCGCGCAGTGGCTGCGCGACACGTGGCACGCGCTTGCCGCGCAGCCGGCGGATACGCCGGCCGCCGGCTGCGCGCGCAGCTTTACCTGATTCGCCCGCCCCACCCGAGACCTGAGGACCGAACGATGACGCAACCAGCATTCCATTTTTCGCTGAACCGGATGAGCGCGCCGCGCCTGCCGCTCGACCGCTATGTCGCACTGTGCCGGCGGCTCGGCGTCGACTCGATCGAGATCCGCAACGATGTCGACGGCATCGAGATCACCGACGGCACGCCGGCCTCGGCCGTGCGCGCGACGGCCGAGGCCGGCGGCGTGACGATCCTGACGATCAACGCGCTGCAGCGCTTCGAGCAATGGAATGCCGAACGCGCGGACGAAGCGACCGTGCTCGCCGACTACGCCGCGCAATGCGGCGCGCGCGCACTGGTGCTGTGCCCGACCAACAGCCGCGCCGACACGCGCAACGCCGACGCGCGCCACGCAGATCTCGTGAAGGCGCTGAACGCGCTCAAGCCGATCCTCGCTGCGCGCGGCCTCCTCGGCTTCATCGAGCCGCTCGGCTTCGAGGAATGCGCGCTGCGCCGCAAGTCGGACGCGGTGAAGGGCATCTACGCCGCGACCGGCGAACAGGTATTCCGGCTCGTGCACGACACGTTCCACCATCACCTGTCGGGCGAGGACATCTTCTTCCCGAACCTGACGGGCCTCGTGCACATCTCGGGTGTCGAGGAAAGCAACCTGCCGATCGACCGGATGCGCGACGGCCATCGCGTGCTGGTCGGCATGGCCGACCGGCTCGGCAACGTCCGACAGCTGCGCGAACTGCTCGCACGCGGCTATCGCGGCGCGTTCTCGTTCGAGCCGTTCGCGAACGAGATCGCTGAAGCGGATGACATCGAACAGGGGCTGCGCGCCAGCATCGATTACCTCCGCGGCGAGCTCGCGGCTCGCTGAGCGTCGCGGCGACGCACGGTCCGTCCGGCCACGCATCGCTCTTCGCGCTCGGCGGCGCGTACAGCCTGTCGAAGCG
This sequence comes from Burkholderia ambifaria AMMD, assembly GCF_000203915.1. Lineage (NCBI taxonomy): Bacteria > Pseudomonadati > Pseudomonadota > Betaproteobacteria > Burkholderiales > Burkholderiaceae > Burkholderia > Burkholderia ambifaria. The sequence goes on from NC_008390.1 coordinate 3,017,162, forward strand.
CACCCTGCGCTATGCGACCGTCGCGCACGTGCGCAACGCGAGCGACTCGAATTTCTCGGTCGCGAACAACAACCCCGGCACGGACGACGACAACCTCGCGAATCCGCTGCCGGGCCGTTCGCAGACCGGCGTGAACATCGGCATCAACCATTCGTTCTGACGCCGCGCGCTGTCGGAACCCAACGGAGTCAACAGGAGAACGACATGATCGAATTCGCTTTGTTCGGTGCGGGAAGAATCGGGAAGATCCACGCGGCGAATCTGGCGCGCCACCCGGGCGCGAAACTCAAGTACGTGGTCGATCGGCATGCGCCGTCGGCCGACGCGCTCGCGCATGCGCACGGCGCGCAGGTCGCCGACATCGAACGCGCGCTCGGCGACACGTCCGTGCAGGCCGTCGTGATTGCATCGAGCACCGATACGCACGCAGACCTGATCGTGGCGGCGGCGAACGCGGGCAAGGCCGTGTTCTGCGAGAAGCCGGTCGACCTGAGCGTCGCACGCTCGCGCGAATGCGCGGAGGTCGTGCGCCGCCGCGGCATCACCTGCATGATCGGCTTCCAGCGCCGCTTCGACCCGACCTTCGCCGCGCTGAAGGCGCGCGTCGAGCGCGGCGACATCGGCGCGCCGGAAATGCTGGTCGTCACGAGCCGCGACCCTGGCGCGCCGCCCGTCGACTACATCCGCAGCTCGGGCGGCATCTTCAAGGACATGCTGATCCACGACTTCGACGTGTTCCGCTGGATCCTCGGCGACGAAGCGCAGACGCTGCATGCGACCGGCAGCTGCCTGACCGATCCGGCCGTGGGCGACGCCGGCGACCTCGATTCGACCGCCGTGACGATCCGCACGCGGCGCGGCCTGCTGTGCCAGATCAATACGTCGCGCCGCGCGGCGTACGGCTACGACCAGCGCTTCGAGCTGCTCGGCAGCAAAGGCATGCTGCAGGCCGGCAACGTGCGGCCGACCGAAGTGACCGCGTGGTCGGCGAACGGCGTCGCCACCGACGTGCCGGAGCCGTTCTTCCTTGAGCGCTACCGGCACGCCTACGCGGCCGAGATCGCGCACTTCGTCGATGCGCTGCGCGACGGCACGCCGGTCAGGACGACGATCGACGACGGGCTCGCCGCGCTCGAGCTGGCGGAGGCCGCGATGAAGTCGTGGCAGACGGGGCGCGTGATCGAGGTGTGACGTGCACGGCGGCGCCGTGCGGCGATACCGTGCCGCGTCCGGTACGCCGGATCGATCCGACCGCGCAAGCAGCTCGCCGAACGGTGCGCGGCACGGCCGCGAAAGCACGTATCATGGCGGCATGATCGGCGTCGCCGACACCCGCCTTTTCACCACCATGCTCGATCACCTTATCTGCGACTGCGACGGCGTGCTCGTCGACAGCGAAGTCATTGCCGACCGCGTGCTGTTCGAAACGCTGTCCGCCACCTTCCCCCACCTCGATTTCGAAGACGCCGCGAAGTCCGCGTTCGGCCAGCAGACGTCGCGCTTTCTCGCCGGGCTCGAAGCGCATTTCGGCATCCGGATGCCGGACGGCTTCATCGAGACCATCGAGCGCAACATCGAGACCGGTCTCGCGCAATCGCTCGCACCGATCACCGGCGTGCGCGATGCGTTGCTGAAGGTCAGCCTGCCGGCCGCGGTGGTATCGAACAGCCGGCTCGTGCGCGTGCGCAGCTCGCTGAAACGCGCGTCCCTCACCGAAATCTTCGGCGATCGCGTGTTCAGCTCCGAGCAGGTCGCGCGGCCAAAGCCCTACCCTGACGTGTACCTGCATGCGGCGAACACGCTCGGCGTCGCGCCGGCGCGCTGCATCGTCGTCGAGGACAGCGTGTCGGGCCTGAACGCCGCGCGCGCGGCGGGCATGAAGACGATCGCGTTCGTCGGCGCGAGCCACATCCCCGACAACTACGCGGACGCGCTGCGCGCGATGGGCATCACGCGGATCATGCGCAGGATGGATGAACTGCCGGCGCTCGTCGCGGCCGGCCTGCGCGGCGAATTCGGCGACGTGCAGTCCTGACGAGCGGCCGCGCCGCAGCGACAGAAGCGGCGTGCGGCTCGATGCGCACGCCGTCCCGCGGGCGCATCGGCGCGCCCGCCGTACCGGCTGTCAGGCCGGCTCGCAGCAGCGCTCGCGCGCGGCCGCCAGCGCCTCGCGGAATTCCACCAGCTCCGCGATCGTCAGCATCGGCAGCCCGTGCTGCTGCGCGAAACGCTCGACGTCGTCGCCGCGCGTCATCGTGCCGTCCGGATTCATCAGCTCGCACAGCACGCCGGCCGGCTTCAAACCCGCGAGGATCGACAGGTCGACCGTTCCTTCGGTGTGACCGCGGCGCGCCAGCACGCCGCCCGGTTGCGCACGCAACGGAAACACGTGGCCGGGGCGCACGATGTCGTACGGCTTCGCGTCGTCGGCGATCGCCGCGCGAATCGTCGTCACGCGGTCGGCCGCGGACACGCCGGTATGCACGCCTTCGCGTGCCTCGATCGATACGGTGAACGCGGTGCCGTTGCGGCTCTCGTTGGTCTGCACCATCGGCGGCAGCTCGAGCGCGCGGACCTTGTCGTCGGTCAGGCACAGGCACACGATGCCGCTGCATTCGCGGATCAACAGCGCCATCGTCTCGGGGGTGATGCGCTCGGCGGCGACGATCAGGTCGGCCTCGTTTTCCCGGTCGTGATCGTCCTGCAACACGACCGCGCGGCCCGCGCGCAATGCGTCGAGCGCGGCGGCGATGCGCGGCGGCACCGGTTCGGAATCGAGCAACGGGAGATCGGCAAAGGCGTCGGCAGGTGCCGACGAAACGGACAGGAAGGACATGTGAAACGCTCCTCGCAATTTCGATTTGGGCGAAAAACGTTTCAGGGCATTGCAAACAGACAGAACGACAACCCGCTCCGCACGCACGGCGAAGCGGCCCTGACGGACATGACTATCTGCACATCTTCTCTCATCCGGACTATGACCGTCGGCTCTGGCATTCGACCAGATCTGCTGACCCCGCGCGGTTGCGCGGGCGCTCGCGGGCTCGCCGGCTTTCGCCAGCCTACCGCCGGTGGGGAATTTCGCCCCGCCCTGAAGACGCACTGATTGCCGGCCGGGAATGCCCCGGAAAACCGGCGGGCCAAGCATACCTCAGCTGCGCGCGCCGCGCAGCCAACCACACCTAAAACCTTACTGACGACTCCGTCTAGCGGCATCGTCCGAACGGCCGGTAGCAGGCCGACATCAGGCCGGTGCGGCCGTCCCGAACGGCACCGGGCGCCGGCCCGACCCGGACCGGCAACCCGCCCGCGCTCAGCCTGCCGCGTGCGCGGCGTCGGGCACGAGCCAGCGCGGCGGCACTTCGGGGCTCACCGTCACGCGGAACGCGCGCGCTTCGCTGTCGCCCGGGTTGCGCAGGCTGTACGGCTGGTCGGCGTCGAACACGATCGCGTCGCCGGTCGCGAGCAACTGGCGGCGATCGTGCACGCTGACTTCGAGCGTGCCCTCGCTGACGACCAGGTTGACCGTCGTGCCGGGCGCGCGGCGCGTGCCGGGCTCCGTGTGCAGCGGCGCGATCCGCAGCTCGTGGAATTCGGCCGCGGCCGGTTCGCCCTCCGGATACAGCGCACGCGCCGAGAAACGGCCGCTCGAGCTGACGACGCGCGCCGCGCGCTCCGCCGCCAGGTGCTCGAAGCCGTTCACCGCGTGGCGGCGCAGGAACGCGGCGACCGACACCTTCAGCGCCGCGGCGATCTTGCAGAGCACCTTGATCGACGGCACGCTGCGTGCGGATTCGATCTGCGCGAGCATCGCACGCGATACGCCGGACAGACGCGCGAGCGCATCGAGCGACAGTTGCCGCTCGGCACGCAAGCGCGCGAGGTTCACGCCGACGACCTGCTCGAGGAGGTCGAGCGACGCGGCCGCTCGCGCGCCGGCGGCCTCGCCGGACTCGAAGGAAGACACGTCGCGCACCAGCGCCAGGGATGAAGACATAGCATGGCCTCCGGGCCGCCGTGCGGCCCTGCGAATGGGGTGAGCCGGAATCGGGTTGCGCCACGAACGGCGCGTATCGAGACGCTATCACCCGGCCCTGCCGCGGCAAACGAAGTTATCTTCACACCGTTATCAGCATCGCGGAGGAATGCGTTCGTCGCGAACGTTTTCCCGTCGCGATGGCATCGGCGCAGCGCCGCTCAATGCGCGGCCGGCGCCGCGCCGCGCGCCGGCGCGCGCGCATCGAGCCGCATCGCGAACCACGTGACGACGAGCGCCGCGAACGTCACCGCGACGGCGACCCACGGCAGCGCATCGAGCGCGAAGCCGTGTTCCAGCGCCAGTCCGCCGAGCCACGCACCGCCCGCATTGCCGACGTTGAAGGCGCCGATGTTCAGCGTCGACGCGAGATGCGGCGCGCTCGCGGCCTTCTCGACGACGCGCGCCTGCAGCGGCGGCACCGTCGCGAACGCGGCGATCCCCCACACGAACACCGTCACCGCGGCCGCGACCGGCAGGTGGCTCGTCTTCGCGAACACGGCCATCACCGCCATCAGCGCGACCAGGATCGCGATCAGCGACGGCATCAACGCGCGGTCGGCAAGCTTGCCGCCGAGCGTGTTGCCGACCGTGAGCCCGGCGCCGAACAGCACGAGGATCAGCGCGACCGCCCGCGGCGAATAGCCGGTGACGGTTTCGAGGATCGGCGCGATGTACGTGAACACGACGAACACGCCGCCGAAGCCGAGCACGGTCATCAGCAGCGCGAGCCAGACCTGCGGCTCCTTCAGCACGCGCACTTCGTGGCCGAGGCCGACGGGGCCGCCGTCATGACGGTTCGGCACCAGCAGCGCGACGCCGCCGAGCGACAGCACGCCGAGCGCGGCGACGATCCAGAACGACGCGCGCCAGCCGAGCAGTTGGCCGACGAACGTGCCGAACGGCACGCCGAGCACGTTCGACAGCGTAAGGCCCGTGAACATCAGCGCGATCGCGCTCGCGCGCTTGTCGGCCGGCACGAGCGACGCGGCGACCACCGCGCCGATCCCGAAGAACGAGCCGTGCGCGAACGACGTGACGACGCGCGCGACCATCAGCATCGCGTAGCCGGACGCGCTCGCGCACAGCACGTTGCCGACGATGAAGATCGCCATCAGCAGCAGCAATGCGGCCTTGCGCGGCATGCGGCTCGTCAGCACCGCGAGCAGCGGCGCGCCGACCGCGACGCCGAGCGCGTAGCCGGTGACGAGCAGGCCGGCCGACGGCAGCGACACGGCGAGGTCGTGCGCGACTTCGGGCAGGAGCCCCATGATGATGAATTCGGTAGTGCCGATGGCAAACGCGCTGATCGCGAGCGCCAGTAACGGGATGGGCATGACGTTCTCCGGATGGCGGCGGACGCGGCGCCCGGTCGGTGCCGCACCGCACAAAAAAGCAGGATGTGCGCGCATTGTCCCGAATACGCCTATCTTTGATAATTGGCGTGGCATTTGAACCATTTTCAAAAAATTCTGGAAAATCCCATGGATCGACTGGGCGACATCCGGCTGTTCGTCGAGGCGGCGGAACTGGGCAGCCTGTCAGCGGCCGGGCGCAAGCTGAACCTCACGCCGGCCGCCGCGAGCGCGCGCCTCGCGAAGCTCGAGGCCAAGGTCGCGACGCGACTGTTCGAGCGCTCCACCAGACAGCTGCGGCTCACCGACGAAGGCCGGCTCTACCTGAACTGCTGCCGGCAGGCGCTGCAGGCGCTCGACGACGCGCACGCGCTGCTGCAGGAAGGCCGCAACGTGGTGGCCGGCAAGGTGCGGCTGTCGTCGACGTCCGATTTCGGCCGCAACCAGCTGCTCGACTGGCTCGACGAATTCACCACGCTGCATCCGGGCGTCACGTTCTCGCTGACGGCGTCCGATTCGGCGTCGAACCTGTGGCAGGACGAAATCGACCTCGCGATCCGCTTCGCCGCGCCACCCGACGGCGCGTTGATCGCGCGCCGGCTGGCCGCGAACCGGCGCGTACTGTGCGCGGCGCCGTCGTTCGTCGCGCGCCACGGCGTGCCGGCCGATCCGCACGATCTGGCCCGCTTTCCCTGCAACGTGATCACGATCGCGTCGGGCCCGATGAACACGTGGCGCTTCACGCGCGGCGACGAAGTCCAGACGCACACGGTGCCGGTGTCGACCGCGTTCGAGACCAACGACGGCGGCCTCACCCGCGAATGGACGCTGCGCGGCCACGGCATCGCGCTGAAGTCGCTGTGGGACATCGCCGACGACGTGCGCGCCGGCCGGCTGCGCGTGCTGCTGCCCGACTGGCGGCACCAGGACGCGCCGCTGCACGCGATCTATCACAGCAAGCGCTACATGGCGCCGCGCGTGCGCGTGCTGCTCGACTTCCTCGCCGAACGCTTCGCGCGCGAGGAAGCGGCGCTCGACGACCTGCTGAACGCGTGCCGCTGACGCCGACACTGACGCTCGCGTGCGCCGCCCTATCAGGGTCGGAGCGGGCAGAACGGCGTCGCGCGGCCGCAACCCGCCGCCCGCCCGGGACGGCGCGTAAAGCTATAATGGAAGGCTTGCCCGACGGCTTTTCACGCGTGCACGCCACGCTCGCTCGACGCGCACCGCGCGCCCCGGTCCGCCACGCGGCGCCGGCACGAGCCGCTGCATCGCTGCAGCCGTCCCGATACACCCTTGACGACGCCCCCAGGTCAACCACTGCGAACGGCGAATCCCCATGACGAAAAAAGTTTACGTAAAGACCTTCGGCTGCCAGATGAACGAGTACGACTCGGACAAGATGGTGGACGTGCTCAATGCGGCCGAAGGCCTCGAAAAGACCGATACCCCGGAAGACGCGGACATCATCCTGTTCAACACGTGCTCGGTGCGTGAGAAGGCGCAGGAAAAGGTGTTCTCCGACCTCGGCCGCGTGCGCGAGCTGAAGGAAGCGAAGCCGGGCCTGCTGATCGGCGTCGGCGGCTGCGTCGCCAGCCAGGAAGGCGCGTCGATCGTGTCGCGCGCACCGTACGTCGACCTCGTGTTCGGCCCGCAGACGCTGCACCGCCTGCCGCAGATGATCGACCAGCGCCGCGCGAGCGGCCGTGCACAGGTCGACATCTCGTTCCCCGAGATCGAGAAGTTCGACCACCTGCCGCCCGCGCGCGTCGAGGGGCCGAGCGCGTTCGTGTCGATCATGGAAGGCTGTTCGAAGTACTGCAGCTACTGCGTCGTGCCGTACACGCGCGGCGACGAAGTGTCGCGCCCGCTCGACGACGTGCTGACCGAAGTGGCCGGCCTCGCCGACCAGGGCGTGCGCGAAGTCACGCTGCTCGGCCAGAACGTGAATGCATACCGCGGCGCGCTGACGGCCGGCTCGACGGAAATCGCCGATTTCGCGACGCTGATCGAATACGTCGCCGACATCCCCGGCATCGAGCGCATCCGCTACACGACGTCGCACCCGAAGGAATTCACGCAGCGCCTGATCGACACCTACGCGAAGGTGCCGAAGCTCGTGAGCCACCTGCACCTGCCGGTCCAGCACGGCTCCGACCGCATCCTGATGGCGATGAAGCGCGGCTACACGGTGCTCGAATACAAGTCGGTGATCCGCAAGCTGCGCGCGATCCGCCCGGACCTGTCGCTGTCGACCGACATGATCGTCGGCTTCCCCGGCGAGACCGAGGAGGATTTCGACAAGATGATGGCGCTCGTGCACGAGATGAGCTACGACACCAGCTTCTCGTTCATCTACAGCCCGCGCCCCGGCACGCCGGCCGCGAACCTGCACGACGACACGCCGCGCGAGGTCAAGCTCAAACGCCTGCAACATCTGCAGGCGACCATCGAGGAAAACGTCGCGCGCATCAGCCGGTCGATGGTCGGGAAGGTCGAGCGGATCCTCGTCGAGGGCCCGTCGCGCAAGGATCCGAACGAACTGTCGGGCCGCACCGAGAACAACCGGGTCGTGAATTTCCCGGCGCCGCTCGCGTCGCACCCGCGCCTGATCGGCCAGATGATCGACGTGAAGATCAACCATGCGTACCCGCATTCGCTGCGCGGCGAGCTGCTGCTCGTGAGCGACGACGCGAGCGCGGCCACCCATTGACCGACTGACGCCCGACAGGAGCCCGACGCTACTTTGAAGACCGTCCAAGCACTGGAATTCACCGCGCCGCGCGAAGACAACGCGCGCCTCGCCAACCTCTGCGGCCCGCTCGACGAGAATCTGCGGCAGATCGAACAGGCGCTCGACGTCACGCTCGCGCGGCGCGGCCACCGGATCACGATCCGCGGGCGCGGCGCGAAGCTCGCGCTCGCGGCGCTCGAGAACTTCTACAACCGCTCGCGCGATCCGCTGTCGGTCGACGATATCCAGCTCGCGCTGGTCGAAGTGCGTCACACCGCCGGCAACGGCCGCCAGGACACGCTCGACGTGCGCTTTCGCGGCGACCCGGACCATCCGTTCGACGAACCGGCCGTGCAGCTCGACGACGCGGGGCCCGAGGAGGAACCTGGGCCGAAGCTGTACACGCGGCGCGCCGACCTGCGCGGGCGCACGCCCGCTCAGCGCGAATACCTGAAGCAGATCCTGTCGCACGACGTGACGTTCGGCATCGGGCCGGCCGGCACCGGCAAGACCTACCTCGCGGTTGCGTGCGCGGTCGACGCGCTCGAGCGCGACCAGGTCAAGCGGATCGTGCTGACGCGCCCGGCCGTCGAGGCCGGCGAGCGGCTCGGCTTCCTGCCGGGCGATCTCGCGCAGAAGGTCGATCCGTACCTGCGGCCGCTGTACGACGCGCTGTACGACCTGCTCGGCTTCGACAAGACGGCGAAGATGTTCGAGCGCCAGATGATCGAGATCGCGCCGCTCGCGTACATGCGCGGCCGCACGCTGAACCACGCGTTCATCATCCTCGACGAGGCGCAGAACACGACGCCCGAGCAGATGAAGATGTTCCTCACGCGGATCGGCTTCGGCTCGAAGGCCGTCGTGACCGGCGACACGAGCCAGGTCGACCTGCCGCGCGGGCACAAGAGCGGCCTGGTGGAGGCGCAGCAAGTGCTCGGCGGCGTGCGCGGCATCGCGCTCACGCGCTTCACGAGCGTGGACGTCGTGCGTCATCCGCTCGTCGCGCGCATCGTCGAGGCGTACGACGACTTCCACGCGCAGCACAAGGACGTGTGACGCACGGGCGGCGCCCGCGCGCCGCACCGGCCCACGGCCCGGCCCGCCCGACGGCGCGCCGGGCTTTTTTTCGCTCGCACGCGGCCGGTGCGAATTCGGGAGCGATCGGCCGTTTGGTGTATCCTCAACGCGTTCCAATCGCCGCACCCGTCATGAAATCTTCCCGTTCTCGCAAGTCCGGGCGCGACCAGTCCGCCGCGCCCGATTCCCCCCGTGTTTCGCTGTTCGATGCGAAGGGCAAGGCCCGGACCGTCGCCGCGCAAGGGCTGCGAATCGACTTCCCGGATGGCCGCAGCCTGATGTTCGACCTGTCGGGCAGCTCGGGCGACACGGCCGTCGCGATCGTCGCGCAGCACAACGACCCGGCGATGCGCGCGAAACTCGCGCTGCAGCCCGAGCATTACGACAGCGTGACCCTGCACGTCGGCGCCGAGCCCGCGCCGCGCGAGGAGGAAATCGCGGAAATGGCGGACGAGCCGCGCGAACTCGAGTTCGACCTGTCCGTGCAGTACGGCGACGAAGTCACCGGCGACGTCCGCAAGGCGTGCCCCAAGCGCAAGCTGATCGCCGAGTGGATCGAGCCGGCGCTGTTCTCGAGCGCGCAGCTCACCGTGCGCTTCGTCGGCGAGGAAGAAGGCCGCACGCTGAACGACGGCTACCGCCACAAGGACTACCCGACCAACGTGCTGACCTTCGCGTACGATCCGCTGCCCGACGGCACCGTGATCGGCGACCTCGTGCTGTGCTGCCCGGTCGTCGAGAAGGAAGCGCAGGAACAGGGCAAGCCGCTCGCGGCCCACTACGCGCACCTGCTGGTGCACGGCGCGCTGCACGCGCAGGGCTACGATCACGAGACGAGCGAAGAAGACGCCGCCGAAATGGAAGCGCTCGAAGTCGCCATCCTCGCGAAGCTGGGCTTCCCGAACCCGTACCAGTAAGAGCCGTCCGCGCCATGCGCCACGCCGCAATGCTGCCGCCCGCCTACCCGCCGTCGATCGGCGAGGGAAGGCTGCTGACGCAAGACGAACTGGCGGCCTCGCTCGCGCACACGATGCGCGACTGGGACGGCCAGCAGGATCTCTGGCTGTTCGGCTATGGCTCGCTGATCTGGAACCCCGGGCTGCCGACCGTCGCCGCCGTGCGCGGCAAGGTACACGGCTACCATCGCGGGCTCTACCTGTGGTCGCGCGTGAACCGCGGCACGCCCGAACGGCCGGGCCTCGTGCTCGCGCTCGATCGCGGCGGCTCGTGCTCGGGCATCGCATTCCGGCTCGCCGGCCCGACCGCGCAGCCGCATCTCGAAACCTTGTGGAAACGCGAGATGCCGATGGGCTCGTACCGGCCCGCGTGGCTGCCGTGCTCGCTCGAGACCGGCGAACGCGTGAACGCGCTGGCCTTCGTGATGCGCCGCGACGCGCCGGCCTACACGGGCAAGCTGACCGACCCCGTCGTGAAGGAAGTGTTCGGCTGCGCGGCCGGCCGCTACGGCACGACGCTCGACTATGTGAGCCGCACCGTGGAGGCGCTGCGTGCGAGCGGCATCCCCGATCGCGCGCTGGAAGGGCTGCTCGCGCGATGCCGGTGACGTTCGACAGGCGGGCGCGCGCCACGCCCAAGCAAGCGAAAGGATGCCCCGCGGGAGGCGCCATGTCGATGAAACCGTCACGCGGATCGCGCGGCGCGCTGGCCGCGCTGCTCGTCGCCGCGAGTGTCGCGCTGTCCGGCTGCGGCGTCCTGGGCTGCGGCGGCGTCGCGACCAACGGCGCGGCGGGCGGCGGCTGTTCGGCCGGCATGCGCTTCTGAATTTCCGGAGCCTGCGCGGGCCCCCTCGGCCCGCCCGAGCCGCGACGAAATGTCGCCGGCACCGACCGACCGGCCGGTCGCCGTTGCGCCCCGCTTTTTTGCCGCCGCTGCCCCGGCGCGTCGTTCTGGGATAGGATGGAGACGAAGGACGGCGGCGCCCGGCGCGGCCGTTCCCGAGCGGGGCCCGCGCGCGCCGCGTGCCCCCGGCCGGACGGCCGGGGTGACACGGCCGCGCCATGCCCTTGGTGTATCCTTGCCTACTCCGTGACCGCGCGCCCCGGCATGACCCGGGCGCACCACCATGAACGATTCGTATCCCAGTCGTAAGCTCACCGACAAACCGCAAGAAAAGCGCTCGCTGCTCGAGCGCCTGACCGACTTCATCTCGCCCGAGCCGGAATCCCGGACCGAGCTGCTGGAAATCCTCCAGGACGCCCACGAACGCAACCTGATCGACGCCGATTCGCTGTCGATGATCGAAGGTGTGTTCCAGGTGTCCGACCTGTGCGCCCGCGACATCATGGTGCCGCGCGCGCAGATGGACGCGATCAACATCGCCGACAAGCCTGAAGACTTCATCCCGTTCGTCCTCGAGAAAGCGCACTCGCGCTACCCCGTGTTCGAGGAGAACCGCGACAACGTGATCGGCGTGCTGCTCGCGAAAGACCTGCTGCGCTTCTATGCCGAAGAGGAATTCGACGTGCGCGGGATGCTGCGCCCCGCCGTGTTCATCCCCGAATCGAAGCGCCTGAACGTGCTGCTGCACGACTTCCGCGTGAACCGCAACCACCTCGCGATCGTCGTCGACGAATACGGCGGCGTCGCGGGCCTGATCACGATCGAGGACGTGCTCGAACAGATCGTCGGCGACATCGAGGACGAATACGACTTCGACGAAGAGGCCGGCAACATCATCTCGGGGCCGGACGGCCGCTACCGCGTGCGCGCGCTCACCGAGATCGAACAGTTCAACGAATCGTTCGGCACCGACTTCCCCGACGACGAAGTCGACACGATCGGCGGGCTGATCACCCATCATTTCGGCCGCGTGCCGCACCGCGGCGAGAAGCTGCAGCTCGGCAACCTCGTGTTCGAGATCCAGCGCGGCGATGCGCGCCAGGTCCACGTGCTGCTGGTGCGCCGCAACCCGCACGCGAGCCGCCGCGCCGAAACCTCGCACGAAGACTGACCGTCTCGCGCCGCCCGCGTCTCCTTCAACCGCTCGCCCCCTTTCGCTTCACATGGACGATCCGATCCCGTCCCGCCCGGCTGGCGGCCTTCTCGCGCCGGCGCCCGGCCGCGCGCTGCCGCGCTGGCACTATCCGGCCGCGCTGCTCGCCGGCGCGGCCAATACGCTCGGCTTCGCACCGACCCCGCATGGCGGCTGGCTGCAGCTCGTCGTATTCGTCTGGTTTTTCGCGCAGCTGACGCGCACGTCGAGCTGGCGCGGCGCCGCGCTCACCGGCGGCGCGTTCGGCTTCGGCAACTTCATCACCGGCGTGTGGTGGCTCTACATCAGCATGCACGTGTACGGCGAGATGGCCGCGCCGCTCGCGGGCGGCGCGCTGGTGCTGTTCTCGCTGTACCTGTCGCTGTACCCGGCGTTCTCGGCCGGGCTATGGTCGTTCTGCGCGGGCCACGCGTGGCATCGCCGCGAAGCCGACCCGCGGCCGTTCTCGCCGACCTGGCACGGCGCGTTCGCATTCGCGAGCGCCTGGGCGCTCGGCGAATGGCTGCGCGGCACCGTGTTGACCGGCTTTCCGTGGCTCGCGAGCGGCTATGCGCAGGTCGACGGCCCGTTCGCGGGCTTCGCGCCAGTGGTCGGCGTGTACGGGATCGCCTGGGTGCTCGCGCTGTTCGCCGCGCTGGTCGTGCAGGCGCTCGTCGCCGCGCGCCGGTCGCCCGCCGCTGAACGCGCCGGCGGCAACGCACGCATCCGCATCGCCGCGCCGGCCGGCGTCGCCGTCGCGCTCGTCGCGGCCGGCATCGGGCTGTCGCAGGCCACGTGGACCGTGCCCGCGAACGCGCCGCTCAGCGTGCGGCTGCTGCAGGGCAACGTGAAGCAGGACATCAAGTTCGAGCAGGCGGGCATCGACGCGGCGATCAAGATGTACCAGCAGATGATCGTCGAGAAGCCCGCCGACCTGATCGTCACGCCGGAGACCGCGATCGCGGTGATGATCCAGGAGCTGCCCGAGCCGTTCGCCGTCGCGATCCGCAAGTTCAGCGACACGACGGGCTCGGCCGTGCTGTTCGGCGCGGTCGGCGCGTCGGTCACGCCCGAAGGCCGCTACGTCGACTACACGAACAGCCTGTACGGCGTGACGCCGCATTCGCGCGACATCTATCACTACGACAAGCACCATCTCGTGCCCTTCGGCGAATTCATCCCGTGGGGCTTCCGGTGGTTCGTCGACCTGATGAAGATGCCGCTCGGCGACTTCGCGCGCGGCGCGCCGGTGCAGAAGCCGTTCCTCGTGCACAACCAGCCGGTGATGGCCGACATCTGCTACGAGGACTTGTTCGGCGAGGAAATCGCCGCGACGATCCGCGACAATCCGCAGCCGCCCGGCGTGCTCGTCAACGTGACGAACCTCGCGTGGTTCGGCGACACGATCGCGCTCGACCAGCATCTGCAGATCGCGCGGATGCGCGCGCTCGAGACGGGCCGGCCGATGCTGCGCGCGACCAATACCGGGATGACGGCCGCGATCGACGCGCGCGGCCGCGTGCTCGGCCAGCTGAAACCGTTCACGATCGGCTCGCTCGACCTGCGGATCGAAGGCACGAGCGGGTTCACGCCGTACGTGACGAGCGGCAACAATGTCGTGCTCGCGGTATCGCTGGTGCTGCTCGCGTTCGGCTTCACGTTCGGGCCGGGCCTGCGCCGCCGCAACGGTTCGAAGGCCGGCGACGACCCCGACCTGTGACGCCTCGGCCGGCCGCTCAGGCCGGCCGCTTCGCCTGCGCGGCCAGGCCGCGCAGATCCCGCCCGAGCGCCGCCATCACCGGCGCCCATGCGCCGAACGTCGGCTGCCGGTACAGCGTGGCGGTCGGATACCACGGGCTGTCGGTCCGTTCGAGCAGCCACGGCCAGTGCGGATTCACGTCGAGCAGCACCCAGGTGCGCGCGCCCAGTGCGCCCGCCAGATGGGCGACCGACGTGCACACCGTGATCACCAGATCCAGCGCGCCGATGAACGCGGCCGTATCGTCGAAACTCTTCAGTTCGGCCGTGTAGTCCTCGATCGCGAAACCGGCCGCGCGCGCCGCGGCGACATCCGCATCCGCGCCCGGCTGCAGCGAATGGAACGTGACGCCGTCGATACCGCGAAACGCATCGGCGTAGCGATCGAGCCCGACGCGCCGGAACGGGTTGCGCTGGTGTCCCGGACTGCCCGTCCAGACGAGCCCGACGTTCAACCGGCCATCGCCCGCGAGCCGCGCGCGCCACGCGTCGCGCGCGTGGCGGTCGGCATGCAGGTACGGCACCGACTCGCCGAGCGTCGAGGTCTCCATCCCGAGCATCAGCGGCAGCCCGATCAGCGGCACTTCGTAGTCGAAGGCGGGCAACTCGTCGACGCTGCCGCCCGCGCTGAACGCGTCCGCATGCGCACCGAGGCTGCGCTGCATCAGCGTGCCCACCTGCGGAAACGTGTTCCACGCGAGCCGGCCGCCCTCGCGGTGCACGCGCTCGGCGAGCGGCGCGACGAAGCGCGCGAACTGCAGCACGTCGCCGAGCCCCTGCTCGCCCCACACGAGCAGCGTCTTGCCCGCGAGCGGCTCGCCCTGCCAGCGCGGGCCCGGCAGCGCCGGCCGGCGGCCGCGCAGCTCGCCCGCACCGTCCCAGCGCGCCTCGTGGCCGCGCCAGCCGGCCGCGTAGTTGCCGCGCACGAGCTGGATGATCGCGAGATTGAAACGGAACGACGCGTCGTCGGGCGCCAGTTCGCACGCACGCGCCGCGTAGCGCTCGGCGTCGTCCCAGCGCTGCGCTTCCTTCATCGCCATCGCGATGTTGTTCAGCGCGAGCGCATTGTCGGGCGCGATCTGCGCGAGCCGCGCCGCACAGGCGAGCGCGCCGTCGAGGTCCTGGGCCGCGAGCCGCGCGACGACCAGGTTGATCCACGCCTGCACGTCGTGCGGATTGGCCTCCACGGCCGCGTCGAGCAGCGCGATTTCCTCGTTGCGGTCGCCGCCCGACAGCCGCAGCGCGATCGCGAGGTTGTTGCGCAGCGACGGCCAGCGCGGATCGAGCGCATAGGCGGCGCGATACGGCGCGACGGCCTCGGCGTGACGGCCGAGCATCTGCAGCACGTAGCCGTGATTGAAACGGGCACCGGCGCCCGGATGCACGCGCACCGCGCATTCGGCCAGCGCGAGCGCGTCGGCCGCGCGCTGTCGCGCGACGAGCGCCGACGTGAGCTGCGCGAGCGCGGCCATGTCGACCGCGTGCAGATGGCCGGCGGCGGCGAGCCACAGCGCGTGCGCATCGTGCTCGCCGCGCGCGTGCGCGTCGGCGGCCTGCCCGAGCATGGCGAGCAGCGGCGGGATCAGCGGAATGAGGAAGTCGTTCGAATCGTCCATGCGGTCCGGAGTGGGCAATCGGTCACGCGGCACGCGTCGCGCGCGCCGCAATACGTGCATCTTAACGCCCGCGCAAAGCGCTGCGGCCGCCGACGCGACACGCGCATCGCGACGCCGCACAAGCGGCCGCGACGCGCGCGCCGGCACCCCTTGCACGCGCTTCGCACGGGTCGCCGGAATACCGCCGACGGCCCCTTCGTCGGCGTTCCGGCCGCATCCGGTCGCCGATCCGGTAAAATTACGCGTTTCAGCACACTAACAAGCCGCGCCGCCGCGCGAGCCGACCCTCCGGGCTCCGCCCGGAGCGCCGTTCGCAACGGAGCGCCAGCGCCACGAAGGCTCTTCATGCTTACGTTTCAGCAAATCATCCTGACGCTGCAGTCCTACTGGGACAAGCAGGGTTGCGCCCTGCTCCAGCCCATCGACATGGAAGTCGGCGCGGGCACGTCGCACGTCCACACGTTCCTGCGCGCGGTCGGCCCCGAGCCGTGGCGCGCCGCGTACGTGCAGCCGTCGCGCCGCCCGAAGGACGGCCGCTACGGCGAGAACCCGAACCGCCTGCAGCATTACTACCAGTACCAGGTCGTGCTCAAGCCGGCGCCGGAAAACATCCTCGACCTGTACCTCGGCTCGCTGGAAGCGCTCGGCTTCGACCTGAAGCAGAACGACGTGCGCTTCGTCGAGGACGACTGGGAGAACCCGACGCTCGGCGCGTGGGGCCTCGGCTGGGAAGTGTGGCTGAACGGGATGGAAGTCACGCAGTTCACGTATTTCCAGGAAGTCGGCGGCCTCGAATGCAAACCGGTGCTCGGCGAAATCACGTACGGCCTCGAGCGCCTCGCGATGTACCTGCAGAAGGTCGAGAACGTGTACGACCTGGTCTGGACCGAGTGGGAAGAGCAAGGCCCGAACGGCCCCGAGCTGCGCCGCCTGTCGTACGGCGACGTCTACCACCAGAACGAGGTCGAGCAGTCGACCTACAACTTCGAGCACGCGAACGTCGACCTGCTGTTCACGTTCTTCAACAGCTACGAAGCGGAAGCGAAGAAGATGATCGACGCGCAGCTCGCGCTGCCCGCGTACGAACTCGTGCTGAAGGCCGGCCACACGTTCAACCTGCTCGATGCGCGCGGCGCGATCTCGGTCACCGAACGCGCGGCCTACATCGGCCGCATCCGCGCGCTGTCGCGTCTCGTCGCGCAGGCTTACTACGACTCGCGCGAGAAGCTCGGCTTCCCGATGCTCGGCAACCCGCCGGGCGTGCCGGGCCTCACCACCGACGCCCAGGACGCCGCGCAGCCGGCATGGGCGCCGCCGCTCAAGGTCGAACGCAAGATCGATCAGGACTGACGAGACGAGATTGATTCCACACATGACGCATAACCATCCCGCCCCCCTGCTCGTCGAATTGCTGACCGAAGAGCTGCCGCCGAAGGCCCTCGCGCGCCTCGGCGACGCATTCGCCGAAGGTCTCGCGCAACGCCTCGCGGCGCGCGACCTCGTCGAAGGCGAACTCGTGTTCGAACGCTACGCCACGCCGCGCCGCCTCGCCGTCGTCGTGCAGAACGTGCGCGCCGTCGCGCCTGAAAAGCAGGTCCGCGAAAAGGTCCTGCCCGTCTCGGTCGCGCTCGACGCCGAAGGCAAGCCGACGGCCCCGCTCGCGAAGAAGCTCGCGGCGCTCGGTCACCCGCACCTGTCGATCGCCGATCTCGAGCGCGCGCAGGACGGCAAGGCCGAAGCGTTCTTCGTCAATTACTCGGCAGCCGGCGCGACGCTCGCCGACGGCCTGCAGGCCGCGCTCGACGAAACCCTCGCGAAGCTGCCGATCCCGAAGTTCATGACCTACCAGCGCCCGGACGGCACCGACGTGAAGTTCGTGCGCCCGGTGCACCGCCTGACCGTGCTGCACGACGATCGCGTCGTGCCCGTGACCGCGTTCGGCATCGACGCCGGCGACACCACGCTCGGCCACCGCTTCCTGTCCGACGGCCTCGTCGCGATCCAGCATGCGCACGCGTATGCCGACACGCTGCGCGACAAGGGTCGCGTGATCGCGCACTTCGCCGACCGCCGCGAAACGATCCGCACGCAGCTGAACGAACACGCGAACGGCGACACGGTCGTGATGCCCGAAGCGCTGCTCGACGAAGTGACGTCGCTGGTCGAATGGCCGGTCGTCTATCCGTGCCGCTTCGAGGACGAATTCCTGCAGGTGCCGCAGGAATGCCTGATCCTCACGATGCAGACGAACCAGAAGTACTTCGCGCTGACCGACGTCGGCGGCAAGCTGCGCTCGCGCTTCCTGATCGTGTCGAACATCGACACGAAGACGCCGGGCGAGATCATCGAAGGCAACGAGCGCGTCGTGCGCCCGCGCCTCGCCGACGCGAAGTTCTTCTTCGAGCAGGACAAGAAGAAGCCGCTCGCCGACCGCGTGCCGCTGCTCGCGAACGTCGTCTATCACAACAAGCTCGGTTCGGCGCTCGCGCGCGTCGAGCGCCTCGAGGCGCTGGCCGGCGAGATCGCGCCCGCGATCGGCGCCGACGCCGCGCACGCGAAGCGCGCCGCGCGCCTCGCGAAGGCCGACCTGCTGACCGACATGGTCGGCGAGTTCCCTGAACTGCAGGGCACGATGGGCACGTACTACGCGCGTCACGACGGCGAGCCCGACGACGTCGCGCTCGCATGCGCCGAGCACTACCAGCCGCGCTTCTCCGGCGACGCGCTGCCGACCACGCCGGTGTCGACCGCCGTCGCGCTGGCCGACAAGCTCGAGACGATCGTCGGCATCTGGGGCATCGGCCTCGCGCCGACGGGCGAAAAGGATCCGTTCGCGCTGCGCCGCCACGCGCTCGGCGTGCTGCGCCTGCTGCTCGAGAAGCAGCTGCCGCTCGATCTCGTCGCGCTGCTGCGCACGGCCCATGCACGCTTCGAAGGCGTGCCGGGCGTCGCCGAATCGACCGACGCGATCTTCGCGTTCTTCATGGACCGCCTGCGCGGCCTGCTGCGCGAACGCGGCTACTCGGCCGGCGAAGTCGACGCGGTGCTGAGCCTGAACCCGACGCGCGTCGACGATCTCGTCGCGCGCCTCGACGCGGTGCGCGAATTCACGCTTCTCGCGGAAGCCGAGGCGCTCGCGGCCGCGAACAAGCGGATCTCGAACATCCTGAAGAAGTCGGAAGGCGGCGCGAACGGCACGGTGCAGCCGACGCTGCTCGTCGAGGCCGCCGAAAAGGCGCTGCACGAACAGCTCGCGGCCGTGACGCCGCACGTGCAGTCGCAGCTCGAGGCACGTGCGTACACGGGCGCGCTGTCGGCGCTCGCCGCGCTGCGCGCACCGGTCGATACGTTCTTCAACGACGTGATGGTCAACGCCGAGGATCCCGCGCTGCGCGCCAACCGTCTCGCGCTGCTGTTCGCGCTGCATCAGCAGATGAACTGTGTCGCCGACATCTCGAAGCTCGCCGCATAAAGGCCGCACGATGCCGATCAGCCCCAACCGTAAGCTCGTCGTCCTCGACCGGGACGGCGTGATCAACGTCGATTCGGACGCGTTCATCAAGACGCCCGACGAATGGATCGCGCTGCCCGGCAGCCTCGAGGCGATCGCACGGCTCAACCACGCAGGCTATCGCGTGGTCGTCGCGACCAACCAGTCCGGCATCGGCCGCGGGCTGTTCGACATGGCCGCGCTCAACGAGATGCACCAGAAGATGCATCGCGCGGCGGCCGCGGTCGGCGCGCGCATCGACGCGGTGTTCTTCTGCCCGCACGTGGCGGAAGATCGTTGCGAGTGCCGCAAGCCGAAACCCGGCATGATGCAGATGATCGCCGAGCGCTTCGAGATCGATCCCGGTCACACGCCGGCCGTCGGCGATTCGCTGCGCGACCTGCAGGCCGCCGTCGCGGTCGGCTTCCGGCCGCACCTCGTGCTGACCGGCAAGGGCAAGAAGACGCTCGCCGCGGGCAATCTGCCGGACGGCACGAAGGTCCACGACGACCTGCGCGCGTTCGCGCTCGACTTCCTTTCACACGAACACGAGTGATGCGGCCGCCGCGCGCATCCTCCTTACCACCAGACCCACGCCGATGCGCTTCGTCCGCTCCCTGCTGCTGCTGATCTACTTCATCCTGTACACGGTGCCGTACGCCACCGCGTGCTTCATCGCGTTCCCGTTCATGCGTCCCGACGCGCGCTACTGGATGGCGGCCGGCTGGTGCAAGTCGACGCTGTGGGTCGTGCGCTGGCTGAACGGCATCCACTACCGGATCGAAGGGATGGAAAACCTGCCCGACGGCCCGGCCGTGCTGCTGTCGAAGCACCAGTCGGCGTGGGAGACGCTCGCGTTTCCGGCGCTGATGCCGAAGCCGCTGTGCTACGTGTTCAAGCGCGAACTGCTCTACGTGCCGTTCTTCGGCTGGGCGCTCGGGCTGCTGCACATGGTCAACATCGACCGCAAGGAAGGCAAGAACGCGTTCACGTCGGTGATCCGCCAGGGCAAGAAGCGCCTGTCGGAAGGCGCGTGGATGATCATGTTCCCGGAAGGCACGCGCACGCCGGTCGGCAAGCAGGGCAAATACAAGACGGGCGGCGCGCGCTTCGCGATCGAAACCAATACGCCGGTCGTGCCGATCGCGCACAATGCAGGTCGTGTGTGGCCGCGCAATTCGTTCACGAAATTCCCGGGCGTCGTCACCGTGTCGATCGGCAAGCCGATTCCCGTCGACGGCAAGACGCCCGACGTATTGAACTCGCAGGTCGAAGCCTGGATCGAAGCGGAAATGCGCCGCATCGATCCCGATGCGTATCGCCAGCCGGGCAACGCCGGCACGCGCGATGCCGCGCGCGTCTGAATCACCCGGATTGCAGCCGTTGCGAACGACGAAACGAAGCGAACTGATGAAAAAGCGTCCGCGGCCACGGCCTGCCGTCGTGGCCCTCGATCATCGCCAGATGGATCTGCCGCTCTTCGACGGGCCGGCCGCAGCCTCACCGGCAGCGTCGGCGCCCGCCGCGTCGCCCGCGCCACCTGAAGCGGCTGCGGCGCCCGCGGTGCCCACCGCACCGCTCGATCCGGGTCCCGCGCGCGATCGCTCCCGCGTCCGTACGTTCGCACTCGACAGCCGCGTGCTCGAATACCGCCTCAAGCGCTCCGCGCGCCGCACGATCGGCTTCACGATCGACGGCAGCGGCCTGTCGATCACCGCGCCGCGCTGGGTCACGCTCGCCGACATCGAAGCGGCGATCGCCGAGAAGCAGCGCTGGATCTTCGCGAAGCTCGCGGAGTGGAAGACCCGCACCGAGCAGCGCGCGCTGCCGCAAATCGACTGGCGCGACGGCGCGCAACTCCCGTATCTCGGCAAGACGATCACGATCGCGCTCGGCGCGGGTGCCGTCGCATTCGACGCCGACGCGCTGCGGCTGTCGCTGCCGCTGCCCGTGCAGGCGGACATGCAGCAGATCAAGGATCGCGTGCAAGGCTGGCTGCAGGGCGAAGCGAAGCGGATCTTCGGCGAACGGCTGGTGGTCTACGCGGAAAAGCTCGGCGTCACGTATTCGATGTACGCGCTGTCGTCGGCCGCGACGCGCTGGGGCAGCTGCTCGAGCGACGGCAAGATCCGGCTGAACTGGCGGCTGATCCATTTCCCGATGTCGATCGTCGACTACGTCGTCGCGCACGAGCTGTCGCACCTGCGCGAAATGAACCACAGCCCGGCCTTCTGGCAGACCGTCGAATCGATCTTCCCGGAATTCCGCGAAGCACGGCACACGCTCAAGCATCACCCGCCCGAACTGCTGCCGGCACTGTAGCGCGATCAGTCGCACCCACAATGCAAACGGGCGATGCGGATTTCTCCGCATCGCCCGTTTTCGTTGCCCGCGACGCACATCGTGCGCCGCGAGCCGCGCATCCCGCGCTCAATGCGCCTTCTTCTGGATGAACTCGATCTTGTAGCCGTCCGGATCCTCGACGAACGCGATCACGGTCGTGCCGTGCTTCATCGGGCCCGCTTCGCGGGTCACCTTGCCGCCTTGCGCCTTGATCTTGTCGCAGGCCGCGTACGCGTCGTCGACTTCCACCGCCAGGTGGCCGAAGCCGTTGCCGAGATCGTAGGACGGCGTATCCCAGTTATGGGTCAGCTCGATCACGGTGCCCGTGCTTTCCGCTTCATAGCCGACGAACGCGAGCGTGAACTTGCCTTCCGGATAATCCTCGCGACGCAGCAGCTTCATGCCGAGCAATTCGGTGTAGAACTTGATCGAGCGGTCGAGATCGCCGACTCGCAGCATCGTATGCAGCAAACGCATGTGTTGTACTCCTGTGGGGACTTTCCAGAGCCGGAAATTCTACCGGAGTCACGTGAATCTCGCCGACGGCGCCTCGTCTGCCGCCCGCTGATATCGCGCATCCGCGCAGTGGGCCCCCGCCCGTGCGCCGGTCGAAGCCGCCCCGTTCGACGATTCCCGCCATCCCGGCCGATCGGGTAACATCCTCCCACTTCGCACCAAAAGCGGGCATGCCCGCCGCCGCCGGAACGCGACCACCACCCCATTCAGCCCCACCGCCTGCCGTGCGAAACCGCCGATTCGGGCGTGCCGGACACGCCGTCCGCTCGCCGCTGCCCCTGCCGATGTCCGTGCCCCCTCCCCGCCGCGTCGGCGTGGTCCGCCGATGAGCGCGCTTGCCGGGTCGCCCGTGCGCCGCGCACTCGATACGCGCGCCATCGGCGTGATGCTGCTGCTGTGCGCGATCTGGGGCTTCCAGCAGGTCGCGATCAAGAGCACGAACGCGGCGATCCCGCCGATGTTCCAGGCCGGGCTGCGCTCGGTGATCGCCGCGCTGCTGCTGTGGGGTTGGGCGCACTCGCGCGGCACGCCGCTGTTCCGCGCGGACGGCACGCTCGGCGCGGGCATCGCCGCCGGCGCGCTGTTCGCCGGCGAGTTCATCTGCGTGTTCTTCGGGCTGACGCTGACGAGCGCATCGCACATGGCGATCTTCCTGTACACGGCACCGTGCTTCACCGCGCTCGGCCTGCACCTGTTCACGCCGGGTGAGCGGCTGCAACGCGTTCAGTGGGCCGGCGTGGGCCTCGCGTTCGCCGGCATCGCGCTCGCGTTCGCGGATGGCTTCCTCGAGCCGCGCGCGCCCGGCGCGTCGGTCCTGGCGGGGCTCGCCGGCGACGCGCTCGGGATCCTCGGCGGCGCGATGTGGGCCGCGACGACGGTCGTCGTGCGCTGGACGTCGCTCGCGCGGGCCAGCGCGAGCAAGACGCTGTTCTACCAGCTCGCGGTGTCGGCCGTCGTGCTGGTCGCGCTCGCCGCGCTGCTCGGCCAGATGTCGTTCGCGCAGGTCACGCCGGTCGCGCTCGCGAGCCTCGCCTACCAGTCGGTGATCGTCGCGTTCGTCAGCTATCTGTCGTGGTTCTGGCTGCTGACGCGCTACAGCGCGTCGCGGCTGTCCGTGTTCACGTTCCTGTCGCCGCTGTTCGGCGTCGCGTTTGGCGTGCTGCTGCTCGGCGAATCGGTCGGCTGGCGCTTCATGTCGGCGGCCGCGCTGGTGCTGACCGGGATCGCGCTCGTCAACGCGCCGCCACGCCGGCGCGCGTAAGGGCGCGCGGCCGCGGTCCTTCGTCGACGAAAGCGGATCGGAAAAATAAAAAGGCTGCCCGTCAGGACAGCCTCATGAATCTCGAGCCAGCGCGCGTTTCCCGGCCCGCGGCTTGCCGTTACTCCGCCGCCTTGCGCCGTGCCGCCAGCGCCTGCGCGACACCGACATATTCGGCCACGCTCACATCCTCCGCGCGTCGCGCGAGATCGAAGCCGAGCCCGTCGAAGTCGATCGTCTCGCGGTAGTCGCCGAGCGTATTGCGCAGCATCTTGCGGCGCTGCGAGAACGCGGCCGTGACGAGTTCGCCGAGCAGCACCGGATCGACGTCCGGCAGCTCGTGCGGTTCGTACGGAATCATCCGGACGATCGCCGAATCGACCTTCGGCGGCGGCTGGAACGATTCCGGCGGCACGTCGAGCATCTTCTCCATCACGTAGCGATACTGGAGCATCACCGACAGCCGCGAGAACGCCTTCGTGCCCGGCTCCGCGACCATCCGCTCGACAACTTCGTTCTGCAGCATGAAATGCTGGTCGATGACCGCATCGGCGAACGTCATCAGGTGAAACAGCAGCGGGCTGGAAATGTTGTACGGCAGGTTGCCGACGATCCGCAGCGACGGCTTGTCGCCGGGTGCCGCGAGCGAGCGGAAGTCGAACGCGAGCGCGTCGCCCGCGTGCAGCTCCAGCAGCGGGCCGAAGCGTTGCTGCAGGCGGCCGATCAGGTCGCGGTCGAGCTCGACCGCATGCAGCGGCGACTCGGGCGTCGCGAGTCGCGCAATCAGCGGCTCGGTCAGCGCGCCGAGCCCGGGGCCGATCTCGACCATTCGCTGGCCGCGCGCGGGGCCGATCGTCGTGACGATCGAGTCGATCACGCCGTGATCGACGAGGAAGTTCTGCCCGAAGCGCTTGCGCGCGAAGTGGCCTTGGTGCTGTCTGCTGTTCGACATCGACTGAGAAAAACGAAAAATACGACGAGTTAGGTCAGGCCTGCGCCTGGGTGCGTCACGACGCGCGGCGATGGCGCGCCATCGCGACGGCCGTGTCGAGGGCGGCGACCATGCTGCCCGGATCCGCGCGGCCGGTGCCGGCCAGATCCAGTGCAGTGCCGTGATCGACCGACGTGCGGATGATCGGCAGCCCGAGCGTGACGTTGATGCCCTCGCCGAACGTCGCATACTTCAGCACGGGCAAGCCCTGATCGTGGAACATCGCGAGCACGCAATCGGCGCCCTCGAGATGGCGCGGCTGGAACAGCGTGTCGGCCGGATACGGGCCGCGCGCGTCGATGCCCTGCGCTTGCGCGCGTGCGAGCGCCGGCGAGATCACGTCGATCTCCTCGCGCCCGAGATAGCCGTTCTCGCCCGCGTGCGGGTTCAGCCCCGTCACGAGGATGCGCGGCGCCGCGAGACCGAAGTCGCGCCGCAGGTCGCGATCGACGATCGCGAGCGTCTCGACGAGCCCGTCGATCGTCAGCGCGGCCGACACGTCCTTCAGCGGCAGGTGCGTGGTCGCGAGCGCGACGCGCAGCGGCCGCTCGCCCGTGCCCGCCAGCATCATCACGACGCGCGGCGTGTGCGTGCGCTCCGCCAGGTATTCGGTATGGCCGGTAAACGGCACGCCGGCATCGTTGATCGTGCTCTTCTGCAGCGGCGCGGTGACGATCGCGTCGAACCGGCCGGCCAGCGCGCCGTCGATCGCGGCATCGAGCAGCGCGAGCACGTAGCGGCCGTTGGCCGCGTCGAGCTTGCCGGCCTGCGCGGGCGCGGCAAGCGGATGATGCTCGACCGACACCGACCCGCCGCCGGCGAGCAGCGCCCTGTCGGCCCCGACGGCCGCCGCGCGCGCGTCGAGCAGCGCGGCGTCGCCGAGCACGGTGAAATGCGCGCCGGGCCAGCGCCGCGCGGCATCCTGCAACGCCTGCACGGTCAGCTCCGGGCCGACACCCGCGGGTTCGCCCGTCGTGATCGCGATCTGCAGCGCGGATGCCGTCATGTGAAGCTCGCTCAGTTCGCCGGGCCGACGCCGCCGATCTTGTACTGCACGTAGGACGAATCGCGCAGTTCGCGCAGCCAGTCGGCATACGCCTGCTCGGCCTTGCGCTGGCCGATCGCCTGACGCGCGATATCCATCTGCTGCTGCACCGAGCCTTCCGACTCGCGGCGATCGATCACCTGGATCAGGTGGTAACCGTACTCGGTACGCACCGGCTGGCTGATCTGGCCGTCCTGCAGGTTGTTCATCGCGCGCTCGAATTCCGGCACGGTCTCGCCCGGGCTGATCCAGCCGAGATCGCCGCCCTGCGACGCCGAACCGTCCTGCGAGTAGGTGCGCGCGAACTTCGCGAAATCGCCGCCGGCCTCGACCTGCCGGCGAATGTCCTGCAGCTGCTGACGGGCCTGGCCTTCCGACTTGCCCTCGCCGACGCGCAACAGGATGTGGCGCACGTGCGTCTGGACGATCTTCGGTGCGGCGGCGCTCGTGCCCTGGCTCTGGCGGCGGTCGACGAGACGCACGATCTCGAAGCCGTCCGGCACGCGGATCAGCGTCGGGTTGACCTGGCCCGGACGCAGCTTCGATGCGGCGTCGACAACCTCCGCCGGCAGCGCGCCCGGCGCCTTGAAGCCGAGGTCGCCGCCCTTCTTCGCGTCGTTCGCTTCCGAATTGTTCTTCGCGAGCTTCTCGAAATCGGCGCCCGACGTGGCCTGCTGCAGCAGCGCTTCGGCCTTCTTCTGCGCGACTTCGATCTCGGCCTGCGGCGCGTTGGTCGGCGCCTTGATGAAGATGTGCTGGAAGCGCAGATCCTGCTGCTGCGCCGCGCTCGGCCCGCGCTGGCTCGCGATGTAGTTCACGACCTCGGCATCCGACACGGTGATCTTGCCGTCGACCTCGCGCTCGCGCAGCTTCGACAGCATCAGCTCGGTGCGGGCGTCGCTCGTGAACACGCTCCAGGGCACGCCTTGCGCCTCGAGACGCGCGCGATACTGTTCGAGCGTCATCCCGTTCGCCTGCGCGAGGCGCTGCAGCGTGGACTGCACGGTCGCATCGTCGATGCGGATCCCGTCGTCCTTGGCCTTCTGCACCTGGATGCGTTCGAGGACCATCTGGTTCAGCACCTGCGCACGCAACTGGTCGGCCGGCGGCACCGGTGCGTTCTGCTGCTGCAGCCGGCGCGCGATCAGGCCGACGCGCTGGTCGAGTTCACGGCCCGTGATCACGTCGTTGTTGACGACCGCGACGACTTCGTCGGCGAGCTGCGCGCCTCGCGAACCAAGCGCCTGCGCCGCGGCCGGCGCGGCGGCGAGCAGCGCGGCGGACGCGGCGAGGCTGGACACGACTGCCGCGAAACGAAGGGTTTTCTTCATTGCCACTGATACTCCATTGAAATCGTGCTGACCGGTGCAGACAAGCCGGCGTTACTCGTAGTTACTGAAGCGGGACATCGGCGGCGGCGCGGACGGCAGCGCCGTATAGCCCGGCACCCCGGCGCGGAATGCCGCCACCAGACCGTTGTCGATGCTCGACAGCCCCTTCAACGTCAGCTGCATCATGAATCGCGTCGACGAGTTCTGCTGCCCCGACGAGTTCACGCCGTTCGCGAAGCGCTGGGCACCGACGCCGAGCGCCCAGCAATCCGCGTCGTATTGTAAGCCGAGCAGACCGTCGACGACCCGGTTGGCGGCCAGGTCGTAGTTGAAGCGGCCGACCGCGTACAGGCGGCGCGTGAGCGGCCACTGCGCGGACACCAGGAACTGGTTGATCGGCTGGTTGTCGAGCGTCGTGTTCGCGCGCGTATAGCGGTAGCCGACGTTGATCACGCGGCGCTCGCCCGGGCTGAAGCCGAAACCGATGCTCGACTTCACGAGCTGGTTGTTGTTCTGGTTGTACTGGAACGCCGTTTCCGACATGAAGCCGGAGCCGAGCTTCAGCGCGGCACCGACGATCAGGTCCGAGTGGCGCGCCTGCACGGGCGCCTGCACCGAGTTCAGCGTGACGCGCTGATTGGCGAAGTAGTACTGCTGCGCGATCACGAAGCGCGCGCGTTCGTCGCCGGTGCGCGGATCGATGAAGCGCGACGTCAGGCCGGCCGTGATCCGGTTCGCGTCCGCGATCCGGTCGTTGCCGACGAACGTGTTCGGCTGGTAGATCTCCGCGAGGCCGAAGTCGGATTCCGCGGTGTCGAACAGCGGCGCGTTCGACTGGTCGCGATACGGCGTGTACACGTAGTACAGGCGCGGCTCGAGGGTCTGGATGAAGTCCTGGCCGAACAGGCGCACCGAGCGGTCGAAGATCAGGCCCGTGTCGAAGCTCACGGTCGGGATCGACTCGGTGAAGCGCTTCGGGCTGTTCGGCGTGCTCGACGACAGGTAGTTCAGGTCGTACGACGCGAAGTGGTACTGGACCTTCGGCACGACGAAGTAGCCGGGGCCGTACACGCCGTACGCGATGTACGGGTTGAAGACGATCCGGTCGCCTTCGGTCGCATCGGCGGTCGTGATGCGGAACCGCGAATAGTCGGCTTCCGCGCCGAAGTCGAAGCCGCCGACGTTGTACTTTGTGTACTTCACGTTCAACTGCGGCTCGCGACTGTACGGCGCGATCGACGGCGGCAGCGTCTGCCAGTGCTGGTAGCGCGCGAGCACCGACCACGGGCCGTTGTTGTACGTGAGCCCGGCTTCCTGCTGGTACAGCGTCTGCGTGCCGTTGATGAACTCGTTCGTCGACCCGAGGTCTTCCGGATACGTGTTGTCCGAGACCTTGTTGAAGTAGACGTAGCCGCCGAAGCCGCCGCCGAAGTTCTGCTGGTGCTGCCAGTAGATCGCGTAGCGGTTGCGGTGCGCGAGCCGGTCATCCGGCAGGTAATTGGCCGTCAGCGTGCCCGAATACGTTGGCGACAGGTAGCGGAACGACGCTTCGGTCTGCACGCCGCGCCGCGAGATGATGCGCGGCGTGATCGTCAGGTCGCGGTTCGGCGCGATGTTGAAGTAGTACGGCAGCGTCAGCTCGAACCCGTTGTTCGAGTTCAACGAGAACGTCGGCGGCAGCAGGCCGCTGCGCCGCTCGCCCGACAACGGGAACGTCAGCCACGGGCTCGCGAAGATCGGCACGCCCTGGAAGAACAGCACGCCGTTGCGCGCGGTGCCTTCGTCGGCGCCCGTATCGAAGTCGAAGCGGCTGCCCTTGATGTACCACGCGGGGTCCGTCGCGCACTGGCACGCGGTGTAGGTGCCGTTGACGAACACCGAGCGCTCGCTGTCGAGCAGGTCGACGCGCTCCGCGCTGCCGGACCCGCCCGTCACGTTGAAGTGGTACTTCGGCGCCGTCATGAAGCCCTGGTTCGCCTCGACCTTCAGATGCGCTTCGGGGCCCGCGAACGACGTGCCGCCGTTGATCACCCGGACCTGGCCGTATGCATCGGCCATGTCGGTATCCTGATCGTAGTGGAGCGCGTCGGCCTTCACGACGGCATCGCCGCGGCGCAGCTCGGCCGAGCCCTTCGCGGCGAGGTCCTGTTCGGCCGTGCCGCTCGTATGGTCGGCAATCACGAAGGCGGCCGGCTTCGCGCCGTCCTTCAGCGGATGATCCTCGAGCTGCGGGGCGAGACGCAGATCCCACGGCGAGTCGAGCGGCTGCGGCTGCGCGGCCGCGCCCGACAGCTGCGCGTACGACACGGCCGGCACGAGGCCCGGCACGGCCAGGAGCGCGAGCGCGAGCCGCCGTTTGCGCGGCGCCCCGTCACCGGGGAAAACATTCGGGAATAGCGGTTTGGGCGGCATCTATCGTTTGGCGAATCGCCCCTTGTCAACCGCACCGGCGGCACATTCATTCGCGCGCGGCGGCCCACGCCGTCGCACCGCGACTGCGGCTGAGCGCAAACCGGGGAGGCGATCGGGCGGACGGCGCGACAGGCGGCGGGCCTGCGCGGCGCAAGCTGACGCGGGGCGCGTCAAAAAAGTCGTGGGGTATTATATGGCAAGACGTTCCCCCCTCCGCCGAGTTTCATGACGCCCCCATCCGCCGCATCCCAGCCCGACGCCCGCCTCGAAGCACTGACCGCGTGGCTGCGCCCGCTCGCCGAGCGCTTCGCCCTCGACCTGTCGACCCTCGCACCCGCGTCGTCGGACGCCAGTTTCCGCCGCTATTTCCGTGTCGGGTCGGCCACGCGCCCCGGCGGCTCGCTGATCGCGGTCGACGCGCCGCCGCCCGAGAAGTGCCGTGAATTCGTCCAGGTCGCGCAGTTGCTCGCCGCGGCCGGCGACCACGTGCCGGACGTGCTGGCCCACGATTTCGACGCCGGCTTCATGCTCGTGACCGACCTCGGCCGCACGTCGTACATCTCGGTGCTCGATCCGGCCGATCCGGTCGCGGCACGCCCGCTGATGCGCGACGCGCTCGACGCGCTGATCCGCTTCCAGCTGACGTCGCGGCCGGACGTGCTGCCGCCGTTCGACGAGGCGTTCCTGCGCCGCGAGACGGAGCTGCTGCCCGAATGGTTCGTCGGCCGGCACCTCGGCAGGCCCGTCACCGACGCGATGCGCGGCACACTCGATCGCACCTTCGCGCTGCTGGTCGCGAGCGCCCATGCGCAGCCGCAGGGCTTCATGCTGCGCGATTTCATGCCGCGCAACCTGATGGTCTGCGAGCCGAACCCGGGCGTGCTCGACTTCCAGGACGCCGTGTACGGGCCGCTCACGTACGACGTCGTGTCGCTGGTGCGCGACGCGTTCATCAGCTGGGACGAGGAGTTCGAGCTCGACTGCTTCGCGTACTACTGGGAGCGGGCGAAGAAAGCCGGTCTGCCGGTCGATCCGGACTTCGGCGAGTTCTACCGCCAGCTCGAATGGATGGGGCTGCAGCGCCACATCAAGATCCTCGGCCTGTTCGCGCGCATCAACTACCGCGACGGCAAGCCGCACTACCTGAACGACCTGCCGCGCTTTGTCGCCTATGCGCGCAAGGTCGCGCTGCGCTACCGCCCGCTCGTGCCGTTCGCGAAGCTGCTCGACGAGCTCGAGGGCAAGGGCGCGGCCGACGTCGGCTATACATTCTGACCGTTCTGACCGCTCTCACATTCAGACGAACAACATGAGCACTACCCTCACCACGGCGATGATCTTCGCCGCCGGGCGCGGCGAGCGGATGCGTCCGCTGACCGACGCCCGCCCGAAGCCGCTGCTCGAAGCCGGCGGCAAGCCGCTGATCGTCTGGCAGATCGAAGCACTCGCCCGCGCGGGCATCGAGACCATCGTGATCAACCACGCGTGGCTCGGCGAACAGTTCGAGGCGACGCTCGGCGACGGCTCGCGTTGGGGCGTGCGCCTCGCGTATTCGGCCGAAGGCGACGCGCTGGAAACCGCCGGCGGCATCGCGCAGGCGCTGCCGCTGCTCGAGCGCGACGGCCGGCCCACGGTGTTCGCGGGCGTCGCGGGCGACGTGTACTGCACATTCGACTACGGGACGCTCGCCGCCCCCGCCGCCCGAATGGCCACGCTGGATGTGCCCACGATGCATCTCGTGATGGTGCCGAACCCGCCGTTCCATCCGGACGGCGATTTCGTGCTCCGCGACGACGGCTTGCTCGCGCTCGCCGGCGCCCCGCGCGTCACGTTCGGCAGCATCGGCGTGTACGACACGCGGATGTTCCACGACATCGTGCCGGGCACGCACCGCGCGCTGTCGCCCTACTTCAGGGCGACCATCGAGGCCGGCCGCGCGACCGGCGAATTGTATGAAGGTATCTGGGAGAACGTCGGCACGCCCGCGCAGCTCGGCGAGCTCGACGCGCGGCTGCGCGCCGCGGGCTGATCGTTTCGCGGCCGCCGCCGGGCCATCCGGCGGTGACCGCGCAACGCCGGCCGATTCCGGACGGCCGCCAAACCATCCGCCCGCGCCGCGCGCGGGCCGCTACGCTCACGCGGCTTCGGCCGCTTCCCCGCCCGCCGCCGCGCGCTGTTGCTGCAGCGCCCACATCTGCGCATAGAGGCCGTCCGCGCGCACGAGCTCGTCGTGCGTACCGCGCTCGACGATCCGCCCGTGGTCCATCACGAGAATCTGCTGCGCATGCACGACCGTCGACAGCCGGTGCGCGATCACGAGCGTCGTGCGGTGCCGCGCGATGTGGTCGAGCTCGTGCTGGATCGCGCGCTCCGAGCGCGAATCGAGCGCGGACGTCGCCTCGTCGAACAGCAGCACCGGCGGATCCTTCAGCAGCGTGCGCGCGATCGCGACGCGCTGCTTCTCGCCGCCCGACAGCTTCAGCCCGCGCTCGCCGACCGGCGTGTCATAGCCCTTCGGCAAGCTCTCGATGAAGTCGTGGATGTGCGCGGCGCGCGCGGCCGCGATCACTTCGTCGCGGCTCGCGGTCGGGCGGCCGTACGCGATGTTGTAGTAGATCGAATCGTTGAACAGCACGGTGTCCTGCGGCACGATCCCGATCGATGCGCGCAGCGAGTCCTGCGTGACGTCGCGGATGTCCTGGCCGTCGATGCGGATCGCGCCGCCCGCCTGCCGGTCGAGATCGTGGAAGCGGAACAGCAGGCGCGACAGCGTCGACTTGCCGGAGCCGCTGTGACCGACCACCGCTGTCGTCGTGCCCGCGTCGATCGTAAACGTCACGTCGTGCAGGATCTGCCGCGACGCCTCGTACGAGAAGTTCACGTGCTCGAAGCGCACCTGCGCGCCGGCCACCGCGAGCGGCCGCGCGTCGGGCGCGTCCGGGACTTCCTTCGCGGCCGCCAGCAGCCCGAACATCCGGTCCATATCGGTGAGGCTCTGCTTCAGCTCGCGATACACGACGCCGAGAAAATTCAGCGGAATGTACAACTGCAGCATGAACGTGTTGATCAGCACGAGATCGCCGAGCGTCAGCTTGCCCGCCAGCACGCCCTGCGTCGCGCGCCACAGGATGAACACGAGCCCGGTGCCGATGATCGCCTGCTGGCCGAAGTTCAGCACCGACAGCGAGTTCTGCGAGCGGATTGCGGCCTTGCGGTAGCGCTTCAGGTTCTCGTCGTAGCGCTGCGCCTCCCACTCCTCGTTGCCGAAGTACTTCACCGTCTCGTAGTTGATCAGCGAATCGATCGCCCGCGAGTTCGCGCGCGAATCGAGCTCGTTCATCGTGCGGCGAAAGTGCGTGCGCCAGTTGGTGACCTTCACGGTGAACACGATGTACGTGACGAGCGCCGCGAACGTCACGTACGCGTAGTACGCCTCGTACTTGACCACGAAGAAGCCGAGCACGAGCCCGACCTCGACGAGCGTCGGCAGGATGCTGTAGAGCGAATAGGAAATCAGCTGCTGGATGCCGCGCGTGCCGCGCTCGATGTCGCGCGACATGCCGCCTGTCTGGCGTTCGAGGTGGAAGCGCAGCGACAGCCCGTGCAGATGCCGGAACACCTGCAGCGCGAGCTGGCGCACCGCGCTCTCGGTAACTTTCGAGAACAGGATCTCGCGCAGCTCGGTGAAGAGCGACGTCGACAGCCGCACGAACGCATACGCGACGACCAGCAGGCCGACGCCGCCCGCGAGCACGATGCCGGCCGACTGCTCGGCGCGGCCGAGCGCGGTGAGCTGCTGCACGGCGGACAGGTGATCGACGATGCGCTTCATCACGACCGGCACGCCGAGGTTCGCGACCTTCGCGCCGATCAGGCAGCCGAGCGCGAGCGCGACGCGCCATTTGTAGGTGGCCAGGTACGGCAGCAGCGACCGGATGGTCTGCCAGTCGTTGCGTGGCCCGGTCGGAGCCGGCGCGGGCTCGCCGGAAGCGGAATATCGGCGCATGGGGGGGAAGGATCGGCGGTGCGGCCGGACGCGTGCTGCAGCGGCCGACTCGCCCGCTTTCTCGTACAATTTGCGAACGTTGTATTGTCGCAGAAGCCGCCTCGCGCCGCTGCCGGCGCCCTCGCCGGCCAGGCTGCGCGCGGCGGCAAATTCATTACAGGATGAAAGCCCCCGCCATGACCGATTCGACCCTCGAACTTCCGGCAAAGCAGCCCGCGCTGCGCGTCGTCCCGCAACCGCACGACGCGAACGTCCATGGCGACGTGTTCGGCGGCTGGATCATGTCGCAGGTCGACATCGCCGGCTCGATTCCCGCGAGCCAGCGGGCGAACGGCCGCGTCGCGACGGTCGCGGTCAATTCGTTCGTGTTCAAGCAGCCGGTGTTCGTCGGCGACTTGCTGAGCTTCTACGCGACCATCATCCGCACCGGCAACACGTCGGTGACGGTCGACGTCGAGGTGTACGCGCAGCGCATGCGCCTGATGGGCGAAATCGTGAAGGTGACCGAAGCGACGCTCACCTATGTGGCAACCGGCCCCGACCGCAAGCCGCGTCAACTGCCGCCGCTCTGATCCGCACGCGCCGCGCCGCGGCGCCGCCTGCGGCGCTCCCCGGGGCCCGTCAGTGCGTGGCCGTCAGCCCGAACTCGCGCATCGCCGGCACGAAGTCGTGATTGAGCGTCGGCTTGCGCGACAGCTTCATCAGCACGTAGCGCTGGAACGGCGCGAGCCGCTCCCACTGCGCGAGCGCGGGCGCCGGCAGCCCGGCCAGCGCGCTCTGCTGCACGAGCGCGTCCGGCACCGTGTCGGTCGCGCGCCAGCTCGGCTGCTCGTCCGGCTGGAACCACGACGGTTCGAGATCGGCATGCGTGCGCAGCATTTCGAACAGCGCGTGATCGAAATTGGGCTCGATCAGGGTGTCGTCGTCGGCCGGAAAGCGCGCGAGCAGCTTGCGGTCCTCGAGTGGCAGCAGCTGCCACTGCTCCAGTGAAATCCGCAGACCGAAGCGGTCGAGATTGAAACGCACGATCATCGGAATGTACGTCAGGTTTTCCGACGATTCGTGTTCGAAATTGAATAGCAGCGGAGCGTCGCTGAGTCCCATGGTCGTTACCCGAGTGGCGGATGCCGGCGCGGCCGGCCTGCCTGGGGTATTTTAGAACCTCTGCGCGCAAGCGGCGCACACGATCGTCGCCGCCGCTGCGTCGAATCAACGGGAGTGCTCGTGAATCCGACTGAAACAGAAGAACCGCGCGGCGCGATCGAGCTGTCCGTGCGCCGCACGCGCGGCGGCGCGGTCGAGACGGCCCACGACTACGTCGGCCAGGAATGGCCCGTCGCGCTGGTCTTCAACGGCATCTCGCACGCGGTGATGATGTGCACGCCGCGCGACCTCGAGGCGTTCGCGGTCGGCTTCGCGATCTCGGAAGGGATCGTCGAGCGCGGCAGCGACATCAAGGACATCGACGTGATCCTGCACGCCGACGCGCCGCTGCCGCACGCGGAGGTGCATCTGGAGGTCGTCCAGCAGGCGTTCGCCGCGCTGAAGGACCGGCGCCGCGCGCTTGCCGGGCGCACCGGCTGCGGCGTGTGCGGGATCGAAAGCATCGACCTGCTCGATCTCGCGCCGGAACGGGTGCCCGACACCGGCTTTCTCGCGCGCCTCGCGCCCGACGCGCTCGCGCGCGCGGCCCACGCGCTGCCGGCCCATCAGGCCCTCACGCGGCTGACCGGCGGCCTGCATGCGGCCGCATGGTGCGACGCAACAGGTACGATCCGGATGGCGTTCGAGGATGTCGGCCGCCACAACGCGCTCGACAAGCTGATCGGCTCGCTCGTGCTGGCACGCGCCGACGCGACCGACGGCTTCGTGTTCCTGTCGAGCCGGGCAAGCTACGAGCTCGTGCGCAAGTCGGCGCGGGTCGGCATCCCGATGGTCGCGACGATCTCCGCGCCGTCGTCGCTCGCGATCGAGATCGCAAAGGCGGCCGGCCTGCGGCTCGTCAGCTTCTGCCGCGAAACCGGCCACGTCGATTACGGCACGGCCTGACGCCGGCCATCCTGCCGTCCGGGCACGCCGGCGGGTCCGTGCCGGCGCGCCCCGCCGCGTCAGTCGAACTGACGGAAATCCGGCTTGCGCTTCTCGAAGAACGCCGTCATCGCCTCGCGCGCTTCCGGCGCGCGCAGCATCGTGGAGAAGTGGCCGGCTTCCTCGGCGATCCGCGCGGCAACCGCGACCCCGCCCGTATCCTTCAGCAGCGCCTTCGTCACGCGCAGCGACGACGCCGGCAGCGCCGCGAGCTTCGCGGCCTGCTTCGCCGCGAATGCGTCGAGCTCGGCGGCCGGCAGCACGCGATTGACGATGCCGATCCGGTACGCTTCCAGCGCATCGAACGCTTCGCCGAGCAGCAGCTTCTCGGCCGCGACCTGATGGCCGGCCAGACGCGGCAGCAGCGCGCTCGACGCAGCTTCCGGACACAGCCCGAGCTGCGCGAACGGCAGCGAGAACGTCGCGACGTCGGCCGCGTAGACGAGGTCGCAGTGCAGCAGCATCGTCACGCCGACGCCGACCGCGACGCCCGGCACCGCGGCGACGATCGGCTTGCTTGCCTGGCTGATCCGCGCAAGAAACTGAAACACCGGCGCGTTCTCGTCCTTCGGCGGCGCCTTCAGGAAATCCTCGAGATCGTTCCCCGCGCTGAAGTTGCCGTCGCTGCCGCGCAGCAGGATCACGCGGATCGCCTTGTCTTCCTGCGCGTCGGCGAGCGCATCGGCCATCGTCTGGTACATCGCCGCCGTCAGCGCGTTCTTCTTCGCCGGGCGTGCGATCGTGATCGTCATCACGCCGTCGGCGCGTTCCACTTGAATTTCGGCCACAACCGTCTCCTTTGACGTCCTCTACCGGAATGAAAAAACGGTGCGCGAGCTCGTGGCCCGCGCACCGTCGTCGCTTGTCGTCGCGTCCCGCTTACAGGCGTTCGATGATGCCCGCCGCACCCATGCCGGTGCCGACGCACATCGTGACCATCCCGTACTTCAGGTTGCGGCGGCGCAGGCCGTGCACGACGGTCGCCGCGCGGATCGCGCCGGTCGCGCCGAGCGGGTGCCCGAGCGCGATCGCGCCGCCGACCGGGTTGACCTTCGACGGGTCGAGGCCGAGATCGCGGATCACCGCCAGCGACTGCGCGGCGAATGCCTCGTTCAGCTCGATCCAGTCGAGATCGTCCTGCTTCAGGCCCGCGGCCTTCAGCGCGGCCGGAATCGCTTCCTTCGGACCGATGCCCATGATTTCGGGCGGCACGCCGCGCACCGCGAAGCTCACGAAGCGCGCGAGCGGCGTCAGGTTGAATTGCTTGAGCACCTTCTCCGACACGACGAGCAGCGCACCCGCGCCGTCCGACGTCTGCGAGCTGTTGCCGGCCGTGACCGAGCCCTTGTTCGCGAACACCGTGCGCAGCTTCGCGAGGCCTTCGAGCGACGTATCCGCGCGCGGACCTTCGTCGAGCGCGATCTCGCGCGTCTTCACGTCGACTTCGCCTGTCGCGAGGTTCGGGAAACGCTCGGTGAGCGTGTACGCGGCGATTTCGTCGCCGAACTCGCCGGCCTGCTGCGCGGCGAGCGCCTTGCGATGCGATTCGACCGAGAACGCGTCCTGGTCTTCGCGGCTCACCTTCCACTGCTCGGCGACGCGCTCGGCGGTCAGGCCCATCCCGTACGCGATGCCGAAGTCTTCGCTGCGATCGAAGATGTGCGGCGACATCGACGGCTTGTTGCCCATCATCGGCACCATGCTCATCGACTCGCAGCCGCCCGCGAGCATCGCGTCGGATTCGCCGACGCGGATGCGGTCGGCCGCCATCGCCAGCGCCGTGATGCCCGACGCGCAGAAGCGGTTGACCGTCACGCCGCCGACCGTCTGCGGCAGGCCCGCGAGCAGCGCGCCCATGCGCGCGACGTTCAGGCCCTGCTCGGCTTCCGGAATCGCGCAGCCGATGATCGCGTCCTCGATCAGCTTCGTGTCGAAGCCGGGCACCTGCGCGACCGCCGAGCGGATCGCGTGAACCAGCAGCTCGTCGGGACGCGTGTTCTTGAAGACTCCGCGCGGGGCCTTGCCGATCGGGGTGCGGCTGGCGGCGACGATGTATGCGTCTTGCAGTTGTTTGCTCATTTGAAACTCCTTGGCCTGTCGACCAGAGTCGGCGCTTCAGCGCTTACGCTGGTCCCATGCTATGCATTCGCTCACTCAGTTACGCACCGGCTTGCCGGTCTGCAACATGCCCATGATCCGTTCCTGCGTCTTCTGCGTGCCGAGCAGCTCGACGAACGCGCGGCGCTCGAGCGCGAGCAGCCACTGCTCGTCGACGAGGCTGCCGGCTTCGACGTCGCCGCCGCACACGGCTTCGGCGATGCGGCTCGCGATCAGGTAGTCGTGATCGCTGATGAAGCGGCCGTCACGCATGTTGACGAGCGATGCCTTGATCGTCGCGATCGCCGAGCGGCCCGCCACCGGCACGTCCTTCGCGCGCAGCGGGGCGCGATAGCCGACGTCGGCCAGCGCACGCGCTTCCTTCTTCGCGGTGTCGAGCAGTTCGAACACGTTGAAGACGATCGTGTCGGACGGCTTCAGGTAGCCCATCGCGCGCGCATCGTGCGCCGACGACGACACCTTCGCCATCGCCGCGTTCTCGAACGACTTCGTGACGAACTTCAGGATCTCGGTGGTCGCGTTCGCGGCCGTGGCCGCCTCCGCCGCGCGCAGCGCCGCTTCCTTCAGGCCGCCACCCGCCGGCACGAGGCCGACGCCCACTTCGACGAGACCGATGTAGCTCTCGACGTGCACCACGCGCTTCGCGCTGTGCAGCATCAGCTCGCAACCGCCGCCGAGCGCGATGCCCGACACGGCCGCGACGACCGGCACGTTCGCGTACTTCACGCGCAGCATGCCTTCCTGGAACTTCTTCACGAACGGCTCGATGCCCTTCGCGCCGCCCATCATGAACGCGGGCATCGCCTCTTCGAGGTTCGCGCCGGCCGAGAACGGGCCGCCCGGCGTGCCGAGCTTCAGCGACGTCGGCTGCCAGATCACCACGCCCTTGTAGTCCTTCTCCGCGAGTTCGATCGCCTGCACGAGGCCGTCGATCACGCTCGGCCCGATCGTGTTCATCTTCGACTTGAACGACACGATCACGACGTCGTCTTCACCTGCACGGTCGTCGACCCACGCACGCACCGCGTCGGTTTCGAACAGCGTCTTGCCGTACGACTTGGGATCGGCGCCGGTTTCGCCGATCAGCGGCGCGCGGAACACCTGCCGGCCGTAGACGGCCAGGTCGGAACGCGGCACGAAGCGCTTCGACGCCGGCGCCCACGAGCCTTCGGCCGTGTGCACGCCGCCCTGCTCGGCGACCGGGCCTTCGAGCACCCACGACGGCAGCGGCACGTTCGCGAGCGCCTTGCCGGCCGCGATGTCTTCCTGCACCCACTCGGCGACCTGCTTCCAGCCGGCGGCCTGCCAGCCTTCGAACGGGCCTTCGTTCCAGCCGAAGCCCCAGCGGATCGCGAGGTCGACGTCGCGCGCGTTGTCGGCGATCGACTCGAGATGCACGCCGATGTAGTGGAATACGTCGCGGAAGATCGACCACAGGAACTGCGCGTGCGGATGATCCGTCTCGCGCAGCAGCTTCAGGCGTTCCGCCGGCGGGCGCTTCAGGATGCGGCCGACGGTTTCGTCCGCCTTCGCGCCCGCATCCACATAGGTGCCCGTCTTCGCGTCGAGCACCTTGATCGCCTTGCCTTCCTTCTTGTAGAAACCGCCGCCCGTCTTCTGGCCGAGCGCGCCCTGCTTCACCAGCTCGGCGAGCACGGCAGGCGTCTGGTAGACCGGGAAGAACGGATCGTCGGCGAGGTTGTCCTGCATCGTCTTGATCACGTGCGCCATCGTGTCGAGGCCGACCACGTCCGCAGTGCGGAACGTCGCCGACTTCGCGCGGCCGAGGCGGCTGCCAGTCAGATCGTCGACTTCGTCGAAGCGCAGGCCGAACTTCGCGGCCTCGGTGATCACCGCGAGGATCGAGAAGATGCCGACGCGGTTCGCGATGAAGTTCGGCGTGTCCTTCGCGCGCACGACGCCCTTGCCGACGATGCTCGTCAGGAACGTTTCGAGCTGGTCGAGGATGTCGGCACGCGTATGCGCGGTCGGGATCAGCTCGACCAGATGCATGTAGCGCGGCGGGTTGAAGAAGTGCACGCCGCAGAAGCGCGACTTCAGTTCGTCCGAGAAACCTTCGGACAGCGTCGTGATCGACAGGCCCGACGTGTTGGTCGCGAAGATCGCGTTCGGTGCGATGTGCGGCGCGACCTTCTTGTACAGGTCGTGCTTCCAGTCCATCCGCTCGGCGATCGCCTCGATCACGACGTCGCACTCGGCGAGCTTCGCGATGTCGTCCTCGTAGTTCGCGGCTTCGAGGTATTTCGCGTCGTCCTTCACGCCGAACGGCGCGGGCGACAGCTTCTTCAGGTTCTCGATCGCCTTCAGCGCGATCGCGTTCTTCGGGCCTTCCTTGGCCGGCAGGTCGAACAACAGTACCGGCACGCGCGCGTTGACGAGGTGCGCGGCGATCTGCGCGCCCATCACGCCGGCGCCCAGCACGGCGACCTTGCGAATCAGGAAATTGCTCACGGGATGTCTCCGGATAGTGTCGTGCAGCGCGGGTTGTGAGGGCTGCACGGCGAAGTGAGTACCAGGAACCGTTGCGTCGGGGCGGCGCGCGGCGCACACCGCCCCGACTCGCATCAGAACAGCGATTCGTCGACTTCCATCAGCGTCTTCGAGCCGGCGCGCGCGGCGCGGATCGTCGCTGCCGTCTCGGGCAGCAGGCGCGCGAAGTAGAAGCGGGCCGTCGCGAGCTTCGACTTGTAGAACGGGTCGCCCGACGCTTCGTTGTCGAGAGCGATGCGCGCCATGCGCGCCCAGAAGTACGCGAACACCAGATGGCCGACGGTGCGCAGGTACGGCACGGCGGCGGCGCCGACTTCGTCCGGGTTCTGCATCGCCTTCATGCCGATTTCCATCGTCAGCTTCTGCACCTTGTCGCCGATGTCGGCGAGCGGGTTGATGAACTCGGCCATCTCCGGCTTCACGCCTTCGGCTTCCGCGAATTCGGTCACGAGCTTGCCGAACTTCTTCAGCTTCGCGCCCATGTCGCCGAGCACCTTGCGGCCCAGCAGATCGAGCGACTGGATCGAGTTCGTGCCTTCGTAGATCATGTTGATCCGCGCGTCGCGCACGTACTGCTCCATGCCCCACTCGGAGATGAAGCCGTGGCCGCCGTAGATCTGCATCGCGTGGTTGGTCGACTCGAACGCGTTGTCGGTCAGGAATGCCTTGATGATCGGCGTGAGCAGCGCGACGAGGTCGGCCGCTTCCTTGCGCACCGCTTCGTCACCGTGCGACAGTTCCTTGTCGATCTGCAGCGCGGACCAGTACGTGAACGCGCGCGCGCCTTCCGCGTAGGCCTTCTGCGTGAGCAGCATGCGGCGCACGTCCGGATGCACGATGATCGGGTCGGCCGGCTTGTCCGGTGCCTTCGGGCCCGTCAGCGA
The DNA here is from genome assembly GCF_000203915.1 of Burkholderia ambifaria AMMD. NCBI lineage: Bacteria > Pseudomonadati > Pseudomonadota > Betaproteobacteria > Burkholderiales > Burkholderiaceae > Burkholderia > Burkholderia ambifaria. Next base: position 3,057,726 of record NC_008390.1, read on the forward strand.
GCGCATCTGCAGGCGCTCCTTCGCGTACGTCAGAGAGTTCTGGTACGCGACTTCCGTCAGGCCCAGGCCCTGCATGCCGACGCCGAGACGCGCGGCGTTCATCATCACGAACATCGCGTTGAGGCCCTTGTTCGGCTCGCCGACCATCCAGCCCTTCGCGTTGTCGAGGTTCATCACGCACGTCGAGTTGCCGTGGATGCCCATCTTGTGCTCGATCGAGCCGCACTTGATGCCGTTGCGCTCGCCCGGCTCGCCCGCGGCGTCCGGCACGAACTTCGGCACGATGAACAGCGAGATCCCCTTCGTGCCTTGCGGCGCGTCCGGCAGGCGCGCGAGCACGAGGTGGACGATGTTCTTCGACATGTCGTGCTCGCCGCTCGAGATGAAGATCTTCGTGCCGCTGATCGAGTACGAGCCGTCGCCGTTCGGCTCGGCCTTGGTGCGCAGGATGCCGAGGTCGGTGCCGCAGTGCGGCTCGGTCAGGCACATCGTGCCCGTCCATTCGCCCGACACGAGCTTCGGCAGATATTGCTGCTGCAGTTCCGGCGCGCCGTGCGCGTGCAGGCATTCGTACGCGCCGTGCGACAGGCCCGGATACATCGTCCATGCCTGGTTCGCCGAGTTCAGCATTTCGTAGAGCGCGTTGTTCACGAACGCGGGCAGGCCCTGGCCGCCGTAGTCCGGATCGCAGCCGAGCGCCGGCCAGCCGGCCTCGACGTACTGCCGATACGCTTCCTTGAAGCCGGTCGGGGTCTTCACGACGCCGTCGCCTTCATACGTACAGCCTTCGCGGTCGCCGACCTGATTCAGCGGGAACAGCACCTCGGAGCAGAACTTGCCCGCCTCCTCGAGAACCTGGTTGATCGTGTCGGCGTCGAGGTCCGCATGCCGCGGCATTTGCTTGACCTCGGCTTCGACGTTCAGAAGCTCGTGCAACACGAATTGCATGTCGCGCAGCGGCGCGGCGTACTGTCCCATGACTCTCTCCAAAGTGGGCAAACGGCTCGAGCTCCTGGCGGGCGGGTCACGCGCCGCTAACGGCTCTCGCTCTGATACGAAACGATCGTCTTTTCCAGCGCGGCCCACGTGAGGCGCACGGCATCCGGCGAATGCAGGAAGCGTGCGTCGTGATGCAGGCCGAGCGTGAAGCTGTACAACTCGAAGAGCATCAGGTCCGGATCGGTATCCGCACGCAGATGGCCTTCTTCCTTCGCCTGCGAAATGGCACGCAGCATCGCGGCACGCCAGGCCGTCACGCTCGCGATCAACTGCTCGCGCACGGGGCTGTCAGGCCGGTCGTCGTACTCGACGGCTCCGCTGATGTAGATGCATCCGGTCGTCACCTCCTGGATGCGCTTCTCCGTCCAGCGCGCCAGCATCGCCCGGAGGCGCGGCAAGCCTCGCGGCTCGCGCAGGCTCGGAAAGAACACCTCGTTTTCGAAACGATGGTGATATTCGCGGACGACCTCGACCTGGAGGTCTTCGCGCGATCCGAAGTGCGCGAACACACCGCTCTTGCTCATCTGCATGCGCTCGGCCAGCAGGCCGATCGTCAGCCCCTCCAGCCCGTCACGGCTGGCGAGGTCCAAAGCAGCTTCGAGTATCGCGGCACGCGTCTGTTCGCCTTTTCGCATAGCTTTTTCTTAACCGTTCGGGGGTTCGAATAAAATCGAACGGCCGTACTATTATTGAGTGCGGCCGCTCGCGAAACAAGGAAATTATTAGAAACCGGTGTCTAACCGAGCCGCTATTTTGCGCGATTCCGGCGGGGCCGGAGCGGCTTTTCCGCACGAACGTGCGGACAGATTTTTGAAGCGGATGCTTAGTCGTAACCGCCGACCGTCAATGCCTTCATCACGACGCGGTACGTGTTGTACGCGAGCCAGCTCAGCATACGCTCGATGCGCGGCCGCGCGGCGTAGCGGGCGGCGTCGATCTCGCGGCCTTCGGCGAATGCGCTCGTGATCGCGTCGCGCAGCTCGTTGGTGAGCGCATCGTAGCGCACCAGCACGACATTGGCCTCATTGTTGAGCATCAGGCTCAGCGCGTCCAGATTCGACGAACCGACCGTCGCCCAGTTGTCGTCGATCACCGCGACCTTGCCGTGCAGGATCGTCTTGTCATATTCCGCCACGCGCACGCCCGCGCGCAGCAGCGCGTGATACAGGAACGGCACGGCCGTATCGAGCGCGGTGAACTCGTTGCGGCCGATCAGGATCCGCACGTCGACGCCGCGCCGCGCGGCGCCCGTCAGCGCACGGCGCAGCTTGCGGCCCGGCATGAAATACGGGTTCGCGAGCAGGATCCGCTGTCGCGCCCGCCCGATCGCGGCGAGATATGCCTTCTCGATCGCGCGGCGGTTCACGACGTTGTCGCGCGCGACGAACGCGACGCTCGGCTCGGTGACGACCCGCAGTGCACCTGCCTTGATCCATCGGTGGCTGCGCATCCAGCGCCGGAACATGTCCGGGAACGCCTCGCCGCCGTGCAGCCCGGCCGCGTACTGCGCATACGGCTTGTGGCCGAACTGGATGCGGTGCCACTGCAGTTCGAACGCGGCGCGCACGTCCGACACCGCCGGCCCGGCCATCTCGACCGCGAAATCCCAGCGCGGAAATGGCAGCGTCGCGGTGCCCTGCGTGTAGTCGTCGACGATGTTGATGCCGCCGCAGTACGCGACCGCATGATCGATCACCGCGAGCTTGCGGTGCGTGCGCGAAAAGCCGAAGCGGCCGAACAGGTAGCGGTTGTAGATGCAGTGCTCGACGCCGGCGTCGGCCCACGTGTCGAACAGCGGCAGGCGCGCGGTGCCGACGCCGTCGGTGATCACGCGCACGCGCACGCCGCGCTGCGCCGCGCGGATCAGCGCATCCGACACCGGTCGGCCGGCCGCATCGTCGCAGAAGATGTAGGTTTCGAGCATCACCTGCTCGCGCGCCGCCTCGATCCGCTCGATCAGCGCCTGGAAGAATTCGCCGCCGGTCGTGCACAGCCGCACCGTGTTGCCGGCCGTGAATGCGAGCCGCGACGCGGAGCCGCGCTCCTGCAGGAACATCTGCCGCAATTGCGCGAAGCGCTTGCGGGTTTCCGAATTCATGCGGACGAGCCGTGCGGCGCCCGCGCGAGCGACACGCGCACGGGCAGTTGCAGGATCGCCTCGGCGTTCGACGGCGAGTAGCAGCGCGCGGCCGCTTCGCGGTACGGCAGCCATGCATGGTCGACATGCTCGCGCGGCGACAGCGTCACGTCGACGCGGCGCGGCACGCACAGGCCGAACCAGTGCTCGACGTTGCGCGTGACGCCCGGCCCATAGCGATGCAGGTATTGCGGATAGATCGTGTATTCGATCTGGTGGTGCCAGTCGATCAGCGCGGTGGCCGGCACGTCGTGCGTACCGACCAGGATGCCGGTTTCCTCGGCGACTTCGCGCGCGGCGGTGAGCGCGAGCGGCTCGTCGAGCGCATCCTTCGATCCGGTCACCGATTGCCAGAAATCGGGCTGGTCGGCACGCTTGATCACCAGCACGTCGAGTTCGGGCGTGTAGATCACGACGAGAACGGATTCGGGAATTTTCGGCGGCTTCGTCATCTTTGTTTCATGCGACACAGGGCCGTGCGCCGGGCCTGTGCCCGAACGTGCGGCAAGTGCTGCGACTGTACCGCAAAAAACGAAACAGGCGCATCGCGGCGCCTGTTTCGTTGGGGTGTCGTGCGCGCGTCGCCGCGCGCACGACCTGCGACAGGCGTTACGCCTTCGGCTGTTCCGGCTGACGCAGACGGATGTGCAGTTCGCGCAGCTGACGCTCGTCGACCGGGCTCGGCGCCTGCGTGAGCAGATCCTGCGCACGCTGCGTCTTCGGGAACGCGATCACGTCGCGGATCGAGTCGGCACCGGCCATCATCGTGACGATGCGGTCGAGACCGAACGCGATACCGCCGTGCGGCGGCGCGCCGTACTGGAGCGCGTCCAGCAGGAAGCCGAACTTCAGTTGCGCTTCTTCCGCGCCGATCTTCAGCGCGCGGAACACCTTGCTCTGCACTTCCTCGCGATGGATACGCACCGAGCCGCCGCCGATTTCCCAGCCGTTCAGCACCATGTCGTACGCCTTCGCGAGGCAGCGGCCCGGATCGGTCTCGAGGTACTCGAGGTGCTCGTCCTTCGGGCTCGTGAACGGGTGGTGCGCCGCGACGTAGCGCGCATCTTCGTCGTCGTATTCGAACATCGGGAAATCGACGACCCACAGCGGCTTCCAGCCGGCCTGGACGAGGCCGTTCGCCTTGCCGAATTCCGAATGACCGATCTTCAGGCGCAGCGCGCCGAGGCTGTCGTTGACGACCTTCGCGCGGTCGGCCGCGAAGAAGATGATGTCGCCGTCTTCAGCACCGGTGCGCTCGAGGATCGCCGCGATCGATGCGTCGTGCAGGTTCTTGACGATCGGGCTCTGCAGGCCGTCGCGGCCCTTCGCCTTCTCGTTGACCTTGATCCACGCGAGGCCCTTCGCGCCGTAGATGCGCACGAATTCCGTGTAGCCGTCGATGTCGCCACGCGACAGCTCGCCACCCTTCGGCACGCGCAGCGCCGCGACACGGCCGTCCTTCGCGTTGGCCGGCGTGCTGAACACCTTGAAGTCGACGTCCTTCATCGCGTCGGTCAGCTCGGTGAATTCGAGCTGCACGCGCAGGTCCGGCTTGTCCGAACCGAAACGCGCCATCGCTTCCGAGTACGGCATCACCGGGAATGTCGCGTCGAGTTCGACGTCGATCGTCGTCTTGAAGATGTGACGGATCATGTCTTCGAAGAGATCACGGATTTCCTGCTCGCCGAGGAACGACGTCTCGCAGTCGATCTGCGTGAATTCCGGCTGGCGGTCGGCGCGGAGATCCTCATCGCGGAAGCACTTGGTGATCTGGTAGTAACGGTCGAAGTTCGCGACCATCAGCAGCTGCTTGAACAGCTGCGGCGACTGCGGCAGCGCGAAGAACTGGCCCGCGTTCACGCGCGACGGCACCAGGTAGTCGCGCGCGCCTTCCGGCGTGCTCTTCGTCAGCATCGGCGTTTCGATGTCGATGAAGCCCTGCTCGTCGAGGTACTTGCGCGCTTCGATCGCGACGCGGTAGCGCAGGCGCAGGTTGTGCTGCATCTGCGGACGGCGCAGGTCGAGCACGCGGTGCGTGAGGCGCGTCGTTTCCGACAGGTTGTCGTCGTCGAGCTGGAACGGCGGCGTGACCGACGCATTCAGCACGTTCAGTTCGTGACACAGCACTTCGATCTTGCCGCTCTTCAGGCCGGCGTTGACCGTGCCTTCCGGACGGTTGCGCACGAGACCCTTGATCTGCACGCAGAACTCGTTGCGCACGCCTTCGGCGGTCGCGAACATTTCCGCGCGATCCGGGTCGCACACCACCTGCACGAGGCCTTCACGATCGCGCAGGTCGATGAAGATCACACCGCCGTGATCGCGGCGGCGCTGCACCCAGCCGCACAGCGACACGGTTTGGCCCAGCAGGTGTTCGGTCACGAGACCGCAGTATTCAGTACGCATCGACATGATGTTTGCTTTCGTTCGGTTTGATCAACGGGTGCCGCAACGCGCGGCCCGGGCGATGATTCTTTACTTACAGCGGCGGCTCGACGGGGCGGCGGGCGGGCACCGGAGCCGGCGCCGAAGGCGCCACGACGCCCATCGAGACGATGTACTTGAGCGCGGCATCGACCGACATGTCGAGTTCGATGACTTCGCTCTTCGGGAGCATCAGGAAGAAGCCCGACGTCGGGTTCGGTGTCGTGGGCACGTACACGCTCACGTACTCTTCCGTCAGATGGTTGACCACGTCGCCGCCGGGCGCGCCGGTCAGAAACGCGATCGTATACGAGCCGCGACGCGGGTATTCGATCAGCAGCGCCTTGCGGAACGCGTTGCCGCTGCTCGACAGCAGCGTGTCCGACACCTGCTTGACGCTCGTGTAGATCGGCCCGACGACCGGGATGTGACGCACGACCGCGTTCCACCACGTGACGAGCTTCTGGCCGATGAAGTTCTGCGTCGCCAGCCCGACGACGAAGATGAACGCGAGCGTCAGCACCGCGCCGAGCCCCGGCAGGCGGAAGCCGAGCGCCCGCTCCGGCTGCCACGATTCGGGCAGCAGCAGCAGCGTCTGGTCCATCGTGCCGATGATGAGACCGAGCACCCACAGCGTGATCGCGAGCGGGACGAGAACCAGCAGGCCGGTCAGAAACACCGATTTCAGGGTCGTCTTTTTCATCATCTGCCGTCAATGAACCGCGCCGGAAGCGCGGTGTGGACGCGGCCCGGACGGGCCGCGACTGTCAACTGCCGGCGGCGGGCGCCGCAGCCGGGGCCGGCGCGGCGCTCGTCGTCGTACTTTCGGAACTCGTGGCGGCGGCCGCCGGCGCAGCGGTGGCGGGTGCCGCAGCCCCCGCTTCGCCCGTCGCCGTCGCCGGCGCGCTGGTGCCGCCCGAGCCACCGCGGAAATCGGTGACATACCAGCCGGAGCCCTTCAGCTGGAAGCCGGCGGCGGTGACCTGCTTGCGAAAAGCATCCTTCCCGCATTCGGGGCACTGCGACAGCGGCGCGTCGCTCATCTTCTGGAGCATGTCCTTCGCGAAACCGCACGCTTCGCATCGATAGGCGTAGATCGGCATGATATTTTTCCCGCGGAAACTGGAAACGGCTTGCAAAACCTTGAATTATATCCGAAACCCCGGCGCGCTCCGGCAACGGCCGCGACGCGCCGGGCTTCAGCGACGGCGCCACGTGAGCCAGCGCTCGTGTCCTTCGAACACGGCCAGCGAATCGGTCACGGGCAGATCGTCGATCAGCTCGAAGTGCGGCGCGAGCAGCGCATCGAGTTCGGCGCGCTCGATGCCGAACGGCGGGCCCTTCGGTTTCTTCGTCACGAAGAAATAACCGGCCAGCAACGCGCCGGCGGGCAGCAGTTCGGCCATCCGCGCCGCATAGCCGGCGCGCAGGCTCGGCGGCAGCGCGCACAGGAACGCGCGCTCGTACACCCACTGCACGTCGAACGGCGGCCGATACATGAAGAAATCGGCCTGCTCGACGACGTCCGCATGCGCACCGAGCTGCGCCTTCGCGGCCGCCACCGCCTGCGCGGCGAAATCGATCGCGCGCACGGGCCAGCCGGCCTGCGCGAGCCAGCCGGCCTCCTGCGCACTGCCGCAGCCGGGAATCAGCACCGCGCACGGCCCGAGCCGCTGCGCAAACGCGCGAAACCCTTCCGGCACGCCGCCGAATTCCCACGGCGTCACGCCGCGCGCGAAACGCTCGTCCCAGAACGATGCGTCGCCGGGGTCGCGCGTCGCGAAATCGGCGGCGCCCGGCGTGGACGGTTGCTTCGGTTCGGACATCGCGCGGCTCCTGTCGGTCACGCGCCGTACGCGAGCGCGAGCAGCACGCGCGCGACGAGCGCCCCGACGCCGACGGCAAGACCGAAGATCAGCAATGCCTGCAGCAACCGGTTGGTCCGTTTCTGCTCGATGAGGACCTGACGCATCAGGTCTTCGCTCGCCGCACGCGGCGCATCGTGGCGCGCCGCCATCGCGTGATGGATCAGGCGCGGCAGTTGCGGCAGCGTCTTGCTCCACTGCGGCGCCTCGACCTTGAAGCGCTCGTACCAGCCGCGCAGGCCGATCTGCTCGGTCATCCAGCGCTCGAGATACGGCTTCGCGGTCTTCCACAGGTCGAGTTCGGGATCGAGCGAGCGGCCGAGCCCCTCGACGTTCAGCATCGTCTTCTGCAACAGCACGAGCTGCGGCTGGATCTCGACGTTGAAGCGGCGCGACGTCGAGAACAGGCGCATCAGCACCTGGCCGAGCGAGATGTCTTTCAGCGCGCGGTCGAAATACGGCTCGCACACCGCACGGATCGCGCTTTCGAGTTCCTCGACGCGCGTCTCGGGCGGCACCCAGCCCGATTCGAGGTGCAGCGTCGCGACGCGGTGGTAATCGCGCTTGAAGAACGCGAGGAAGTTCTGCGCGAGGTAGTTCTTGTCGAAATCCGACAACGCGCCGACGATCCCGAAATCGAGCGCGATATAGCGGCCGAAGGTCTTCGGGTCGAGACTCACCTGGATGTTGCCCGGGTGCATGTCAGCATGGAAGAAACCGTCGCGAAACACCTGCGTGAAGAAGATCTCGACGCCTTCGCGCGCGAGCTTCTTGATGTCGACGCCCGCGGTGCGCAGCGTCTCGACCTGGCTGATCGGCACGCCGGTCATGCGCTCCATCACGAGGACCTGCGACGTCGAGAAATCCCAGAACATCTCGGGCACGAGCAGCAGGTCGAGGCCCGCGAAGTTGCGGCGCAGCTGGCTGCCGTTCGCGGCCTCGCGCATCAGGTCGAGCTCGTCGTGCAGGTACTTGTCGAATTCGGCGACGACTTCGCGCGGCTTCAGGCGCCGGCCGTCGGCCCACATGCGCTCGGTCCACGTCGCGATGTCGCGCATCAGCGCGAGGTCGGAATCGATCACCGGCAGCATGTTCGGGCGCAGCACCTTGACCGCGACGGCCTTGCCCGCGTGCACGCCCTGCTTCAACTTCCCGAAATGCACCTGCGCGATCGACGCGCTCGCGATCGGCTCGCGCTCGAATTCGTCGAACAGCTCGTCGACCGGCGCGCCGAGCGACTTCTCGATGATCGCTATCGCGACAGCCGAATCGAACGGCGGCACCTGGTCCTGCAGCTTCGCGAGTTCGTTCGCGAAATCGACCGACAGCAGGTCGCGGCGCGTCGACAGCACCTGGCCGAACTTCACGAAGATCGGGCCGAGGCTCTCGAGCGCGTGACGCAGCCGCACGGCGGGCGGATCGGAATAGCGGCGGCCGATCGTCGTGATCCGCAGCAGCAGCTTCACGCGTCGGTCGTCGATCCGGGACAGCATCACCTCGTCGAGGCCGAAGCGGATGACGGTGTAGACAATCTTGATGAAACGGAAAATGCGCATGCCCTGCGGCCCTCAGTGCGCGCCGCGCGGGCCGGAACCCGTGCGCGCGCCGATTTTTTGTTCGAGTCGCTCGATCCGTTTTTCGACCCGCGCGAGCGCATCGCGCGCACGCGCCAGTTCGGCGTCGAAGCCGCCGAGCACCGTGCGCCGAACGACTTGCGGGTTCTCGTCGAGCCAGTACTCGGCGACGGAATCGAGCACGTTGCGGCCGGTGCGGCGCGCGCGTGCGCCGGCGTCGCGCACGACCGTCGCGATCCGGTGCGCCGCCGCGTCGCCGACCAGCTTCGCGAGATCTTCTTCAGGTTCCCAGCGCAGGTGCTCGGCCAGCTTCGCGATCTGCGTCGCGAACTCCGCGTCGCCCTCGATCTTCACGTGCTTCATCACGGCCGGCTGGCCGCCTTGCAGGAACGCGGCGACCGCGTCGCCCGCGAGCGCGATCGACACGTCGACGTGTTGCGCATCGTGCGCGTCCACCGCGGATAGATAACCGTCGGGCTGCACGAGCAGCGTGAGCGTGACGGGCGGCACGTCGAGCCGGGCGGTCTTGCCCGCGTAGGGGATCAGGCGGTCGCGCGCCCACGATTCGCGCGCGAGCAGGTGATTGACAGCAGCAGCAAAAGGCTTGGCGGCAAAGGTCATCGGGCTGGGAAAGAAAAACCCGCGCAGGCCGGGCGCCTACGCGGGTTTCTATTGTAACGTCGGATCGTCGGCAGACCGCGGCCAACCGCACACCCGGGCGGCAAGCGGTCGCAGTGCGACGACCGTCGCCCGGGCAGCCGGCAAGCCGGCCGCCGGTCACGCTCAGTGCGTGTTGATCTGCTGGATACCCGCGAGCAGCCAGCCCTGGCTGCCCGACTTCGACAGGTTCCACACCTCGTCGAGCGGCGCGGCCGGCGCGTTCGCCGATTCGCGGATCAGCCCGTGGAAGCGCACGCTCGCCGACTGCTCGATGCCGCGATCCTCGATCGCGACCAGCTCCGCGTCGAGCTGCACGACATCGGTCTGGTTCGCTTCGTTGCCGCGCGAATCGAGATCGATCTTGATCTCGGCGAACATTTCCGGCGTCGTGAACTCGCGGATGTCGGCCAGGTTGCCCTGGTCCCATGCCGCCTGCAGGCGCACGAAGTAGACCTTCGCGCTACGCAGGAACGCTTCGGTGTCGAAGCCGGCCGGCACCTGCAGCGGTGCGGCCGCCATCGCGCCCGCCGCACCGGCAGCCGCCGCGCCGCCGCCGAACACGCCTTGCGCTTCGTTCGCATAGCTGCTGCCGCTGCCCGCATAGTTGTTGCCGGTGCTGCCCTGCTGGAACGACGGGCTTTGCGAGTAGCCACCCGACGACGATGCCGAGCCGCCGACCGAATACGCCGGCTCCTGCGAACGGCGGCGGTTCATGAACTTGCGGACCAGCCAGATGCCGATCATCGCGAGCAGTGCGATCACGATGACGTTCGCCATCATGCTCGCGAACGCGCCGCCCAGGCCGAAGTGCGACAGCAGCGCCGCGATGCCGAGGCCGGCCGCGAGACCGGCGATCGGCCCGAGCCAGCGCGAGCGGTTCGGCTGCGCGGCCGGTGCCGGGGCGGCCGGGTTCGCGCGCTGCGCCTGATTCGGTGCGGCCTGCTGCATCGGCTGCTGCGCGGGCGGCGTGGCCTGGCGCTGCGTGACGGTGGAATTCTGACGGCCGATGCTGCGCCCGCCGCCCATGCGCTTGGCCTCGGCGTCGAGCGATGCGAACGTGCCGGCCGTGAGCAGGCCGACCATCAGCAGCGTGCCGGCCCGTCGAGCCCACGGCTTCGACGGCTTGCTACGGTTGAACAACGAACGCGATTCGGACATCAGTTTCTCCAGATGTAAGGCGAATGTATGGGAAGAACCCCTTAGTACTTGGTTCCTAGGTGTAAAGCTACCACGCCACCTGACAAATTGTAATATTTGACGGCATCGAGGCCCGCTTGTTCCATCATCGTCTTCAGCGTGTCCTGATCGGGGTGCATCCGGATAGATTCAGCAAGATACCGATAACTTTCAGCATCTTTCGCGAACTTGTCGCCAAGCCACGGTAATACTTTGAAAGAATACAGATCGTACGCTTTTTTCAGCGGATCCCAGACTTTCGAGAATTCGAGCACCATCACGCGGCCGCCGGGCTTCGTCACGCGGCGCATCTCGGCGAGCGCGGCGTCCTTGTGCGTCATGTTGCGCAGCCCGAACGCGACCGTGACCACATCGAAGTAGTTGTCCGGAAACGGAATTTTCTCCGCGTCGCACAGCAAGGACGGCGTCACGATGCCCTTGTCGAGCAGCCGGTCGCGGCCGACGCGCAGCATCGATTCGTTGATGTCGGTGTGCCAGACCTCGCCCGTCGGGCCGGCCGCCTTCGCGAACGACTTGGTCAGGTCGCCCGTGCCGGCCGCGATGTCGAGCACCTTGAAGCCGGGGCGCACGTTCGCCTGCGCGATCGTGAACGCCTTCCACGCGCGGTGCATGCCGGCCGACATCAGGTCGTTCATCAGATCGTAGTTGCTCGCGACCGAATGGAACACGCCTGCCACTTTCTTCGCTTTTTCGGTTTCCTCGACGCTTTCGAAGCCGAAGTGGGTTTTACTCATCGCGTTGATCCTCAGTAAATGGCAAGACGGCGCCGAGCGGGCGCCGTCGATATCAGTGGCAGTGGCCGTGCGGCGCGGGTGCCGCCTGCATCGGCGCGTCGCGCTCGACGCCCGCCGCCTTCAGTTTGTCGAAATAGTCGCGCCACAGCGCGTCCTGCTGCGTCGCCAGTTCGTACAGCAGATCCCACGAGTAGATGCCGGTCGAATGGCCGTCGGAGAACGTCGGCTGCAGCGCATAGTTGCCCACGCCCTCGAGCGCGGTGATCGTCACCTCGCGCTTGCCGGTCTGCAGCGTCTCCTGGCCGGGCCCGTGGCCGCGTACCTCGGCCGACGGCGAATAGACGCGCATCAGCTCGAACGGGATCCGGAAGTTCTCTCCGTTCGGGTATTGCAATTCGAGCACGCGCGACACCGCGTGCACGACGACGCCGGACGGAATCGGCGTCGTGGAAGTCAAACCGCTCATGGCTGCCTCGAATCGGTCGTTCGTTGAATTTCCTCGCGCACCGCATTGTGCAGCAGCGAGGCCTGCGCCGCGCGCGAGCGCAGCAGCGCCTCGGACACGCTGCGCTGGCGCGGCGCCCACACGGGCTGCGGGAAATGGGCGTCGTTCGAGAAGCGCGGGATCACGTGCCAGTGCACGTGCGGCACCATGTTGCCGAGGCTCGCGAGATTCACCTTGTTCGGCTGCATCACGCGGCGCACGGCGCGCTCCACCGCGTAGACGATGCGCATCAGATGTGCCCGCTCGGGCTCGCCGAGATCGGAGAACTCGGCCACGTGCGCGCCCCAGATCACCCGGCAGAAGCCCGGGTAGTCGTGCTCGCCCGCCGCAAGGACGACGCGCAGCATGTCGTCCTGCCAGAGCACCTCGCCGCCGTCTTCACGGCAAAACACGCATTCCATCGTCGCTCCCATGTGGACGGGCGCCGGCGCTCATGCGCCAGCGCCCGCTCATCCCAAGCCCGGCCGGGCGGTCGTCATGCCCGCATTAGACCAGCACGCGCTCGATCCCGCCATTGTTCGCGTGTGCGACATAGTCGGCCATCCAGTTCTCGCCGAGCACCTGGCGCGCGATTTCGACCACGATGTAGTCGGCCTCGATGTTCGCGTCCTCGTTGTAGCGCGACAGGCCCTGCAGGCACGACGGGCAGCTCGTCAGGATCTTCACGTCCGGGCCGTTCGCGGCCGCGGCCGGCGCCGGCGCGTTGCCGGCCACGACCGGGATGCTGCGCAGCTTCGCGGCACCCTTGCGGATTTCCTCTTCCTTGCGGAAGCGGACCTGCGTGGAGATGTCCGGACGCGTGACCGCGAGCGTGCCCGATTCGCCGCAGCAGCGATCGTTCTTCTCGATCTTGTAGCCGTCCTTCTCCGCGCCCATCAGCTCGTTGACGAGCTTGACCGGATCCATCGTCTTGATCGGCGTATGGCACGGGTCGTGATACATGTAGCGCGTGCCCGTCACGCCGTCGAGCTTCATCCCCTTCTCGAGCAGGAACTCGTGGATGTCGATGATCCGGCAGCCCGGGAAGATCTTGTCGAATTCGTAGCCTGCAAGCTGGTCGTAGCAGGTGCCGCACGACACGACCACCGTCTTGATGTCGAGGTAGTTCAGCGTGTTGGCGACCCGGTGGAACAGCACGCGGTTGTCGGTGACGATCTTCTCGGCCTTGTCGTACTGGCCCGAGCCGCGCTGCGGATAGCCGCAGCACAGGTAGCCCGGCGGCAGCACCGTCTGCACGCCCGCTTCCCACAGCATCGCCTGCGTCGCGAGGCCGACCTGCGAGAACAGGCGCTCGGAGCCGCAGCCCGGGAAGTAGAACACCGCTTCCGAATCGACCGTCGTCGACTTCGGGTTGCGGATGATCGGCACGATCTTGTTGTCCTCGATGTCGAGCAGCGCGCGCGCCGTCTTCTTCGGCAGGTTGCCCGGCATCTTCTTGTTGACGAAGTGGATCACCTGCTCGACCACGGGCGGCTTGCCGACCGTCGCCGGCGGATGCTGCGTCTGCTTCGTCACGACCTTCTTCAGCATGTCGTTCGCGAAGCGCTGCACCTTGTAGCCGACGCCCATCATCGCGCCGCGCGCGAGGTTGATCGTCTGCGGATTGGTCGCGTTCAGGAAGAACATGCCCGCCGCATTGCCGGCGTTGAATTTCTTCTTGCCCATCTTGCGCAACAGGTTGCGCATGTTCATCGTGACGTCGCCGAAATCGATCTTCACCGGGCACGGCGTCGCGCACTTGTGGCACACCGTGCAGTGGTCGGCCACGTCGTTGAACTCGTCCCAGTGCTTGATCGACACGCCGCGGCGCGTCTGTTCCTCATACAGGAACGCCTCGACCAGCAACGAGGTCGCGAGGATCTTGTTGCGCGGGCTGTACAGCAGGTTCGCGCGCGGCACGTGGGTCGCGCACACCGGCTTGCACTTGCCGCAGCGCAGGCAGTCCTTCACCGAATCGGCGATCGCGCCGATGTCGGACTGCTGCATGATCAGCGACTCGTAGCCCATCAGCCCGAAGCTCGGCGTGTACGCGTTGCGCAGGTCGGCGCCGTCGAGCAGCTTGCCCTTGTTGAAGCGGCCGTGCGGGTCGACGCGCTGCTTGTACGCGCGGAATTCGGCGATCTCGTCGTCGGTCAGGAACTCGAGCTTCGTGATGCCGATCCCGTGCTCGCCGGAGATCACGCCGTCGAGCGAGCGCGCGAGCTTCATGATGCGTGCGACCGACGCGTGCGCGTCCTGCAGCATCTCGTAGTTGTCGGAGTTGACCGGGATGTTGGTGTGGACGTTGCCGTCGCCCGCGTGCATGTGCAGCGCGACGAACACGCGGCCGCGCAGCACGCGCTTGTGGATCGCCTGCGCTTCGTCGAGGATCTGCTTGAACGCGCCGCCGTTGAAGATCGCGCGCAGCTCCGCGCGGATCTCCTGCTTCCACGAGATGCGGACCGTGCGGTCCTGCGTGATGTGGAACACGGTCGCGCCCGGTTGGTCGTCAGCACGATCGGCGAACTTCTCGGCAAGGGCCTCGTAGCCGAGCTGCACGAGGTAGTGCTGCGCCTCGCGCAGCGGCTGGTCGAGCCGGTCGCGCACGAATTCCCAGCGGGCACGCACGCGCTTGAGCAGCTCCAGCGCCTGCTGCACGCGATCCTCGAGCAACTCGGCGCTCGGGATCTCGTTCGCGTCGTCGGTCTTGCCGAGCGGCAGGTTGCCGGCGCGGAAGAACGCCTCGAGCGCGTCGACCAGCTGCAGCTTGTTCTTCAGCGACAGCTCGATGTTGATCCGCTCGATGCCGTCGGTGTACTCACCCATCCGGTTCAGCGGGATGACGACGTCCTCGTTGATCTTGAACGCGTTCGTGTGCTTCGCGATCGCGGCCGTGCGGCTGCGGTCGAGCCAGAAGCGCTTGCGCGCCTCCGCGCTGACCGCGACGAAGCCTTCGCCGCTCTTGCCGTTCGCCATCCGGATCACTTCGGACGTCGCTTGCGCGACCGCATCGGCGTCGTCGCCGACGATGTCGCCGATCAGCACCATCTTCGGGAAGGCGTTGCGCTTGCTCTTGGTCGCGTAGCCGACCGCGCGCAGGTAGCGCTCGTCGAGGTGCTCGAGGCCCGCGAGGATCGCGCCGCCCTGCTTCGACGTCTCGAACAGGTAGTCCTTGATTTCGACGATGCTCGGGATCGCCTCGCGCGCCTGGCCGAAGAATTCGAGACAGACGGTGCGCGTGTGCGCGGGCATCTTGTGCAGCACCCAGCGCGCGGAGGTGATCAGCCCGTCGCAGCCTTCCTTCTGCACGCCCGGCAGGCCGGCGAGGAACTTGTCGGTGACGTCCTTGCCGAGGCCTTCCTTGCGGAACCGGCGGCCTTCGATCTCGAGCATCTCGGTCTTCAGCAGCTTCTCGCCCGGCGCATACGCGCCGTCGAACCACTTCAGCTCGAAACGCGCGACCGCGATGTCGTGGATCTTGCCCTGGTTGTGCTCGTGGCGCGTGACTTCGAGCCAGTTGCCCTCCGGGTCGACCATCCGCCACCAGGCGAGGTTGTCGAGCGCGGTGCCCCACAGCACGGCCTTCTTGCCGCCGGCGTTCATCGCGACGTTGCCGCCGATGCACGATGCGTCGAGCGAGGTCGGATCGACCGCGAACACGTAGCCGGCCGCTTCGGCCGCTTCCGTCACGCGGCGCGTGACGACGCCCGCGCCGGAGAAGATCGTCGGCACCTTGTGCGCGACGCCCGGCAGTTCGGTGAGCTCGACCGCGCCGAGCTGTTCGAGCTTCTCGGTGTTGATCACCGCGGAGAACGGCGTGAGCGGCACCGCGCCGCCCGTGTAGCCGGTGCCGCCGCCGCGCGGGATCACGGTCAGGCCGAGCTCGAAGCAGGCCTTGATCAGTGCCGCGATCTCGGCTTCGGTATCGGGGGTCAGCACGACGAACGGGTATTCGACGCGCCAGTCGGTCGCATCGGTCACGTGCGACACGCGCGACAGCCCGTCGAAGCGGATGTTGTCCTTCTGCGTGCAGCGGCCAAGCGCCTTGGTCGCGCGGCGGCGCAGGTCGGCCATCTTGTCGAATTCGTCGGCGAATTCGTCGACCGCGCGCTGCGCGGCGGCCTCGAGCATCTCGACACGTTCCGCGCGTTCGCGGCCGGCGTCGTCGTGGTGCGCGGTCAGGTCGGCGCGGCGGCGCTTGCCGATCTCGGTCAGACGGTGGTTCAGCGCCTCGATCAGGAGCGCGCGGCGCTTCGGGTTGTCGAGCAGGTCGTCCTGCAGGTACGGGTTGCGGCGCACGACCCAGATGTCGCCGAGCACTTCATACAGCATCCGGGCCGAGCGGCCCGTGCGGCGTTCGGCGCGCAGCTCGTCGAGCACCGACCACGCGTCCGCGCCGAGCAGGCGGATCACGATCTCGCGGTCGGAGAAGGACGTGTAGTTATAGGGAATCTCGCGCAGTCGGGGCGCGGGGTCGGCGGCGACGGCGGCGGCCGCGCCATGCGGATCGAAAACTTGTGGTGCGTTCATGTTCGGACGACTCGGAGGGCCGATACACCGTGCACGGGCGTCGGCAAGCGCGTAGGCGCAATCTTGGGGAAATCTGTTCTGTTGCCAGGCACGCGATTATTTCGCATGGGGCCGGAGCGGGTCTGGACTCACCGTTCCGGGGTGGCAGGGCCTGGCGGCACTCGGAGCCATCAGCACGATCGCGCGCGGCGCGCATGCCGTTCCGCCGCAGGGCTGGCTGCGCGCGGCGTCGGCTTCAACGGGGCGATCCGAGGGTGCCTCTGCATCTTCCGATCCTTGATTCAAAACAGAATTCTAACCCATGATCGCGCCGTCCGTGACAGGCCGGACAGCTCGTGGGGCTTTCGCCGCAACCCGCACCAGGCCTGGTTCGGCACGATTTTGCGGCGACATTCGCCGTCCGTCCGGTCGGTAACCATGCGGTTAAGCCGGTAAACAGGGACGCGTCACGCGGCAAACACGGCCGCCCGCGCGGTTTCGCGACGGTGCGCCCGGCATGCCGCTTGCGTGCGGGCGGACCCTTGGCGCTATCATTGACGTTTTACCGTCTGCTTCCGCACCGCACGCGAGCGCCCATGGCATCCCACGATTACCTGAAGAAAATCCTCACCGCGCGCGTCTACGACGTCGCGCTCGAGACGGAACTCGAACCCGCCCGCAACCTGTCGGCCCGACTGCGCAACCCCGTTTACCTGAAGCGCGAGGACAACCAGCCGGTGTTCTCGTTCAAGCTGCGCGGTGCGTACAACAAGATGGCGCACATTCCGGCCGACGCGCTCGCGCGCGGCGTGATCACGGCATCGGCCGGCAATCATGCGCAGGGCGTCGCGTTCTCGGCGGCCCGGATGGGCATCAAGGCCGTCATCGTCGTGCCCGTCACGACGCCGCAGGTGAAGGTCGACGCGGTGCGCGCCCACGGCGGCCCGAGCGTCGAGGTGATCCAGGCGGGCGAGTCGTACAGCGATGCGTATGCGCATGCCGTGAAGGTGCAGGCCGAACGCGACCTCACGTTCGTCCACCCGTTCGACGATCCGTACGTGATCGCCGGCCAGGGCACGATCGCGATGGAAATCCTGCGGCAGCACCAGGGCCCGATTCACGCGATCTTCGTGCCGATCGGCGGCGGCGGCCTCGCGGCCGGCGTGGCCGCGTACGTGAAGGCGGTGCGGCCGGAGATCAAGGTGTTCGGCGTGCAGGCCGAGGATTCGTGCGCGATGGCGCAGTCGCTGGAAAAAGGCGAGCGCGTCGAGCTGAGCGAAGTCGGGCTGTTTGCGGACGGCACCGCGGTGAAGCTCGTCGGCGAGGAAACCTTCCGGCTCTGCAGCGAGCTCCTCGACGGCGTCGTGACGGTGGACACCGACGCGCTGTGCGCGGCGATCAAGGATGTATTCCAGGACACGCGCAGCGTGCTCGAGCCGTCCGGCGCGCTCGCGGTGGCGGGCGCGAAACGCTACGCGGAACGCGAAGGGATCGAGAACCAGACGCTCGTCGCGGTCACGTCGGGCGCGAACATGAACTTCGACCGGATGCGCTTCGTTGCCGAACGCGCGGAAGTCGGCGAGGCGCGCGAAGCCGTGTTCGCGGTCACGATCCCCGAGGAGCGCGGCAGCTTCAAGCGCTTCTGCTCGCTCGTCGGCGAACGCAACGTGACCGAGTTCAACTACCGGATCGCCGATGCGCAGGCCGCGCATATCTTCGTCGGCGTGCAGATCAAGCGGCGCGGCGAATCGGCGGAGATCGCCGCGAACTTCGAGTCGCACGGCTTCAAGACCGTCGACCTGACGCACGACGAGCTGTCGAAGGAGCACATCCGCTACATGGTGGGCGGCCGCTCGCCGCTCGCGCTCGACGAACGCCTGTTCCGCTTCGAATTCCCGGAACGGCCGGGCGCGCTGATGAAGTTCCTGTCGTCGATGGCGCCGGACTGGAACATCAGCCTGTTCCATTACCGTAACCAGGGTGCGGACTACAGCTCGATCCTCGTCGGGCTGCAGGTGCCGCAGGTCGATCGCGCCGAGTTCGAACGCTTCCTCGCGGCGCTCGGCTATCCGTATGTCGAAGAGAGCGCCAATCCGGCGTACCGGCTCTTCCTGTCGTAAAGGCTTCGTGCAATGAATCCCGAACATTCCCCGCTCGGCAAGGCCACCGTCTATGCCGCCCAGTACGACGCGTCGCTGCTGTTCCCGATCCCGCGCGCCGGCGCGCGCGAGCAGCTCGGCATCACGTCGGCGCTGCCGTTCTTCGGCACCGACATCTGGAACGCGTACGAACTGTCGTGGCTCAACGCGCGCGGCAAGCCGCAGGTCGCGGTCGCGACGTTCTACGTGCCGGCCGAATCGCCGAACATCGTCGAATCGAAGTCGTTCAAGCTGTATCTCGGCTCGTTCGCCCAATCGAAGTTCGACTCGCTCGACGCGGTGCGCGACACGTTGAAGCGCGACGTGTCGGCCGCGTGCGGCGCGAGCGTGTCGGTGCAGCTCGTGTCGCCGCACGACTTCGGCAAGCTTCAGATGGAAGAGCTCGACGGGCTGTCGCTCGACCGGCTCGACCTCGACACCGACGTGTACGAACCCGATCCGTCGCTGCTGTCGGCCGCGCAGGACGAAGCGCCGGTGGAGGAGACGCTCGTGTCCGACCTGCTGCGCTCGAACTGCCCGGTCACCGGCCAGCCCGACTGGGGCAGCGTGCAGATCCACTACGTGGGGCCGCAGATCGACCATGCGGGCCTGCTGCGCTACATCATTTCGTTCCGCAATCACACGGGCTTTCACGAGCAGTGCGTCGAGCGCATCTTCCTCGACATCCTGCACGCGTGCAAACCGTTGAAGCTGGCGGTGTATGCGCGCTATACGCGCCGCGGCGGGCTGGACATCAACCCGTTCCGTACGAATTACAACCAGCCGATGCCGGATAATGCGCGGACTGCGCGGCAGTAACTGAAGCGGTATTGGCGGGCAATCGCCGCGAGCCGCAGCCACCGGCAATCACGAGCCCGTAACGAAACAGCCCCGCCGGCTCGCGCCGACAGGGCTGTTTTGCTGTGTGCGCCGGAAACGCGCGCGTTACTTCGCCGGCGCCTTGTAAGCGATGCAGTCGACCTCGACCTTGCAGTCGATGACCATGCTCGACTGCACGCACGCGCGCGCCGGCGGATGCTCGCCGAAGTACGACACGAACACCTTGTTGAACGACGCGAAATCGCGCGCGTCGTCGAGCCACACGCCGCAGCGCACGACGTGCTCGAGGCCGTAGCCGGCTTCCTTCAGGATCGCGATCACGTTCTCGATCGTCTGCTTCGACTGCGTGACGATCCCGCCTTCGACGACCTCGCCGTTCACCATCGGCGTCTGGCCCGACACGTACAGCCAGCCGTCGGCCTCGACCGCGCGTGCAAACGGCATCACCTGGCCGCCGGTACCCTTCGCTTCGCCCACGCCATATCGCTTCATCGTTTCACTCCTGGTTTGTCGACCGGCATCGGCACGTCAGCGCCCGCGCCGGCCCATGCAACGCACGGTTGCGGATGCGCGCGCCGACATGGCGCACGCGGCAAATCGGTTGGAGACCGCGCTCAGAACGCGGCGTCGGCGCTCGCCGGCACGCGCTCGCCGCGTGCGACGAAACCGCCGGCGCGCTCGCCGGTCGGCTGGCCGTTCTCATAGGTCAGCACGCCGTTCACCCACACCGCGTCGATCCCGTGCGCGGGTTGCTGCGGCTTGTCGAACGTCGCGGCGTCGATCACGCGCGCCGGATCGAACAGCACGAGATCCGCGTGGTAGCCGACCTGCACCTCGCCGCGCCGCGCGATGCCGTAGCGGCGCGCGGACAGCGACGTCATCTTGCGGATCGCTTCCTCGAGCGGCAGCAGGTTCGTGTCGCGCACGTAATGGCCAAGCACGCGCGGGAACGCGCCCCACAGCCGCGGGTGCGGCAGCGGATCGTTCGGCAGGCCGTCCGAGCCGACCATTGTCGCCGGGTGCGACAGGATCCGGCGCACGTCGTCCTCGGACATGTTGTGGTACACGGCGCCGGCCGGGCGGATCCGCTGCGCGGCCTCCTGCTCGGTCACGCCCCAGTCGGCCGCGATCGCCTTCAGCAGCTTGCCGGCGACTTCCGGATGCGGCTCTGACCACGTGATCGTGATGTCGATGTCGCCCGTCACCTGCTTCAGGTCGAGCGTCGACGAGCTGCGGCTGTACGGATAGCAGTCGCAGCCGACCGGCTGGTAGCGGCGCGCGCCTTCGAGCGACGCGAGCACCTCGGTGCTGCGCCCCCAGTTCGACGGGCCCGCGCACTTCAGGTGCGAGATCACGACCGGCACCTGCGCATGACGGCCGACGCGATAGGCCTCGTCCATCGCGTCGAGGATCGCGTCGAATTCGGTCCGCATGTGCGTCGTGTACAGCGCGCCCGCGTTCGCGAGCGGCTCGGCGAGCGCCATCACTTCCTCGGCCGGAGCCGCGAACGCGGAGCCGTAGGCCAGGCCCGACGACAGCCCGAGCGCCCCGTTCGCGAGCGCCTCCTCGAGCTGCGTGCGCATCCCGGCGATTTCGCCGTCGGTCGCCGCGCGGTCGAGGCGGTCCATCTGGTTGTTGCGCAGCGCGGTGTGCCCGACGAGCGCCGCGACGTTGACGGCCGGACGCGCATCGTTCACGGCCGCGACATAGGCGGCGAAGGTCGGATAGCGGAACGCGTCGCGATCACCGAGCAGGTTCATCGGATCGGGCGGATCGCCCGCGAGCGTCACCGGCGACGCGCTGATCCCGCAGTTGCCGACGATCACGGTCGTCACGCCCTGCGAGATCTTCGGCAGCATCTCCGGCGCGCGGATCACGTGCGTGTCGTCGTGCGTGTGCACGTCGACGAAGCCCGGCGCGAGCGCGCGGCCGTTCGCATCGACGACGGTTTCGGCGAGCCAGTTCGACAGGTTGCCGATGGCCGCGATCACGCCGTTGCGGATCGCGACGTCGCGCGTGACGGGCGGTGCGCCGGTGCCGTCGTACAGCTGCGCACCGACAATCAGCGTATCGGCGGCTTCGGGATGCGAATGCATGGTCAGTCTCCTACCGGTTGACGGTCTCCGCCGCCGCGGTGCGCATCGAGCGCATGCTTGATGCGGCGCAGCGATTCTCGGCCCGCATCGCCGAGTCGCAGCGCGACTCCGGTGACGAGCACGTCGATCGCCATCATCATCGCGTAGCGCGATGTCGAAGGCTTGTAAATGAAATCGGTTTCGAACGCGACGACCGGGATCAGGTGGTCGGCGAGCTTCGCGAGCGGCGAAGCCGGCGCGGTGATCGCGATCAGCGTCGCGCCGTAGCGCTTCGCGAGGCGGCAGCTCTCGAGCAGCTCGGGCACGCGCCCGCTCACCGACAGCGCGACGACCACGGCGTCGCGCGACAGCGTCGCGGCCACCATGCGCTGCAGCAGGCTGTCCTGGTAGCTCGCGACCGGCCGGCCGAAGCGCACGAGCCTGAAGCGCAGCTCGTCGGCGAGCGCGGTCGAACCGCCGCCCTGCCCGTACACGTAGACCATCTTCGCGCCGGCCAGCAGGTCGGCCGCCGCGTCGAACGACGTGTTGCGCAGCAGCTGGTGGTTGTGCGCGAGCGCCACGCGAATCTCGTCGTAGACGACCGATGCGGGGCTCGCGTCTTCGGCGGGATGCGCGTCGGACGGCACGAGGAAGCGCTGGCCGACGGCCGCGGCCTGCGCGACGAGCACCTTCAGTTCGCGCACGTCGCGGCAGCCGACGGCCTTCGCGAAACGCGTGACCGTCGCGACGCTGACCCCCGCGTCGCGCGCCAGCGCGCCGATGCTCGCATGCGCGGCGCGCGCGAGATCGGCGAGGATGTATGCCGCGACCTTGCGTTCGGCTTCGCGCAGCTCGGGCGCGCATTCGGCGATGCGCGCGACGATATCGAGGAGCGGCGGGGCGACCGCAGCCGTGGGGTCGGCGGCGAATGGCGTTGACGGGGTGGTTCGCGAATTCATCTGCTGAAAGGGTGGGCGCTTTATGTTACTAAATAACATCACCGCGCCGATGCTACTTTCTGTACCATCGGCATGTCAACTTCAGTGCAATGCATAGCGATGATGGAGCGGGATGACATGAAAGTTACAAACTATCAGGAACCGACAATCAATCCGTTGGGCAAGGGCCTCGGCAACCTGCCGAGCGCGAGCGTGCCGCTCGGCGACGCAACCCGCCTCGAGTGGAACCTGCTCGCGGAAGACGTCAGCCTGCCGGCCGCGGTGCTGTACGCGGATCGCATCGAACACAATCTGAACTGGATGCAGGCGTTCGTCCAGCAGTACGGCGCCCAGTTCGCGCCGCACGGCAAGACGACGATGGCGCCGCAACTGTTCCGCCGCCAGCTCGCCGCCGGCGCATGGGGCATCACGCTCGCGACCGCGCACCAGACGCAGGCCGCGTATCACGGCGGCGTGCGGCGCGTGCTGCTGGCGAATCAGCTGGTCGGCCGCCAGAACATGACGATCATCGCGGAGCTGCTGTCCGACCCCGACTTCGAATTCTTCTGCCTCGTCGATTCGGCCGACGGCGTCGACCAGCTCGGCCGCTTCTTCGGCGACGCGAAGAAAACGCTGAACGTGCTGCTCGAGCTCGGCGTGCCGGGCGGCCGCGCGGGCGTGCGCGATGCCGCGCAGCGCAAGGCCGTGCTCGACGCGATCGCGCGCTATCCGGACACGCTGAAGCTGGCCGGCATCGAACTCTACGAAGGCGTGCTGAAGGAGGAAGGCGAGATCCGCGCGTTCCTGCAGGACGCGGTCGCGCTCACGCGCGAGCTGGCCGAAGCCGGCCGTTTCGCGCGCACGCCGGCGATCCTGTCGGGCGCCGGCTCGGCATGGTACGACGTGGTCGCGGAGGAATTCGCGAAGGCGTCCGACGCCGGTTTCGCGGAAGTCGTGCTGCGTCCGGGCTGCTACCTGACGCACGACGTCGGCATCTACAAGAAGGCGCAGACCGACGTGTTCGCGCGCAACCCGATCGCCCGCAGGATGGGTGAAGGGCTGCTGCCGGCACTGCAGCTGTGGGCGTACGTTCAGTCGGTGCCGGAGCAGGATCGCGCGATCATCGCGCTCGGCAAGCGCGACGCGGCGTTCGACGCGGGCCTGCCCGAGCCGGCGCGCCACTTCCGCCCGGGCCGCGACAGCGCGCCGCGCGACGTCGCCGCGAGCGAAGGCTGGGCCGTCACCGGGATGATGGACCAGCACGCGTACCTGCAGATCCCGCCGGGCGCGGACGTGAAGGTCGGCGACATGGTCGCGTTCGACATTTCGCACCCGTGCCTGACGTTCGACAAGTGGCGCCAGCTGCTCGTCCTCGATCCGCAATTCCGCGTGACGGAAGTCGTCGAAACCTTCTTCTGACGCCCCGCGCACGCCGCCCCGCCGCCCGCGCGGGGCGGCCGTCACGCGCGCTTCAATCTGCCGGAGTACACTGCGCTTTCGTCCTCGGGCCCGCTTCGCCGCCGTAGCGCCCGTCTGCCGCGCGCGGCGCGAACGGCCCTCAATGCTGTTCAATGGAGAAAGCCATGGCCGCGAAGAAGATCCTGTTCCTGACCGGCGATTTCGCCGAAGACTACGAAACGATGGTGCCGTTCCAGGCGCTGCAGGCCGTCGGCCATCACGTCGATGCAGTGTGCCCGGGCAAGCGCGCGGGCGACAAGATCAAGACCGCGATTCACGATTTCGAGGGCGACCAGA
Source organism: Burkholderia ambifaria AMMD (assembly GCF_000203915.1). Taxonomy (NCBI): domain Bacteria; kingdom Pseudomonadati; phylum Pseudomonadota; class Betaproteobacteria; order Burkholderiales; family Burkholderiaceae; genus Burkholderia; species Burkholderia ambifaria. Next base: position 3,082,055 of record NC_008390.1, read on the forward strand.
CCTACACCGAAAAGCCCGGTCACCTGTTCACGCTGAACGCGACGTTCGACGACGTCGATGCATCGGGCTACGACGCGCTCGCGATCGCGGGCGGCCGTGCGCCCGAGTACCTGCGCCTGGATTCGAAGGTGATCGCGCTGGTGCGCGCGTTCGCGGAAGCCGGCAAGCCGATCGCCGCGATCTGCCATGCGGCGCAGCTGCTCGCGGCCGCCGACGTGATCCGCGGCAAGCGCATCTCGGCCTACCCGGCCTGCGCGCCCGAAGTGAAGCTCGCGGGCGGCGAATACGCGGACATCCCGGTCGATGCGGCGGTGACCGACGCGCCGTTCGTCACCGCACCCGCATGGCCCGCGCATCCGGCCTGGCTCGCGCAGTTCCTCGTGCTGCTCGGCACGCGCATCGAGCTGTAAATGCAGTTGAAATGAAATGAGGTGAAGCGCCGGGCGGCGGCGGGTTCGTGCGCCCGGTGCGCCGCGCCGGCCGCGACCGAACGCCGCGTGCGCGCCGTCGCGCCGCTTGCCGCCCTGCTCGTCAATGCGATGCCGGCGGCGAGCCGACATCCGCGATCCGCGACTCCAGCATCGCCAGCGCGCCCGACAGCGCATTCAGCACGTCGTCCGGCAATTGCGCCATCGTCTGTTCGAGGAACGCCTTGCGGCGCGGCAGGCACGCGTCGAACGCGGCGCGGCCGGCGTCGGTCAGCGTGACGTTGGTCACGCGGTTGTCGCGCGCATCGGACGCGCGCTCGATCCAGCCGAGCGCATCGAGCGATTTCAGCTGGCGCGTGAGCGCGCCCGGATCGATGCGCAGCACTTCGACGAGCTTCTTCTGCGACGCATGCCCGTCCATCGTGTGCAGCGCGACCATGATCCGCCAGCGCGGCATCGGCTGCCCGACGTTCGTTTCGAACGCGGTCATGAACGCGCGATACGTGCGTCCGAATTGCTGCAAGATCGCGACGCGGTCCTGTTCTTCCATGCGGTGAATTCGTGTCCGGTGAATCATTGAATCGGTCAATCGGCCGCGACATGCGGCTCGATCTTGCGCCGCAGCGCGATCGGCGGCACGCGGCGGCACTGCCACACCGACACCACGGCGACGACGGCCGCCATCGCGACGCCCAGGTGAATCGCGCCGACCAGCGATTCGCGGGCCGCTTCCAGCAGCAGCGCGCCATTATGCCCGGCGCGGGTCAGCTCCGCGACGAGACCGCCTTGCGCGGCGCGATCGATCAGGATCTGCGGATCGGCGAGCCGCGCATGCCATTGCAGCGCGTGGTCGCCCGACAGCGCATCGCGCACGCCGCTCGAATACATCTGGTTGACGAGCGTGCCCGTCAGCGCCGTGCCGAGCATCCCGCCGACCATCCGCAGCGACTGCAGCAGCGCGGTCGCGATGCCGAGGTGCTCGCGGCCGGCCGTCTGCTGCGCGAACACGGTGAGGTTGGGCAGCACGAAACCGAGACCGATGCCGCCGGCCACCATCAGCGCCATCAGCATCCAGGTCGGCGTCGCGTGGGTCGACACGACGATGCCCGCGCACGCGATCGCGAACAGCACGAAACCGACGTGCAGCATCGCGTTCGGATGGCGGATGCGCGTGATGACGCGGCCGTTCATGATGCTGCCGATCGTGATGAACACGACGAGCGGCGTGATCACGAGCCCCGCCTCCTTCGGCGACATCCCGAAGCCGCCCTGGAACAGCAGCGGCGCGTAGAACAGCAGCGAGAACATCGAGAAGCCGGCGAGGATCGCGAGCACGAACAGCGCCGACAGCGCGCGGTTGCCGAACATGTCGAACGGCAGGATCGGCTGCGCGCAGCGCTTTTCCCACTGCCACAACCCGACACCGGCGCCGACCGCGACGACCAGCAGCAGCGACGCCCAGCTCATGACACCGTACTTCGGCAGCCATTCGACGAACAGCTGCAGCGCGCCGAGCGACAGCGCGATCAGCAGTGCGCCGGGCCAGTCGAGGCGCATCTTGCGGTCGTGCTCGACGTGCCGCAGGTGCGGCAGGTAGCGCCACACGAAGAACAGCGACAGCAGGCCAATAGGCAGATTCACGTAGAACACCGAGCGCCAGCCGAACGACTGCGTCAGGATCCCGCCGAGCGACGGCCCGACCGCGTTCGCGATGCCGAACGCGGAACTCATCAGCACCTGCCAGCGCAGCCGCACGATGGAATCGGGGAACAGGTCGGGAATGCACGCGAACGCGGTGCCCACCAGCATCCCGCCGCCGATCCCCTGCAGCCCGCGCGCGAGCACCAGATACAGCATGTCGTTCGCCATTCCGCATAGCACCGACGCGCCGGTGAACACGACGATCGACGCGATGACGAACGGCTTTCGGCCGTAATAGTCGCCGAGGCGGCCGAAGATCGGCACGGTGATCACGGAACTGAGCAGGTACGAGGTCGCCACCCACGCGTACAGGTCGAAGCCCCTGAGTTCGGCGACGATGGTCGGCAACGCGGTGCCGACGACCGTCTGGTCGAGCGCGACGAGCATGGTGACGAACGAGATCCCGATCATCGCCAGCAGCGATTCACGGAACGGCAGGACTTGCCCGCTCGAATGGTGGGCGGCAGTATGGACGGCCATTTTTTGTTGATGCAACTTTTGACGAGTCAAACAATCTCAAAATTCTAGCACGCCGGAGTAATCTAGGATGGCGACGGTTCACCCCGCCCCGGCCGCCAAGGAGAAAGATGGAACCGATTTCAATCACGCCTGCCGCGACGCTGTCGCCGGAGGATCAGGACGCGCTGCGGCGCGCGAAGCAGGTGCTGGAAAGCCCGTCGCTGACGATGAAGCTGACGGGCATGCTGGGCGCGCCGGTCGAGAAGATGATCGCGCGGCTGCCGGACTTCGCGACCGGCAAGATCAACGACGCGACGCAGCTCGCGCTGCGCAAGTGCCTGAACATCGCGCTGCGCACGCTCGGCAAGCCGCAGACGCCCGATGCCGAGCCGGACAAGCCGAGCAACCTGCTGCACAAGCTCGCGGTCGCGACGACCGGCGCGGCGGGCGGCGCATTCGGCTTCCTTGCGCTGCCGGTCGAGTTGCCGGTGACGACGACGCTGATCTTCCGCTCGGTGTGCGACATCGCGCGCAGCGAGGGCGAGGATCTGGGCTCGGTGGATACGCAGCTGCAGTGCCTGGCCGTGCTCGGCATGGGCGGCAACCCGGACAAGGACGAGGAGGACGCCGATCTCGGCTATTTCGTGCTACGCGGCGCGCTCGCGCAGGCGATTTCGAAGGCATCGTCGGACATCACGACGAAAGGGATCGCCGCGCACAGCTCGGCGGCCGTGTTCAAGCTCGTGCAGACGGTCGCGTCACGCTTCTCGGTGCAGGTCACCGAGCAGATGGCCGCGAAGTCGATCCCGGCGATCGGCGCGGTGCTCGGCGCGACCGTCAACACGCTGTTCATCGACCACTTCCAGCAGATGGCGCACGGCCACTTCACCGTGCGCCGGCTCGAGCGCAAGTACGGCTCGGTGGCCGTCAAAGCCGCGTATCAGGCGATCGACGGCTCGCCGACGCGCTGAACCGCCCGCTCGACCGCGACGCGACGCAGGAACGTGGCCGCCCGGTCGAGCGCGTCGCGCGCCTCCGGCACCATCGGCGCGTACAGCTGCCACACGTGCGGCATGTCGGGCCACACCTCGATCTCCACCGGCACGCCGGCCGCCTTCGCCTTGTCGGCGACGCGGCGCGAATCGTCGAGCAGCACCTCGGTGCTGCCGACCTGGATAAAGAGCGGCGGCAGCCCGGTGAAATCCGCATAGAACGGCGACGCGTACGGATGCGTGGCCGATGCATCCCCCAGATACAGCTTCGCCGCCTTCGGCAGCGCCGCGCCCGCGAACATCGGATCGGGGCCGTCGTTGCTGCGCATCGTGCCGCCCGTGCCGGCCAGGTCGGTCCACGGCGAGAACAGGATCGCGCCGGCCGGCAACGGTTCGCCGCGGTCGCGCAGCGCAACGAGCGTTGCGAGCGCGAGGCCGCCGCCCGCCGAATCGCCACCGAACACGATCGATTCGGGCGGCGTACCGAGCGCGAGCAATTGCCGGTAGGCGGCCAGCGCGTCGTCGAGCGCGGCCGGGAAGCGGTTTTCGGGGGCGAGCCGGTAGTCGAGCGAGAACGCGCGCACGCCCGCGCGCTTCGTGAGGCCGAACACGAGCGGCCGATGGGTTTTCGTCGAACAGAAGTAGTAGCCGCCGCCGTGGAAGTACAGCAGCGTGCGGCCGGGCCCGCGAGTCGCGACCGCGTCGGTGCGTTCGAGCCATTCGCCGCGCAGCGGCGCGTCGCCGGGACCATAGCACTCGCGCAGCCGGTAGCCCGACGGCGCGCGACGCCGCACGATCATTCTCAGGTCGGTGAAGCGCCGCGCGCGGGCAGGATCGAGCACCGGGCGCGTCGTCTCGGGACGAAACTGCCAGCGCAGCAGCCAGCACGCGAACTTGCTTTGCCAACTCATCGAACACACTCCGTCATCGCAGTGTGACGATGGTACGTGCGATCGCCGCCGCGCCGCTCGACGGGAGCCTCTATATCAAACGCCGGCGCGCGCCCGGCCGGCTCAGTTCGCCGGCATCATCTGGCCGCGGATCTCGCCGGACGGATGCTCCTTCGTGTGCACGTTGAAGTACCACTTGCCGCTCATCAGGTCGGTCACCTGCGCGTCGGTGAGCTCCTTCGCCCCCTTCATCGGGCTCGCCAGCTCGTCCTTCGGGACCGGCACCTGCACGCCGGCGTTCTGGCCGACCGGCGCGGGCCCGTGGAAGTGCGCGGCGGTCGCCGGCCCCGTGAGGTGTTCGTACGTCGCCGTCCAATGCAGCATGTGGGTGGCCGTGTCGTAGGTGGCGTCGACGGCGCCGGAGCCCTTCGTCGCGGTGGGCGGCACCTCGCTCGACGGCTGCAGGTTGGCGGACAGGCGCACCGTTTCGGCAGCGGCACCGCCGGCGGCCAGCACGCCCGCGAGCAACGCCACCTGGAGCAAACGCAGCTTCGGCATGAATCCTCCTTGAACGACGTGGTACGCCACCCGGATGGGGACGTGACATGATGGTAGACGATCGCCGCCGATCCGGCAGCCCCATGCGGCGTCGGCGCCTGCCGGAATCTGGAACAGACCTTTCCAGCGGGAGCGCTGAATCCGCGCGCGGCCTTTCGCTACACTTCGTTTCACAGTTGCTTGTTTCCTTCGTCCGAAGGAGTCTGCGAGTATTCACGCGGCCATCCGGCCGCGTTTTTTTTGCCCGCGCGGCACGGCCACCGTCCGACGCGACGACGTGACGACGCACCGCGCGCACGGCCATGCTCCGTAACAGGTTGTTGTGCAAACCCGCGTCGACACCGGCTTGCGCGCGCGGGACAATGCCCGGGTGTTGTCGTGACTGGAAAGTGAACCGTGCCGGCCCACCTCCCGATGCCCTGCCCGACCCGCCCCGTCCGTGTCCGCCCGCTGCTGGCGAGCCTCTGCTCGATCGCCGCGTTTTACGGCGCACCTGCCGACGCGCAGGAATTCTCGCTGTTCGCCGGCTCGCTGTGGGGCGGCGGCGACCGCTCGTATGCGTGGGCGTTCGACTATCAGGAAGGCTTGAGCGCGCATACCGCGCTCGGGTTTACCTGGTACAACGAGGGCCACATACCGAATCATCACCGCGATGGCCAGGCGGTGCAGTTCTGGGGCCGCGTGCCGCTCGAGCATCGCCGCTTCGTGCTGTCGGCCGGCGTCGGCCCGTATCGCTACTTCGACACCGTGCCGGCCGGCGAAGGCCGCGGCTACTCGAACACGCACGGCTGGGGCGTGCTGATGAGCGTGCGCGCCGCGTATTACACGTCGCACCGCTGGATCGCGCAGCTGCAGCTCAATCGCGCGCAGGTGTTCAGCGGCCCGGCCACGACGTCGGTGATGTTCGGCGTCGGCTACCAGCTCGATGCGCCCGACACGCCGGGCCCGCGCGACACCGCGCTGGCGCGCACGCGCAAGGTCACGAACAACGAAGTCACCGCGATGCTCGGCGAGACGATCCTCAACAGCCGCTCGTCGCCGTCGACGCTCGGCGGCAGTCTCGAATATCGGCGCGGCCTCACCCGCTCGATCGACTGGACCGCGACGTGGCTGTACGAAGGCGCGAAACAGGGCGTCCGTCGCAACGGCATCGCATCCCAGCTGTGGCTCACGCGCGCATTCCTGAACGACAAGGTCACGCTGTCGGCCGGCGCCGGCGCGTACGTCACGGTCGATCAGCACAATCGCGCAGCCGAGCCGAACGCGGCCGGCGGCCGGCTCTCCGGCATCGTGTCGATTTCGGCGAGCTACCGGATCTCGGACCGCTGGCTCACACGCGTCACGTGGAACCGCGTGGTCACGCGCTACGATCGCGACACCGACGTGATCCAGGCCGGCCTCGGCTACCGGTTCTAGCCGGCGCGCGCCGCCTGCATCACGCGCGATAGCCGGGATCGATGCGATCGACGATGCGCTGCAAGGCGTCGAACGCGTCTTGCCCCGCGCCGTGCTTCGGATCGAAATTCAGCGAATCGCGCACGCAGCCCTCGAGCACCGGCGGCGCGATCGGCAGTGCGTCGCCGATCGCGTGGGTCGCGACCTGCACCTCGCATGCGCGATTGAGCAGCCACATCAGCGAGAAGGTCTGCGCGAGCGTCGCGCCGATCGTCACGGGCCCATGGTTGCGCAGCAGCAGCACGGGCCGCCCGCCGGCGCTCTCGACGATGCGCCGCCCTTCCTCGAGATGCACGGTGATGCCCTCGAAATCGTGATACGCGATCTTCCCGTAGAGCTGCGCCGAATAGAAGTTCGAGAACGACAGCCCGTCGCGCGAGCAGCACACGGCCATCGTCGGCGTCGTATGCACGTGCATCACGCAGTGCGCGTCGGGCAGCGCCGCATGGATCGCGCTGTGGAACGTGAAGCCCGCCGGGTTGATCGGCCAGTCGGAATGGCCGATCACGTTGCCGTCGATGTCGATCTTCACGAGGTTCGACGCGCATACCTCGCGGTAATGGAGCCCGAACGGGTTGATCAGGAAATGGCCGTCCTCGCCCGGCACGCGCAGCGAGATATGGTTGTAGATCAGCTCGGTCCAGCCGAGATGGTCGAAGATCCGGTAGGCGGCCGCGAGCTGCACGCGCGCCTGCCATTCGGCCTCGGAGAAACGGGCGGGACGCGTGAACGGCTGATTCGGTACACGTTGCATGGGGCACTCCGGTGGCGGACGGGCGCGGCCGCGCGGGCGGCGGCTGCGCGCTTCGTCGGGCGTCTGCTGGGGCCGCACGCGGCTTGGGCTGCGTGGCGGCTGGTTCGGCGTCGTCAGGCGCGTGGTTCGGCGCGTGGTTGGGCGCGTCGTTCGGTGCCGGTCCGGCCCGCGTTGCGCGAGCCGCCCGCCGCCTTCACGATGCGCATATCGTTGCGCACACAACCATATCACCTTTCCCCGCGCACCGGAATCGCGGGTTTGGCCTGAGCCGTTCCGGCCCTTACAGCTGGTCGTCGACCGGCAGCAACATGAAGATGCCGGTCATTACGTTGCGCTTTAGCCCGGCGTGCGGATCGACGTGATACGTGCTCGGCTGACCGCCGTCGATGCCGGTCCATTCGAGCGAAGGCCGGCCGCCGTCAGCCTGCTTCGCGAGCGTGACGCGATAGCTTTCGTCGGGCGCCGTCACGCGCGCGAAGATCGCCGCGGCCTGCTGCGCGAGCACCGGGCTGTGGATCACGAGCGCGAGCTCGGTGTTCAGGTGCGCGGAGCGCGGGTCGAGGTTCAGCGATCCGATCACGAGGATTTGCCGGTCGATCACGTACGCCTTCGCATGCAGGCTCGCCCGCGAGCGCGAGCCGAACAGCCGGGTCGGCGGCTGGTCGGGCTGCGCCTTGAATTCGTACAGCTCGACGCCGCGCTGCAGCAACGGGATGCGATAAGGCGCATAGCCGGCCTGCACCGCGACCGCGTCGGTCGCCGCGAGCGAATTCGTGACGATCGCGACGCGCACGCCGCGCGCGGTCGTATCGCCGAGGATCTTCACGCCGGCGTCGTGCGGCACGAAGTACGGCGAGAACGCGAGGAATTCCTTGCGCGCGCCGCGCGCGAGCTCGCCCAGGCGCTGCATCGGCGGGCTCACGTACGCGTCGGTCGGCCGCGCGATCTTGTCCGGCGCATCGACCTTGAATTCGGCCGGCGCCCACACGAGCTCGAGCTGGTCGCGCGCGATCTGCTGCGCGAGCGGCGTCGCGTTCAGCGGCTTCGCGTTGTACGGATCGGCGTTCTTGCGCCAGTGCTCGCGCAGCTCGTCGCGCATCGCGTCGAGATCCTTCGGATCGAACTTCTGATGATTCAGCACGCGCAGCGGATAGCTGCTCGCGCTCACCCAGTAGTCGTCGAAGCTCTTCGAGATGTCGTGCGTCACGGGGCCGGCCGCGAGCACGTCGAGATCGCGGAACTGCAGCGTCGGGCTCGCGCTGAAATATTCGTCGCCGAGATTGCGGCCGCCGACGATCGCGAGCTGGTTATCCGCGATCATCGCCTTGTTGTGCATCCGGCGCGTGAAGCTGTCGATCCGCGTGAAGAAGTTGGCCGTGCGCTCGACCATGCCGCGCTGCGACGCGCCGAACGGGTTGAACACGCGGATCTCGATGTTCTGATGCGTATTCAGCGCGGCCATCACGCGGTCGATGTCGTCGAAGTTCAGGTCGTCCACCAGCATCCGCACGCGCACGCCGCGATCGGCCGCATACAGCGCCGCGCCGAGCAGCAGCTTGCCGGTCGTATCCTCGGTCGCGATGTAGTACTGCATGTCGAGCGTCTTCGTCGCCGCGCGCGCGAGCGCGATGCGCATCTGCAACGCGGTGGCGCCGTCGGCCAGCAAGCGGAAGCCCGACTGTCCCGGATGCGCGGCTTCCGGCGCGGCCAGCGCATCGCGCAGCGGGGTCGCGGTATCGGCAGACAACGCGTGGGACACGGGGCGATCGAGCGAGGTGGCAGGCGGGTGCGTCGCGCAGGCGACGAGCGGCAGCAGCGCGCAGACGATCAGCGCGCGGGCCGGGCGGCACACGGCGCGCCACGACAGCGCGGCCGGCGCGCGCCGAATCAAAGACGTAAGCACGGAAACTTCCTCGACAGGCGGATCAATGGGTCCGCGATCGCCGCGGCGCGCGGCTGACAGGCGGCTCCAGCCGATTCTAGTGGGCGCCGGATGAACCGGTCAATCGCGCGGCCGGCGCGGGTGGCGCCGCGCCGCAGCAAAACGCGCGTCGCCCGCGGCGCCCCCCCGGCCCGGCGGCCTGCGACTCGCGACCCTCCGCCGTGCGGGCCTGAGGCGGCCATGGTCCAACCAATCTCACGGCGCGTCGCCACTTCGCTCGAAGTGGCTGCGCACGTAGTCGATATGCGTCTGCATCGCGGTGCGCGCCTCCTCGGGCCGCTGCGCGCAGATCGCGTCGCACACCACCCGGTGCTGCTGCAGCAGCAACTCGGACGCCTGCTCGTGCGTCGTCATCCCCGCGACGTTGATCGAGATGTGCTCGCGCAGCATCCCGATCACGCTCGTGTGCAGGTGCAGGAACATCGTGTTGTGCGACGCGAGCGCGATCGCCTCGTGCAGCTTCGCATCGGCCGATGCCTCGACGGCCGCATCGTCGTTCGCGTGCGCGGTTTCGAGTTCGCGCAGCAGCGCGCGGATCCGGCGCCGGTCGCTCGCGTCGGCGCGCAGCGCCGCGAAATACGCGGTCGCGCCTTCGAGCACGCGACGGAATTCGAGAATGTCGTCGCGCAACGCCGGGTGGTCGGCAACCAGCTGGCCCCACGGCGACGCGATGCCCGCGCGCAGCTGGTCCGTCACGTACACGCCCGCGCCGCGCCGGCTCTGCAGCAGCCCGCGCGCGACGAGCCGCTGGGTCGCCTCGCGCACCGTGTTGCGCGCGACGCCGTACTGCTGCGCGAGCACGCGCTCGGCCGGCAGCCGCGCGCCGGCCTGCCACGTGCCGTCGAGCAGCGCCGTCTCGATCTTGCGCATCACCACTTCGGTCCGGCCCCGTGCCGTCATCGCCGCCATCACCGTCTCCCCATCCGGAATATCCGGTCGCGTCGATTGGCCCAACCAATTTGAGCTTCGGCGCCGTCGCGGGAATTATGCAGCGAAAGCGAAATCGTCGTCCCGCATGCGCATGCCGGGCCGCCGCACCTGGAGCGAGACATGAACGAAAGGCACTACCCCACCGCCGCCCCCGCGCACGTCTACCTGTTCGCGACCTGCCTGGTCGACCTGTTCGTCCCCGAAGCCGGGCTCGACACGGTGCGCCTGCTGGAACGCGAAGGCTTGACCGTCCACTATCCGCGCGGCCAGAGCTGCTGCGGGCAGCCTGCGTACAGCAGCGGCAATCCCGACGAGGCGCGCCGTGTCGCGGCCGCGCAGCTCGACCTGTTCGCCGAGCCCTGGCCGGTGATCGTGCCGTCCGGCTCGTGCGCGGGCATGATCCGGCACCATTGGCCCGCGCTGTTCGCCGACGATCCCGTGCACGGCCCGAAGGCCCGCGCGATCGCGGAGCGCACCTACGAACTCGCCGAATTCCTCGTCCATGTGCTCCACGTGCGGCTCGATGCCGTCACCGCGAATGCCGGCCCGGACGAACGCGTGGTGCTGCACACGTCGTGCGCGGCCCGCCGCGAGATGGGCACCCGCGTGCACGGCGTCGCGCTCGTCGACGCGCTGCCGGGCGTCACGCGCATCGAACATGAACGCGAGTCGGAATGCTGCGGCTTCGGCGGCACGTTCTCGCTGAAACATCCCGACATCTCCGGCGCGATGGTGAGCGACAAGGTCGCATCGGCCTGCGCGACGGGTTGCGAGCGCCTCGTGTCGGCGGACTGCGGCTGCCTGCTGAACATCGGTCATGCGGCCGAAAAGGCTGGCGCTCCCCTGCCCGTCGAGCATCTCGCGAGCTTCCTGTGGCGCCGCACGGCAGGTGCCGGCTCGCTGCGCGGGGATTCGCAATGAGCGCGCGCGACGCGATCCTCGCGCGCCTGCGCGCCGCCGCGCCCAGCGTCGCCGCGAACGCCGCGCCGGCGCTCGATGCGCGCATCGACACACATTACGCCGCACGGCGCGCGCCCGCCGCACCCGACCCGCTTGTACTCGCGCAGACGATGCAGGCCGCGCTCGCCGCGTCGCATGCCGACGTCTGGTGCGCGAGCGCCGACGCGTGGCCCGCGCAGCTTGCCGCACGTCTGGCCGACGCGGGCGTGCGCCGCCTGCTGCTGGACCCGACCCGCGCCGAATCTGCGGCGCTCGCACGGGCGCTGCCCGACGCGGTCGCGCCGGTGCCGTTCGACCGGCCGATCGACGCGTGGAAAGCCGAGCTGTTCGACACGATCGACGCGGGCTTCACCGTTGCGCGCTCGGGCATCGCGGCGACCGGCACCGTGGTGCTCGCGCCCGATGCCGGCACGCCGCGCACGGTGTCGCTGGTGCCGCCGCTGCACGTCGCGCTCGTCCACGCGAACACGCTGCATGCCGACCTTCACGCGGCCGTGCACGCGGAGCGCTGGCACGCCGGCATGCCGACCAACGTCGTACTGGTGTCGGGCCCGTCGAAGACATCCGATATCCAGCAGACCCTCGCGTACGGCGCCCACGGCCCGCGCAACCTCTGGGTCGTGATCGTCACCGGGCCGGCCGCCGAACCGGCCGCAACCGCCTGCCAGGAGCTGCCGCGATGAGCGACCAACCGCTGCAATTCGTCGCCCCCGGCGACTTCAAGGCCCGTGCGCGCGCCGCGCTCGACGATCCCGCGCTGCGCCAAAGCTTTCGCGGCGCGATGGACTTCCTGCAGGGCAAGCGTACGTCCCAGTTCCCCGACGACACCGAGCTGCAGCAGCTGCGCGATCTCGGCGAAGCCGTGCGGCAGCACGCGCTCGCGCAACTGCCGGCGCTGCTCGAACAGTTGGAGGCAAAGCTCACCGCCGCCGGCGTGCAGGTGCACTGGGCGGAGACCGCCGCCGACGCGAACGCGATCGTGCTCGGCATCGCGCAGGCGAACCATGCGCGCCGCGTGATCAAGGGCAAGTCGATGGCGAGCGAGGAAATCGAGCTGAACCATTACCTCGCGGAGCACGGCGTCGACTGCATCGAGTCCGACATGGGCGAGTTCATCGTGCAGCTCGCGGGCGAGAAGCCGTCGCACATCGTGATGCCGGCGATCCACAAGACGCGCGGCGACATCGCCGAGCTGTTCGAGCGGCACATCCCCGGCACGCGCTACACGGAGGACGTCGACGAGCTGATCCAGACCGGCCGGCGCGCGCTGCGCCGCGCGTTCGCGGAAGCCGACATCGGCCTGTCCGGCGTGAACTTCGCGGCGGCCGACACGGGCACGCTGTGGCTCGTCGAAAACGAGGGCAACGGCCGGCTGTCGACCACCGTGCCCGATACGCACGTCGCGATCATGGGGATCGAGAAGGTCGTCGAGAAGCTCGAGCACATCGTGCCGCTGTCGAGCCTGCTGACGCGTTCGGCCACCGGCCAGGCGATCACGACCTACTTCAACCTGATCTCGGGCCCGCGCCGCGAAGGCGAACGCGACGGCCCGCGCGAGCTGCATCTCGTGCTGCTCGACAACGGCCGCACGCAGGCCTACGCGGACGAACAGCTGCGCGCGACGCTGCAGTGCATCCGCTGCGGCGCGTGCATGAACCATTGCCCCGTCTATACGCGCATCGGCGGCCATGCGTACGGCACGACCTATCCCGGCCCGATCGGCAAGATCATCTCGCCGCACCTGCTCGGCCTCGACGCGACGGCCGACCTGCCGACCGCGTCGACGCTGTGCGGCGCATGCGGCGAGGTGTGCCCGGTCCGGATTCCGATCCCGCAGCTGCTGGTGCGGCTGCGCACCGAGGCGAACCGCAAGCCCGACGAACCCGTCGCGCATCCGCTGCGCGGCCAGGGTGCGAACTACAACCGCGCGGAAGACCTCGTGTGGCGCTTCTGGTCGGGCGCGTTCGCGCATCCGCGCGCGTATCGCGCGTTCCGCTGGACCGCGACGCGGCTGCGCGCGCTCACGCCCGCGAAGCAGATGGGCTGGACGCAGCACCGCACGCCGCTCGAGCCGGCGCCGCGCAGCCTGTCCGACCTGCTGCGCGCGCGCGGCCAGCCCGAATAGAACACCCCGCTTTCAAACCCGTACCCCGATAAATCCATGGAGGAGACAACCATGCAGGTTTGGCATCAGATCTACACGCCGCTCGGCAGCCTCGGGCTGTCGGCGTTCGTCGCCGCAATTCCGATCATCTTCTTTTTCATCGCGCTAGCCGCCTTGCGGATGAAGGGGCACGTGGCCGCCGCGATCACGCTGCTGCTGTCGCTCGGCGTCGCGATTCTCGCGTACGGGATGCCCGTGCCGCAGGCGCTCGCGGCGGCCGGCTTCGGCTTCGCGTACGGCCTGTGGCCGATCGCGTGGATCATCGTCGCGGCCGTGTTCCTGTACAAGATCGTCGTGAAGACCGGCCAGTTCGACATCATCCGCGCATCGGTGCTGTCGATCACCGACGACCAGCGGCTGCAGATGCTGCTGATCGGCTTCTCGTTCGGCGCGTTCCTCGAAGGCGCCGCCGGCTTCGGCGCGCCCGTCGCGATCACGGCCGCGCTGCTCGTCGGCCTCGGCTTCAAGCCGCTGCACGCGGCGGGACTGTGCCTGATCGCGAACACCGCGCCGGTCGCGTTCGGCGCGATGGGCATCCCGATCATCGTCGCCGGGCAGGTGACGGGCATCGACCCGCTCCACATCGGCGCGATGGCCGGCCGGCAGCTGCCGCTGCTGTCGCTGGCGGTGCCGTTCTGGCTCGTGTTCATGATGGACGGGCTGCGCGGCGTGCGGCAGACCTGGCCGGCCGCGCTCGTCGCGGGCGGCAGCTTCGCGATCACGCAGTACTTCACGTCGAATCACATCGGGCCCGAGCTGCCGGACATCACGTCGTCGCTCGTCAGCCTCGTGTCGCTGGCCGTGTTCCTGAAGGTGTGGCAGCCGAGCAGCGCGAAGCAGACGGCAGGCGGCGTCGTCGCGTCCGGCGGCGGCGCGGCGCTCGCGGGGTTCGGCGCGGGCGGCAACGGTTCGGGCGCAAGCCGCCAGGCGTCGCCGTACTCGCTCGCGCAGACCGTGCGCGCGTGGTCGCCGTTCCTGATCCTGACGGCCGTCGTCACCGTGTGGAGCATCGCGCCGTTCAAGGCGCTGTTCGCCGCGCACGGCGCGCTCGCGTCGACCGTCCTGAAGTTCCATGTGGCCGGGCTCGACCAGCTCGTCGTGAAGACCGCGCCGATCGCCGCGACGCCGAAGGCACTCGACGCAGTGCTGAAGCTCGACCTCGTGTCGGCGGTGGGCAGCGCGATCCTCGTGACCGCGCTGATCTCGATGGCGCTGCTGCGGATGAAGCCGCGCGACGCGCTCGTCACGTTCGGCGAGACGCTGAAGGAACTCACGCGCCCGATCCTGTCGATCGGCCTCGTGCTCGCGTTCGCGTTCGTCGCGAATTACTCGGGGATGTCGTCGACGCTCGCGTTGATGCTGGCCGGCACCGGCGCCGCGTTCCCGTTCTTCTCGCCGTTCCTCGGCTGGCTCGGCGTGTTCCTGACCGGCTCGGACACGTCGTCCAACGCGCTGTTCTGCTCGCTGCAGCAGGCGACCGCGCACCAGCTCGGCGTGCCAGAGACGCTCGCGGTCGCCGCGAACACGACGGGCGGCGTGACCGCGAAGATGATCTCGCCGCAGTCGATCGCGGTGGCATGCGCGGCGACCGGCCTCGTCGGCAAGGAGTCCGATCTGTTCCGCTTCACGGTGCGCCACAGCCTACTGTTCGCGGTGATCGTCGGCCTGATCACGCTGGTGCAGGCCTACGTGTTGCCGGGAATGGTGCCGTAAGCACGCGGCGCGGCCGCTTTCCGGGCCTCCAAAAACAAAACCCCACGCCCGAAAAAGCGTGGGGTTTGGTTCATCCCGGGCGCCGGACGAAGCCGGCGCCGCGATCGGCGATCAGCTGCCCTTCGCGATGCGATCCTGGATGTGCTGCGCACGGCTCGACGACGACGGGTGCGAGCTCATCATCGAGCTCTTGCCGCCATCGAGTTGCGCGAGTTTCTGGAACGCGGTGACGAGGCCCTTCTGGTTCATGCTCTTTTGCTTCATCAGGTCGAACGAGTAGTCGTCGGCCGCGCTTTCCTGCGTCTGCGAGAACTGCGCGTTGATGAACTTCTCGGTGATGTCGCCGAGCTGCGAGCTCGTCAGGGTCGCGACGCCCGGCGATGCCGCGCCGGCCGCGGTGCGCGCCGCGCTGACCGCGTAGGCGGTCTGCATCGCCTTCTTCGAGTGACCCAGTGCGACGTGGCCCATTTCATGACCGATCACGCCGCGCAGTTCGTCGTCGTTCATCATGTCCATCAGGCCGCTGTACACGCGCACGCAGCCGTTGCCCATCGCCCAAGCGTTGACGTCCTTGGTCATGTAGACCTTGTAGTTGATCTTCTGGCCGTTCAGCGTCATGTCGCCGAAGCCCTTCATCACCTTCGTCAGACGCTTCGCGTACGCGCTGTTCGGCGCGGCGATCTTCGATTCGGCGTCGCTCGACTTGCACGAGTCGTTCGACAGTGCCGCGATGTCGCTGTCCGACAGCGTCGCCGCCTTGTACAGGTTGGTCCCCGCCGACGTGAGGCTGTTCGCGTCGAGATTCTGCACGCCGCCGCATGCGCTCAACAGGAACGCCATGCCACATGCTGCCGCTGCTTTCTTGATATGCATCCCGGATCCCTCGGTAGTTGTAGTTGGGAGCGGCGATTTTGCATAATCCGGCAGAAAATTACCAGATGTTTACATCGAATGACAGATTGATGACCGGTCGATCCGGAATGAACGGCGCGCTTTCTCGGCGGATTGATGACGAACCGCAGTCAATCGCCGCGGCCGGGCGACCGGCTGAACGCCGAACGCGGCCGCCGCATCAGCCGCCGCGCGGCCAGCAGCGGCAGCCGCAGCACGAAACCGGCGAACAGCCGCAGGTGCATCCACGCGAGCAGCGCGTTGTCGCGACCGTAGTGGAAATGCGACACGCCGCCCTCGTGCGCGCCGAAGTAGCGCACCGGCGCCTCGATGCGGATCGGCCGCACGCCGGCCCAGCACAGCCGCACGGCCGCTTCCGGATCGAAGTCGAAGCCGCGCATCCATGGCTGCCGATGCATGATCGCGGCGAGCGGCGCGACCGGATACACGCGAAAGCCGTACAGCGAATCGCCGATTCCGGCCCACAGCGTCTCGAGGTCAGCCCAGCCGTTCGACAGCCGCCGGCCCTGCACGCGCAGCTGCGGCGCGCTCGCGTCGAACTTCGGCAGGCCGAGCACCATCGCGTCCGGGCTCGCCTGCGATGCGGCCATGAATTCGGGAATCAGCTCGGCCGGATGCTGGCCGTCGGAATCCATCGTCAGCACGTGCGTGAAGCCGCTCGCGGCCGCCGCGTCGAGGCCGGCCAGCACCGCCGCGCCCTTGCCGCGGTTCTCCGGCAGCACGATCACGCGCAGCCCCGGATCGCGCTCGGCCATCGCCTGCAGCCGCTCGGCGCTGCCGTCGGTGCTGCCGTCGACGACGACCCACACCGGGTTCCACTGCGCACGGGCGTTGCGCACGGTCGTGTCGACCTTGAGGCCCGGGTTGTAGCTCGGAATCAACACGAGATGGGTGGACGACGCGTGCAGCTTGGACATGGGAACGGCCGATTGCGAAGACGATGATCCTGACAAAAGTGTATGACCTGGCGGCGCGCGCCGACAGGCTTCCTCGACGTCGCCCGCATGCGGCGACGGTTCGCGCAGCGACAGGCCCGCCCGCTTCACGACAGTTGCTCCAGCGGATGGCCGGCGCTCGCGTCGATCTCGACCAGCAGATCGTCGCGGCACACGTGCGCGTGGACGAACAGCGCGCGCACGTCGGCGCCGGCCGCATCGCGCAGCGCGCGTTCGATCGCGGCGAGCGCCGCGGTGTCGCCGGCGTCGCGCACGTAGACGCGATAGCTCAGGTCCGCGAGCGTGAACGGGCCGTGCCCCTGCCGCGCCGCCTGCTCGAGCACGGCCGCCAGGTTCGCGATCGTCTCGCGCGTTTGCGCGACGACGTCGCCGCGATGCAGCGTGCGGTGCCCGACGATGCTGGCGGTGCCCGATACGAACAGCAGCGGTGCCGCAGCGCCGTCGGTCCATGCGGCCGCGCGCGCGAACGTCGGCGCACGCGGGCCGTACTCTGCCGGGTAGTGATACGCGCTGACCTGGCGCGGGTTCTCGACCGGATCGGCCGGCGTGCGGCTCGCGATGAAATGGATCGCGAGCGGCGCGGCCGGCGGCGTGTCGCCCGCGACCGGCACGACCGAACCGAGCGCGCAGGCAGCCGGCACACCGCCTGTCAGCGCGCGGCGGCACGCGTCGAACGCGCGTTGCCTGCCGATATTGAACTGACGATAGCGTTCGATCCCGAACTGCTGCGCATTGATCGCCGGCACCGTGTTCCAGATCCGCAGCGGATGCGGCAGACCGAGCGTATCGAGCACGTCGAACAGCGCGCGGTACGCATCGTATGTCGCACGTTCGAGCGGCGTGCCGCCGTCGCGATCCGCCATATCGATCGCTTCCTGCGTTTCCTGCACGACGATGCTGCCGAACACTAGCCCCGCGGTTTCGCTGTAGCGATATTGCAGCGCGCCGCGTCGCGCGCTGCGCAAGTCGGGCGCGTCGCACTGCCAGATTTCGCAGACCGCGTCGCCGTGTGCGTGGCCGCCGGCATCGAGCAGCGTCATCGGCACCGGTGCGAGCGGCAGCTCGGGCGCGGCGACGGCGAGCATGCGTGCCATCGCATCGGCCGGCGATCCGGCCGCGCCGATGCATACCACGCCCAGCGCGCCGGGAAACAGGTGCTCGAATGCGTCGCCGCGCTGGTGCGCATCGTGCAGCAGCGCGGCCAGCCGTGCGTGATCGATCCGGGCGAGCCGCAGCGCACGGCTGCCGCCGTTCGCCGCGGGCGGGATGCCCGCTCGTGATGCGGCAGGCGCGGCTGCCGTGTGTCCGGGCGCGACCGCGTTCGGGGCGGACGACAGGGAACATGCTTGCCGTTCGGCGTCGACTGGATGCACTGACACTTCGATTTCCTCACTATGCGGCGCGGGCTCGCGGCATGGGGGCCACGCGCCGCGTTGCGCGCCGTTGCTTCGCGTCAAGCCGACGCCGCGCGCGTCGTCATGCGAGCCCGCCGTTGACGGACAGCACCTGCCCCGTCACATAGGCGGCCGCATCGGATACCAGATACGCGACCATCGCCGCGACTTCGTCGGGCCGGCCCGCGCGTTGCGCCGGCACGAGCTGCTTGATCCGTTCGGCGGGAAACGCAAGGTCGGCCATCGGCGATTCGATGATGCCGGGCGCGACCGCGTTCACCGTGATGCCGCGCGACGCAAGCTCCAGCGACAGCGACTTCGTCGCGCCGATCAGCCCCGCCTTCGCGGCCGCGTAGTTGACCTGCCCGCGGTTGCCGGTCACGCCCGCGACCGACGCGATGTTGATGATCCGTCCGCGCCGCGTGCGGATCATCGGCAGCAACAGCGGCTGCGTGACGTTGAAAAAACCGTTGAGCGTCACGTCGATCACGCTGTGCCATTGCCGGCGCGACATGCCGGCCATCGGCGCGTCGTCGTGAATGCCCGCGTTGTTGACGAGGATCTGCACCGGCGCGTCGTCGACGAACGGCGCGAGCGCGGCGAGCGTCGCGTCGCCATCGGTCACGTCGAACGCGATCGCATGCGCGGTACCGCCGGCCGCGACGATCTGCTGCGCGACGGCCTCCGCCTGCGCGAGATTCCGGTTCGCGTGCACCCAGACTTCGTGACCGGCCTGCGCGAGCGCCGTGCAGATCGCCTGCCCGAGTGCGCCGCTGCCGCCCGTTACGAGCGCCCGCATCGACTTGCTCCGTTCATCGCGTTTCACCTCGATCGACGCGGCGGCCTGTCGTCCAGCGACGGCCGCCGCGTGCGGTAATCATCCGTGTGCCGCGCCGTGCGCGCCCGTCACTTCGTGCGATGCGCGGCGACGTATGCGGCAAGCGCGCCGAGCGTCGCGAAGATCTGTTTGTTGTCCGGATTGTCCGAGCGCAGCTCGAAGCCGTATTTCTTCGAGATCAGCAGCGCGATTTCGAGGATGTCGATGGAGTCGAGCCCGAAGCCCTCGCCATACAGCGGGGTCCCGGCCGTCACCGTTTCGAGCGGGACGTCTTCGAGATTCAGTTCGCCGATGATCAGCGTGGCGAGCTCTTGTTCCAGTGCGTTCATCATGCTTGCGGGCAGGCGGCCCATGGCGGCGGGAGGCACCCGGAAACGGCAACCGTCATGCATGCCCGGCGCGTGCGAAGCCCGCGCGAATCTCCGTCCCTCCGGCGTCTGCCGGCTTCCCCGCCTGCGTTATTGGGGGTCGTTTGTAAAAGTTACGCGGATTCTAGTGGATGGGTATCGGTGCGTATACCGTGAATGGTTACAGACTGAAGGGCCGCGCCACGGCCGGTTTCGGGCCCCGATCGCAGCAGACGCTTGAGCCGCTGCGGATGGAAATGGATCGCCGCCGCGAAAGCGTCGGTGCGCTGCCATACATTCGGTTACAAAACCCGGCCGCGCCGGTCTCGAACGGCCACGCAGCGGCCCTAAAATGGCGGGCACGACAGCCGGCCCGGACAAGCGTCCCGGCCGCCATTCATATGATGTTTGACGGCCCGACGAACGCGTCCGGCCTCACGATACGCCCGATGTTTCCAGCAGCCATGCCGCGCCCGTCCATTTGCCTCGCCGCCGTTTGCCCGCCCGTGCGCCGCCGTGCCGCGGCCGCCGGCGGCGATGCGTGCGCACGTCACGCGCCGGGAGCGCCGCGATGAGCACACCGCTCGCGATCGTGCGCGGTGTCGGCGCGCTCGCCGCGGTGGCCGCGTACCAGATCGGCGCGCATTACGCGGCCGCGACGCCCGGCGCGCATGGCGTCGGCCTCGCGATGGCGCTCGTGCCGCCGCTGCTGCTCGCGCTCGGTGCGGCATGGCGCTCGCCGCGGCGCGCGTGGCTCGTGCCGGCGTGGGTACTGGCCGCCGTCGCGCTGTGGGCCGCGCGCATCCCGCTCGCGCGCCATTTCGAATGGGGGCTGTATCTGGAACACGTGAGCTTCAACCTCGCGATGGCGCTGCTGTTCGGCCGCACGCTCGCGGCCGGCCAGGTGCCGCTGTGCACGCGGTTCGCGACGATGATCCACGGCACGATCACGCCAGCCGTCGCGCGCTACACGCGGCGCATCACGCTCGCGTGGACGCTGTTCTTCGTCGCGATCGCCGCCGTGTCGACGCTGATGTTCGCGACCGCGCCGATCGTCGCATGGTCGACGTTCGCGAACTACCTGTCGCTGCCGCTCGTCGCCGTGATGTTCGCCGCCGAGCATGCGTGCCGGCGCTTCGCGCTGCCGCACGATGCTCGGGCGCGGATGGTCGACGCGGTGCGCGCGTACCGCGCGTCGACGCAACCGTCACGATGAATTCATGGCCGGCGCGGCGCCGCATCGCGGCCGCGCCGGTCACCGCTTCCCGCTCTAGCCGATTTATGCCGACTCACCCGCTGGTATTCCATTCGTCGCCGGACCAGACGATCGCCTGGCGCGACGGCGCGCCCGTCACCGTGCGCGCGTTCGTCGCCGACGTCGCGCGCGTGGCCGCCGCGCTGCCCGCCGGCGGCCACGTGTTCAACGTGTGCCGCGACCGCTACCGCTTCGCGGTCAGCCTGTGCGCGGCGCTTGTGTCCGGCAGGATCAGCCTGCTGCCGTCGACGCATACGCCGGAGATGGTGCGCCAGCTCGCGTCGTTCGCACCTGACGCGTTCTGCCTGCACGACGCGCCCGACTGCACGATCGACCTGCCGCGCTTCGCGTATCCGGACGCCTCCGCCGGCGACCTCCGCGACGACACACCCTGCATGGTGCCGCGGATCGACGCAGCGCGGATCATGGCGTACGTGTTCACCTCCGGCTCGACCGGCGCGCCGGTGCCGCACCGCAAGACCTGGGGCTTCCTGGTCGGCTGCGTGCGCGCGGCGGCCGACCGCCTCGGCCTGCTCGACGGCCGCGCGGCCACGCTGATCGGCACCGTGCCCGCGCAGCACATGTACGGCTTCGAGTCGACGGTGTTGCTCGCGCTGATCGGCGGCCTCGCGTTCAGCAATCGCCAGCCGTTCTATCCGCGCGACATTCGCGACGAACTCGACGCGATCCCGCAGCCGCGCGTGCTCGTCACGTCGCCGATCCACCTGCGCGCGCTGCTGTCGGCCGGCCATGCGCTGCCGCCGGCCGCGCTCGTGCTGTCGGCCACCGCGCCGCTGTCGGAAAAACTCGCGTGCGAAGCCGAGGCCGCGCTCGGCGCGCCGCTCGTCGAAATCTACGGCAGCACCGAGACCGGGCAGATCGCGACGCGCCGCACGTCGCAGGGCGCGACCTGGCAAGTGTTCCCGGGCATCCGGCTCGATGCGCGTGATGCGCATGACGCGTCGCACGGCGAGGCCGCGGCCGACGACAGTGGCCCGACCATGTGGGTATCGGGCGGACACGTCGAGGCCCCCGTGCCGATGGGCGACGCGCTCGAGCTGCTCGGCGACGGCCGGTTCCTGCTGCATGGCCGCAAGGCGGACCTCGTCAACATCGCCGGCAAGCGCACGTCGCTCGCCTATCTGAATCATCAATTGAACGCGATTGCCGGCGTCGTCGACGGCGTGTTCTTCATGCCGGACGAAGCCGCGCCGGCCCACGCCGATGCGACCCGCGAACCGGTCACGCGCCTCGTCGCGCTCGTGGTCGCCCCGACGCTCGCCGCGGCCGATCTGCAGCGCGCGCTGCGCGAACGGATCGATCCCGCGTTCATGCCGCGTCCGCTCGTGTTCGTCGATACGTTGCCGCGCAACGAAACGGGCAAGCTGCCGCGCGACGTGCTCGCCGCGCTCGTCGCACGGCACACGCGCGCCGCCACGGCCGACGTGCGCGATCGCAGCGAGACGGATGCGCCGCTCGCGTTCACGATTCCCGCCGATCACCCTGCGCTGCCCGGTCATTTCCCCGGTCATCCGATCGTGCCGGGCGTCGTGCTGCTCGATCACGCGATCGCCGCGCTCGGCGCATCGCTGAACCGCCCGCTGGATACGTGGCGGCTCGCTTCCGCGAAATTCCTGAGCCCGGTCGCGCCCGGCGAACCGCTCGATCTCGCGTTCGATGCGGCGGCAGGCGGTGCAATCCGCTTCACGCTGCGCGCCGGCACGCGCGACGTCGCGACCGGCGTGCTGTCCGCGCCGCCAGCCGCACCGGAAGGCGCGCAGCCATGAAGCGCACCGCATGGGCCGAGCGCCAGGAACGCAGCAACGCGGCGCTGCTGCGCGCGATGGCCTGGATCTCGCTGCGGTTCGGCCGGCGGCCGTCGCGCGTCGTGCTGCACGCCATCGCGGCCTATTTCGTGCTGTTCTCGCCGGTCGCCCGCGCGGCGTCGCGCGACTACCTGCGCCGCGTGCTCGGCCGTCCGGCGCGCTGGCGCGACGTGTACCGGCACGTGTTCACGTTCGCGGCGACGATCCACGACCGCATCTACCTGATGAACGGCCGCTTCGACCTGTTCGACATCCGGCTGCACGGCGAAACGCGGGTCGATGACGCGCTCGCCGGGGGGCGCGGCGCAGTGCTGATGGGCGCGCACCTCGGCAGCTTCGAAGTCGTGCGCGCGATCGGCCGCACGCGGCCGGACCTGCGCGTCGTCGTCACGATGTTCGAAGAGAACGCGCGCAAGATCAACGCGACGCTCGCCGCCGTGAATCCGGCCGCGAAGCCGGAAGTGATTCCGCTCGGGCAGGTCGATTCGATGCTGAAGGTGCGCGAGCGCCTCGACGCGAACTGCATGGTCGGGATGCTCGCCGACCGCACGCTGCTCGACGACGCGGCCGCGTCGATGCGGCGGCTGCCGCTGCTCGGCGCGCCGGCCGCGTTCCCGCTCGGGCCGCTCTACATGGCCGCGATGCTGCGGCGCCCGGTGCTGTTCATGACCGGCCTCTATCGCGACGGCAATCGCTACGACGTGCACTTCGAGACGCTCGCCGATTTCTCCGACGTGCGCCGCGACACGCGCGCGGCGGCCGTCGATGCGGCGCTCGCGCGCTACGTCGCGCTGCTCGACCGGTATTGCCGCGCGGCCCCGTACAACTGGTTTAACTATTTCGATTTCTGGCAGACCGGCGACGCCGCCGCGCGCCGCGACGATGCGTGCGCGTGCACCGGGCTGCCCACCCCGAGGGATTCCGACGCATGACCGCCGTTCGCCGCTTCCTGTCACTGTTGCCGCTGTCGCTCCTGCTCGCGCCGCGCCGCGCCGCGCGCCTGTTCGCCGTCACGGCGGCCGTCGCGCTCGCGCTGCCCGCGCAGGCGGCCGACACCGGTTCGGCATGGACCCTCGACCGGCTGATGTCGACGCTCGCGCAGCACAAGTCCGGGCGTGCGACGTTCACCGAGACGAAGACGCTGTCGATCGCCGCGCAGCCGCTCGAATCGTCGGGCGAGCTCGTGTTCGTCGCGCCCGACCATCTCGAGAAGCACACGCTGAGCCCGAAGCCCGAACATCTCGTCGTCGACGGCGACATGCTCACCGTCGAGCGCAACAACCGCAAATTCACGCTCGCGCTCGCGCGCTACCCCGAGCTCGGCGCCTTCATCGACAGCATCCGCGCGACGCTCGCCGGCAACCGCTACGCGCTCGAGCAGGTGTACAAGGTCGCGCTCGCCGGCCGTGGCGACGACTGGACGCTGACGCTCACGCCGCTCGATTCGCGGATGCTGAAGGTCGTCAGCACGATCACGCTCGACGGCACGCGCGACGTGTTGCGCAGCGTCGCGATCCGGCAGGCCGACGGCGACCATTCGACGATGCGCCTGCAACCCGTCCCGGCGAACTGATGGACGAACGCACCCGGCCGACCGCTCCCGTCACCCGGCGCCTGCCCGCCTGGCGGCAACGCGCGGTGCTCGTGTGGCTGCTCGCGCTCGTCGCATGCGCGATCGCGATCGCCCGCGCGAATTTCACGGCCGATTTGTCCGCGTTCCTGCCGCGCGCGCCGAGCGCCGGGCAGCGCGTGCTCGTCGAGCAACTGCGCGACGGCATCGTGTCGCGGCTGATCCTCGTCGCGATCGACGGCGGCGATGCGGCCACGCGCGCCGCGCTGTCGCGGCGCGTCGCCGGCACGCTGCGCGCCGACCGGCAATTCTCCGCGATCAACAACGGCGAGGCCGTGAACGACGCGCGCGACCAGCAGTTCGTGTTCGATCATCGCTACCTGCTGAGCCCGGCCGTCACGCCGCAACGCTTCAGCGCGGACGGCCTGCACCAGGCGCTCGGCGACAGCCTCGACCTGCTGGGCTCGTCGGCGGGCCTCGTCGCGAAGGCGATGCTGCCGCACGACCCGACCGGCGAAGTGACCGCGCTCGTCGACCAGCTCGACAGCGGCGCGCAGCCCGCCGTGCGCGACGGCGTGTGGGCATCGCGCGACGGCACGCGCGCGGTGCTCGTCGTGCAGACGGCCGCCGCCGGCTCCGACACCGACGCGCAGGCACGCGCGATCGACGCGGTGCGCCGCGCGTTCTCCGCCGCGACGCAGACGCTGCCGAACCCGGCCGCGTACACGCTCGCGATGACCGGCCCCGGCGTGTTCTCGGTCGATACGCGCGACACGATCCGGCACGACGTCGAGCGGCTGTCGACCGCGAGCCTCGTGCTGATCGTCGCGCTGCTGCTGACGCTGTACCGCTCGCCGCGCACGCTCGCGCTGGGGCTGCTGCCGGTGCTGACGGGCATCGCGGCCGGCATCGCGGCGGTCAGCGTCGCGTTCGGCACCGTCCACGGGCTGACGCTCGGCTTCGGCACGACGCTGATCGGCGAGGCCGTCGACTATTCGATCTACCTGTTCGTGCAATCGGCGCAAGTCGGCTCGCGCGGCGCCGCGCGGCCCGCCGACGCGATGCGCGCGTGGCTCGCCGCATACTGGCCGACGATCCGGCTCGGCGTGCTCACGTCCGTGTGCGGCTTCGCGTCGATGCTGTTCTCCGGCTTTCCGGGCCTCGTGCAGCTCGGGCTCTATTCGATCGTCGGGCTGACGGCCGCCGCGCTCGTCACGCGCTACGTGCTGCCGCACCTGCGCGGCGAGCACGTCGCGATTCGCGACGTGTCGCGCATCGGCGCGGTGCTCGCGCGTGCGGCCGCCGCGGCGCCGCGGCTGCGCTGGCCGCTCGCCGTGCTCGTGCTCGCCGCGTGCACGACGCTCGTGCTGCATCGCGAATCTCTGTGGAGCCGCGAGCTCGCGGCGCTCAGCCCCGTTCCCGCCCGCGCGCAGGCACTCGACGCGCGCCTGCGCGCCGATGTCGGTGCACCGGACGTGCGCTACCTCGTCGTGATTTCCGCGCCGACCGAACAGGCCGCGCTCGAACGCGCGGAACAGGTTGCCGCGCAATTGCAGCCGCTCGTCGATCGCGGCGCGCTCGCGGGCTTCGAAAGTCCCGCGCGCTATCTGCCGAGCGACGCCGCGCAGCGCGCGCGCCAGGCGAGCCTGCCGGACGCGGAGGCGCTCGCCGCCCGCATGCACGCGGCCGTCGCGAACCAGCCGATCTCGGTCAGGCCCGAGTTGTTCGCACCGTTCGTCGCCGATGTCGAAGCCGCGCGCCACGCGCCGCTGCTCACGCGCGCCGACCTGCGCGGCACGTCGATGGCGCTCGCCGTCGACGCGTTGCTGACCGAGCGCGCGGGCCGCTGGAGCGCGATGCTGCCGCTGCGCGCGCCGGACGCTACGCGCACTGCGTCAGCCGCCGCGCCGGCACTCGATGTCGCGCCGATCCGCGCGGCCGTCGCGCGCGCCGGCGTACCCGACGCGCTGTTCGTCGACATGAAGGCCGAGGCCGATCGCCTGTACGTGAACTACGTGCACGAGGACATCCGGCTGTCGCTCGCGGGTTTCGCGGCAATCGCCGTGCTGCTGCTGATCGCGCTGCGCTCGCCGCGCCGCGTCGTGCGCGCGCTCGCGCCGCTCGTCGCGGCCGTGATCGTGGTGACGGCCGGCTTCGCGCTCGCCGGCGTGCAACTGACGATCCTGCACCTCGTCGGAATGCTGCTGATCGTCGCGGTCGGCTCGAACTATGCGCTGTTCTTCTGCAAGCGCGACGACGCGCAACCGGTCACGCCGTACACGCTCGTATCGCTGCTGATCGCGAACCTCGCGACGGTCGCCGGCTTCGGCCTGCTCGCGCTGTCGCGCGTGCCGCTGCTCGAAACCTTCGGGCTGACCGTCGGCCCCGGCGCGATGCTCGCGCTGGCGTTCGCGGCGATTCTCGCGCCGCGCGTCGCGGCCGCGAACGGCCGTCCCCATGATCCGACAGGAGCTCGCGCATGAACGCGCCGTCATCCGTTTCACCGCCGCAGCCCGGCGATGCGCGCCGCTGGAAGCCAACGCCGCTGATCGCGGGCACCGCCGCGCTGCATGCGGGCGCGCTCGCGGCCGTCGTCGCGCAGCCGGCCGCGTGGCCGTGGGCCGCCGGCGGCGTGGTCGCCTCGCATCTCGCGCTGACGGCCGCCGGCCTGTGGCCGCGCAGCGCATTGCTCGGGCCGAACTGGACGCGGCTGCCGGCCGGTGCCGGCCGCCGGATCGCGCTGACGATCGACGACGGCCCGGACCCCGACGTCACGCCGCGCGTGCTCGACCTGCTCGATCGTTACGATGCACGCGCGACGTTCTTCTGCATCGGCGATCTCGCACGACGCCATCCGCAATGGATCGAAGCGATCATCGCGCGCGGCCACGCGGTCGAGAACCACAGCCAGCGGCACCGGCATACGTTCTCGCTGTCGGGGCCCGCCGCGCTGCGGCGCGAAATCGCCGCCGCGCAGCAGACGCTGACCGAGATCTCCGGCATGCGACCGCGCTTCTTCCGCGCGCCGGCCGGCCTGCGCAATCCGTTTCTCGAGCCGGTGCTCTGCGAGCTCGGGCTGCAGCTCGCCAGCTGGACGCGCCGCGGCTTCGACACGCGCGAGCACGACGCGGACACCGTCACGCGCCGCCTGCTGAACGGCCTCGCGCCACACGACATCCTGCTCGTGCATGACGGCCATGCGGCGCGCGATGCGCGCGGCGAACCGGTCGTGCTCGACGTGCTGCCGGCGTTGCTGCGCGCGGCCGCCGATGCGCGGTTGCAGTGGACCACGCTGCGCGCCGCGCTTGCGCCCGAAGCGCCCGAAGCGCCCGAAGCGCCCGGCCAGCCGGGCATGCTGGCACCCCCGTTTGATAAAATCTGACCATGCGCGGCGCGCCCGCCAGCCCTGCTGCGGCGCCCGTTCCGGCCACCGGATGCGACCCTCGTGAAACCTCTGCTGCTCTCGCACTTCACCGCCACCAGCTGCATCGGCCGCGGCCTCGACGCGACCCTCGACGCGCTGCGCCACGCGCGCGGCGCTCTCACGCCGTGCGACTTCGAACGCGCCGAACTCGACACCTGGATCGGCTCGGTGGACGGCGTCGATGCGCAGCCCGTGCGCGCGGATCTCTCCGATTTCGACTGCCGCAACAACCGCCTCGCGCAGCTCGGCCTCGTGCAGGACGGCTTCGACGCGCGCGTCGCGGCGGCCGTGTCGCGCCACGGCGCCGCCCGCGTCGGCGTGTTCATCGGCACGAGCACGTCCGGCATCCTCGAGACCGAACGCGCGTACGAGCAACGCGATCCGGCGAGCGGCGCACTGCCCGCCGGGTTCCGCTATGCGCATACCCACAACCCGTATTCGGCGGCTGCATTCGTGCGTGCGTATTTCTCGCTGCGCGGGCCGGCGACGGCGATCTCGTCCGCGTGTTCGTCCGGCGCGAAGGTATTCGGCTCCGCGCGCCGGATGATCGAAGCGGGGCTGATCGATGCGGCCGTCGTCGGCGGCGTCGATTCGCTGTGCCTGACGACGCTGTACGGCTTCAATTCGCTCGAACTGTTGTCGCGCAAGCCGTGCCGGCCGTTCGACGTCGCGCGAGACGGCATCTCGATCGGCGAGGCCGCCGCGTTCGCGCTGCTCGAACGCGTGCCGGAAACACGCGCCGCGCTCGATGGCGACGCGATCCTGCTGCTCGGCGTCGGCGAATCGAGCGATGCGCATCATATGTCGTCGCCGCATCCGGACGGGCTCGGCGCACGCGTCGCGATCGAACAGGCGCTCGCATCGGCCGGCCTCGACGCGAGCGACATCGACTACGTGAACCTGCACGGCACCGCGACGCCCAGCAACGATGCCGCCGAAAGCCGCGCCGTGGGCGCACTGCTCGCACGCACGCCGTGCAGCTCGACGAAGGGGGCGACCGGTCACACGCTCGGCGCCGCCGGCGCGCTCGAAGCGGTCGTCGCCGCGCTCGCGCTGCGCGAGCAGTTCGTGCCGGCCGGCGTCAACACGACGCAACCCGATCCGGCGCTGGCCGCCGACTACGTGCTCGCGAGCCGCGACGCGCACCTGCGTGCGGTCCTGTCCAATTCGTTCGGCTTCGGCGGCACGAATTGCAGCCTGATCCTCGGCCGCGCCGAGCACGCCCGCCGCCGGGAGCCGACATGACCGTCACCGCCTTCATCGAAAGTGTCGGCCTCATCGGGCCGGGACTGAACGACTGGCCGCACGCGGCCGACGTGCTCGCCGGACGCACGCCCTATGCGAGGGCGCGCACCGTGCTGCCGCCGCCGGCCGGCCTGCCGCCGGCGGAACGCCGCCGCACCGGCCCCGTGGTGCGCGTCGCGCTCGCGGTCGGGCTCGAAGCGGCAGCCGCGAGCGGGCGCGATCCCGCCACGCTCGCGACCGTATTCAGCGCGTCCGGCGGCGACGGCCAGAATTGCCACGCGATCTGCGAGACCCTCGCCGGCGACGACCGCCAACTGTCGCCCACGCGCTTTCACAACTCCGTGCACAACGCGCCGGCCGGCTACTGGAGCATCGCCACCCGTGCGATGGCGACGTCGAACGTGCTGTGCGCGCACGACGGCAGCTTTGCCGCGGGCCTGCTCGAGAGCCTGTGCCAGGTCACGGTCGATCGCGTGCCGAGCCTGCTGATCGCCTACGACACCGACTATCCGGAACCGCTGCGCGCGGTGCGGCCGATCGTCGACGCATTCGGCGTTGCGTTCGTGTTCGCGCCCGACGCAAGCGAACGCACGCTCGCGCGCATCGACGTGCAGCTGACCGACGCGCCGGCGACGACGCTCGCGAACCGCGAACTCGACGCGCTGCGCACCGGCAATCCGGCCGCGCGTGCGCTGCCGCTGCTCGACGCGCTCGCCGCGCGGCGTGCGACGCGCGTCGTGCTCGACTATCTGGAAGACACGCGCGTGCAGGTCGATATCGCGCTGCCCGATGCGGACGCGGAGCACGCGCGATGACGGCGCCCGTCTCGACGCCGACGCAGCCGCCGCCGCCGACGCTCGATCGTGCATGGATCGCCGCGCACATCCCGCACGACGGCGCGATGTGCGTACTCGATCGCGTCGAAGCATGGGATGCCGCGCGCATTCGCTGCAGCGCGACGAGCCATCGCGATCCGCACAACCCGCTGCGCTCGCGCGGCCGGCTCGCGTCGGTCTGCGGAGTCGAATATGCGGCGCAGGCGATGGCCGTGCACGGCGCGCTGCTCGGGACGCAACAGGAGCACACGGAACAAGCACGGCCGCGCGCCGGCTATCTCGCGAGCGTGCGCAACGTCGACGCGTTCGTCGATCGGCTCGACACGTTCGCGCTGCCGCTGATCGTCGACGCCGAACGCATCGGCGGCGACGACCATTCCGTGCTGTACGGCTTCGCGCTGCGCTGCGACGATCGCGTGCTGCTCAGCGGCCGCGCGGTAGTGATGCTCGATGCATCGGCGGCCGGCGCACGCGTTCCGCCGCCGGCCGGCCATGCAGGCCCCCGATGAATTTGCCCAAGGAAACCAGGTCGTGAAAGCACGTCAGTTCATTTGCAGCGCAATCGTCCTCGCGCTGATCAGCCCGATCGCGCACGCGGACATGTCGGAAGTGAAGCAGGACATCAAGCGCGATTCGAAGGAAGCGGCGCACAAGACCGGCGAGGCTGCACGCAGCTTCGGCCATGCGACCGCGAGCGCCGCGAAGACGGTCGGTCACGGCATCGCGCATGTGTCGCGCGAGGGCTGGGATGCGACCAAGCGCACGACGAAGCGAATCTTCCACAAGAACGATTCGGGCGAAGGCGCGCAGAAGAGCAATTGAGGGTGAGCATCCCGCGCAGCGCAGGCAGGATGCGCGGGATGCGGCACGACGCGTGAGTGCGCCGCTGCCGCACCGCTTCGTCATCGCGCGCCGTTGCGCGTGCGCCGCGCCGGCCTGCGCGCGAGGCACTTGCCGTACGCGACGAACCAGCAATCGCGATGATCGAAATTTCGCAGCAGCCGCGCGCGGCGCCGCTCGAGCCAGTGAAGCGCGATCGCCATCGTCAGCGCGACGGCCAGTGCCGAGCCGCCGATCGCGAGTCCCATCCAGGTTTCACCCATGCCTCCTCCGGAATGCGAGGCCGGGGCGGCACGCCTGCCGCGACGCGGTAGCTGGAGCGCGGACGCATCCGGCCCGCCGCATGTGCGGCGAACCTGCGTCCGTGATCCATCACCGCACGCATGCCGCGCCGCTCCGGCGCTGGATACAGCGGGAGCACGGCCCGGACGCACGCGCGAACGCCGCCCGGGCCGCCGCGCGTCACTGCATGTGCTGGCCGCCGTTGATCGCGATGTTGGAGCCCGTCACGAAGCCGGCCTCCTCCGAGCACAGATACGCGACCAGCCCCGCGACTTCCTCGGGCTTGCCGAGCCGGCCCGCCGGAATCTGCGGGAGGATCTTCGTGTCGAGGATGTCCTGCGGGATCGCCGTGACCATCTTCGTCGCGAGATAGCCCGGCGACACGGTGTTCACCGTCACGCCCTTGCGCGCGGTCTCGAGCGCGAGCGATTTCGTGAAGCCGTGCATGCCGGCCTTCGCGGCCGCGTAGTTGGTCTGGCCGATCGAACCCTTCGAGCCGTTGACCGACGCGATGTTGACGATGCGTCCCCAGCCGCGCTCGACCATGCCGTCGCAAACCGGCTTCGTCATGTTGAACACGGAATCGAGGTTGGTGCGGATCACCGCATCCCAGTTGACCTTGTCGAGCTTGCGCAGCGTCATGTCGCGCGTGATGCCCGCGTTGTTCACCAGGATGTCGACCGGGCCGACTTCCCGGACGATCTTCTCGATGCATTGCTGGCACGAATCGTAATCGGCCACATCCACCGGATAAGCATGGAATTCGCGACCGGCCGAGTGCATCTCGGTCAGCCAGCGATCGGCACCGGTATTGTTCGGCGAATACGTGACAACGACCTGGTAGCCAGCGTCGTTCAACCGGATGCTGATCGCTTCGCCAAGACCGCCCATCCCACCCGTCACAACTGCAATTCGCTTAGTCATCCTATTAGTTACCGAGAAGTAAAGTAATCAATGGTGCGCGGCGACGACATGGCACATGCCGCCGCCCCACCGCTTCGATGCGCGCCCGCCCGCGTGGCTGACGCGGCGCGCACCGGAACATCACACCTGTCGCGGGTTGCCCGTTGCGCGCGCAACCTGCTTCGCGCGTGCGCGGCGCAGGCCTGCGCCGCACGCGTGCATGTTCGTCAGGCCTGACTCAACCGCGTTCGACCGCGAGTGCGACACCCATCCCGCCGCCGATGCACAGCGACGCCAGCCCGCGCTTCGCGTCACGCTTGACCATCTCGTGCAGCAGCGTCACCAGGATCCGGCAGCCCGACGCGCCGATCGGGTGACCGATCGCGATCGCCCCGCCGTTCACGTTCACCTTCGACGTGTCCCAGCCCATCTGCTTGTGCACGGCCAGCGCCTGCGCCGCGAAGGCCTCGTTGATTTCCATCAGGTCCAGGTCGCCCGGCGTCCAGCCCGCACGCTCCAGCGCGCGGCGCGATGCCGGCACCGGGCCCATGCCCATCACGCTCGGATCCACGCCCGCATTCGCGTACGCCTTGATCCGCGCCAGCGGCGTCAGGCCCAGTGCCGCCGCCTTCTGCGCCGACATCACCAGCACCGCCGCCGCGCCGTCGTTCAGCCCCGACGCGTTCGCCGCCGTCACCGTGCCTTCCTTCGCGAACGCCGGCTTCAGGCCCGCCAGCGATTCCGCCGTCACGCCGTGGCGCACGAACTCGTCGGTCGCGAACTGCAGCGGCTCGCCCTTGCCCTGCGGAATCGACACCGGCACGATTTCGTCGTTGAAGCGGCCGGCCTTCTGCGCGGCTTCCGCCTTGTTCTGCGACAGCGCCGCGAACGCGTCCTGCTCGTCGCGCGTGATCCCGTATTCCTTCGCGACGTTCTCCGCCGTGATGCCCATGTGGTACTGGTTGTACACGTCCCACAGGCCGTCGACGATCATCGTGTCGACCAGCTTCGCGTCGCCCATCCGGAACCCGTCGCGCGAGCCCGGCAGCACGTGGGGCGCCGCGCTCATGTTTTCCTGGCCGCCCGCGATCACGATCTCCGCGTCGCCCGCCGCGATCGCGTTCGCCGCCAGCATCACGGCCTTCAGGCCCGAGCCGCACACCTTGTTGATCGTCATGCCCGGCACCGCGCTCGGCAGGCCGGCCTTGATCAGCGACTGACGCGCCGGGTTCTGCCCCGAGCCTGCCGCCAGCACCTGACCCGTGATCACTTCGCTCACCTGCTCGGGCTTCACGCCCGAGCGCTCCAGCACCGCGCGAATCACCGTCGCGCCCAGTTCCGGTGCCGCGATCTTCGCGAGCGAGCCGCCGAATTTGCCGACCGCGGTCCGCGCGGCCGATACGATCACTACGTCCGTCATGTTCAATTCCTGCTTTGAAATCAATGGGTCGATCCGAATCGTGTGCCGGTGCCGGCACGGCACTGCGGCCGGCGACGGCGTGTGAGCGCCGCGCGGCTCGCGATGCGGCTGCACGTTCGCGCGCGCATGCGCGCGGCACATCCGCGTGCTCCGGCCGTGTCCGGGCACGCCGCGGCGAGCGGAAAGCTCGCCGGCCGCCACGCGGCACACGCGGCGGCCGGCGCCTTCCGGCACCGCTCATTCCTTACTCGTGTCGCGCCTGCGCGCGACACGCGCTCACGCAGCGGAGTCGCGCGAAGCCGCTTCCTTGCGTGCGGCGGTGGCCGTCTGCTTGGCACCGCGCGCCGCCGTTTCGCTGACCGCGTCGAAACCGCTTTGCGCGGCCTCGATCGCCTGCCCCGCCGCTGCGCGCACGGTGTCGGCCGCGGCCGTCGCCGCGGACAGCGCCGAGTTCAGCGCGGCGACCACCGGGGCCGAACCGGCCGGCGCGTGCTTCGACAGTTCGCCGAACACGTCCTTCATGCGCTTGTCGTTCTGCTCGTACTGAACCTGCGCGACCTTCGCCCACTCGGCCTGCGTCGACACCGCGATGTCGAACAGATGGCGGCCGTACGCGACCGCCTTGCCGGCCGCTTCCTGCGGTACGGCGACCTGCTGCGCGAAGCCCGCGGCCGGGTTGCTGATATTGAATGCGTTCTTCAGCTTGTCCTCGTACTCCTCGAGCGCCGTCTTGGCCGCCTGTACATTGAGCTCGACGACAGCCTCGAAACCGTTGATGGCCGGACGGGCAAGCGCGAACCATGCGGCGATTCCGGACTGGTAATCGGCGGCGAGTTTTTCGGGGGCAAATACGGACATCGGGTATGCTCCTGTTGGCAATTGCGAGAGACGACACAAGGAAATGGAAGTCAGATCGACAGCCTGCTCCCTTATTTTCAACCCGCACACGGCATTGAATGCGAGAAGTTGAAGAAGGCATTTTAGATGCATTAATTGTCAATTAAATGGCATTAATGCTAGGTGAAAACCCTTACGAATCGAAACGACCGCCTCCCGGCCGGGCCTTGCACAATGGGGCCGGGCTGCAACGCCTCACGTTTAAACGATTTTCTCAATTTTACAGCAGCATGCACCGACTGCGTCGCAATATTTACCGCGTCATTATTTCCGTTATGGGAAAATAGGTGTGCATGAAAACAGCCCAATCCGCTATGTAATCGTTTTTCTTTGGGCTGATTCTGAAATCGTTATCGCGATTATTTCCGAAATCGTAATCGGAATTATTAACAATCAATTCAATTATCGGATGAATTGCCGCGATAATGCCGACGGCGTCACCCGACCAGCTCGCGATGCAGCGCGCGAAACTCCTGCGCGAGCTTGTGCGCCGGCTCGAGATGGATCACCGGCGTCGACTGCTGATGCGACTCGCGGATCTTCACCGACGCCGACAGCCGCGACGCGAGCACCGGCAATCCTTCTTCGATGAGTTCGTCGACCAGCCGCTGCGGGAGGCTCGCACGCGGCTGGAACTGGTTGATGACGATCCCTTCGACCTCGAGCGCCGCGTTATGGTCCTGCTGGATTTCCTTCACGTTCTCGAGGAGCGTGTAGAGCGCGCGGCGCGAGAAGTCGTCGCAATCGAACGGAATCAGGCAGCGTTCGACCGCGATCAGCGCCGAGCGCGTGTAGAAGTTCAGCGCGGGCGGCGTGTCGATGTAGATGGCGTCATAGGTGTCGAGCTCGTTCAGCGCGTCGCGCAGCTTGTAGATCTTGTAGCGCGACTCGAGCTTGCCGTGCAGCGTGTCGAGGTCCGGATGCGCGGGCATCACGTCGAGCCCGTCGAACGGCGTCGGATGGATGAACGACGCGACGTCGACCGGCCGGAAGTTGAACGTCAGCGCCGTCTCGAAGAATTCGGCGACGCCGGGATGCACGTCGCTCGCGGCGTCGCCGAGCAGATAGCGCGTGGAATTCGCCTGTGCGTCGAGGTCGATGACGAGCGTGCGCAATCCTTCGCTCGCGCTGATCGCCGCCAGGTTGCAGACGATCGTCGATTTGCCCACGCCGCCCTTCTGGTTGAATACGACCCGCCGCATGGTGTCTCCTTCGATCGAAACGTCGAAAGAAGCAGTTTAGCCGGTCAATCGTGGCGACGGGGTGACATAAGTCAGATGCGCGGCACCGCACCAGAAATGAAAACGTTGCCGGCACGCGGCACGCCCTCAACGCACGAGGCCGAAATGTTGCAGTGCCGCATGCGCGGTGCTAAACTAGGGGAAAACCCTTAGTTCAAGCTCGCGAAGGAGCAATCGTGTACCCCGTATTTTCGTTTCTGATGGACATGCTGCCGGGCCGCAGCAAGGCGACGTTCGCGCCCGCGGCCAAAGTGAACCGCGTCACGTTCACGGGCACGGTCGACCGCAGCGACGGTGTGGTCCTGTCGGTCCACGGTAGCGACGCGTTGGTGCGCTGGCCGAAGGGCGGAAAGTCGGTTGAGCGCGTCAGCAACCTGGTCGCGATCACGGAAGCGTAATTCGCTGGTTCTCCGGGCCCGTTCGGCGTGCACGCGCGACGCCATCGCATTGATGGCTCCGCCGAAGGCCGTGGTCGATGCCATCGGCACGTCCCGAATTGCGTATCGCCTCACGCCAGCCTCCGTTCGACGGAACGGAACCATCCGATTAGGCACGTTCCAGCCGAATCGAAAAACCTGCACACGAAAAAAGACCCGAAGTTCCAGGCCAAATCACTGATTTAGCTCGGAAGTTCGGGGCCGTCCGTACAGCGGTAACTCACGTTCCTCTCAGAACGGTTAGCGGAACATGCCACCGCAAAATTTCCCGGTAACCATTTGATTCTTCACTGATCTCGGCAGCCCGCCGAACTACGTTTGTCAAAGCCACATAGCGAAGTGTAGCGGAAGTGGGCTCCCGAACCGCTTCCGCGCTCTTTCGTTAGCAGCTTTCCGCTGGACTCGCGTTGACAGACTCCCTGGAGCATCCGGGTAGTGCTATTTGGCGGCGAGCTTGCGGGCGTCGCCGTGCATGTCGGCTACATGCAGGTCCGTTTCGACCTCACGCACCGCATCCTGCGCTTTCTGGACATCGCACCGGCAGTCGTCGACTTTGTGCGCGGGCTGGGCGAAATGGCCGGTGTCCGTGCAGTTGGCCCCGCCCCGTTCGAGCGCGATCTGCTGGTTTGTCGCCTGCTGCATATTGCCGTAGCGTGTCGCCTAATCGATCTGCGCCGATGTGCATGAGTCGGTCGGTTGGCGTTCACGTTGCGTTCGAATCGGCGGGGAAAGGACCTGCACGGCATCGGATGCCCGACCGGAGTCGCACGCAACACCACCTGGACACGCGCCGACACGCACCGTGCGGGTGTCTGCGTCAGGATTGCCGTCATCGCCGATCAGCGTGAAGGTGACGCGCGCGGCTGCGCCGGGGGATGCATACCACGCGTCGAACGCGACGGTTGTGCGGGAAAAAGGCGCGATCATGTCCGGGACCGCCTGCTTCGCGGTGTCGCCCAGCGTGACCTGCACAGCGCCGATCGTCGCGTAATACGGCGTGGGATTGTCAATCGTCAATACGAGCCCCCGGCGGGCGGTCGCAAGCGACAGCACAAGTTTCCGCAGCCGACTCACGCCCGGATCGGCGAGGCCCGCCGGGCGCACGAACAGCTTGATTTGGGTGCGCATTGTGACGGTCACGGTCTGTCTGTCATGCACCCAGTCCTTCGGCGTGGAGGGGATCTCGTACAGGTTGAGCCAGAGCAGCGATTCACGGTCCGTCGGCAGTGGCTCGCCGGCATTGATCAACCGCAGGCTCGTCTGATCGTGCGGCGCCATCCGGAAGATCGGTGGCAACGCGACGACCGGCGCACTCGATGATTGCGGCACCGACAGGATGTCGCCGCCGTCGATCCAGGCCTGGACGAGTACTGGGTACGCGTTCAGATTGTAGAGCTGGACCGACTGTTCGGCCCCGTCGGCGGCGAAGACGATGCGCGAGACTTCCGGCGTCACGCCGGCGACGGCGAGGGCGATTGGGCCGCCGGCGACTGCCGCGACGCACAGTGCGGTGCACGCGATGTGGCGGCCGACCTGCCGCTTGCACCATGCCCAGCGCAAGCGCAGCGCGACAATTGCCGTGCCCCGGCGGACGTCATTGCACACGGACGATCACCTGCGCGGTGGCGTTGTAGCGGCCCGCCGTCACCGGCGTCGAACCCGGCGCGAACGCCTTGAAGGTCGCGTTGATGACGCGCGTGTAGCTCGTCTGCCCGTTGACGGTCGACTCTGCCGTTGCGTCGTTCAGCACGGGATCCCAGCCGTCCGCGGCGCCGCCGGTCGTCACGTACTGGTTGCTCAGAAAATTCAGCGCTGCGCCGCCCGGCCGCGACAGCGCGACGCCCACGCCGGTCGCGACACCCGGGTCGGTGCCATAGCCGTTCGACAGCAGGTACGTGACGCCGCTGCCCGACATCTTCAGGCCCGCATTGATTGCCTGCTGGACGTTCGCCGGCGGCGCGAGGAGCCCGAGCGCGGTCTGGTTGGCCGCTGTCCCGCTCACGAAGGCGCTCATGCCGCTCGGCGTCACGCTCTGGCATTCAATCCGCACCGTGATCGGTAATTGCCGGGAGCCGCCCTGCGTCAGCTCGCTGACCGACATCGTCGGAAACAGGATCATCGGCGTAGTGTTGGTGACCGCGCACGTCGCGGAGCGCCGCACGGTGATGTTGCCATACGGATTGATCGCGGCTGGCCAGTCACCGTACCAGCCCGAATAATTGGTCGCAGAATCGGCGCCGACGAACAGGCCGCTGGAGGGAATCATGCCGGATGCGCCGCCGCGAAACGCGTTGTACGCGAACGGCTGCGATTCGGCCCACGCGCCCGTCGACCGGTTGCCGCCGTTCGGGCACGAGCTGCATTTGAACAGCTCGACCTTGTACGCGCTGAAATTCTTGGCCTTGACGAGGAACCAGCCCTGGCTGTCGACGTCGAGGCCGGTCAGCGGCCGAGCCTGCCAGTAGCGTGTCGCGGTCTGCCCGGTCGTCGCGTTCGTGACGCGGAACACGACGCCGGCATACCGCGACTGGTACGTGCCCGGGATACCCGAGACAGCGCTGACGTCGTTGCCGCCGGCGCTCGCGTTGTCGCCGTTGGTCGCGAAGTATTCGAACATCGTACCGGCGGAATCGGGCGAGCAACGGTACAGCACCTGCTCGGGGCTGTAGCTGCCGGCGCCGTTCGCGCCGAGGTTGTAGACCGGCGAGACGAGGCTGGCGATCAGCGTGCCTTCCGGGACGAACGACGACGTATCGACGTTGATCGTCATCTTGTATGCACCAGCGCCCGCGGTGTCGGGTGCGCCGGCCCAAGGCCGCGCAATCGTGCCCGGGTCGGTGTAGTACGCGGAATTGACGCCGGTGGTCAGCCCGGTGATCCTGAAGCAGCCGCGGGACGTGGACGCCGCGCGGGCGGGCGAGACTCCGAGCGCGAGTGCCGCGATCGCCAGCGCGGCGAGCAACGCGCCACGATATCGCCGCGTGACGGATCGGCCACCTTCGGTCGAACGGTACGGCATGAATGACACTCCTCTTGAGGTCGATCGCGACATGCGTCGCGACCGGTTTCGATGAACGCCACGCGGGGGCGAGCGGCGGTGGTCCGCGCAGCCGGTCATTTCAGCGCGAGCGGCAGGCATTGCGCGCGAATGCGCACGATCGGCGCCTTCGTCGCCGACTGCGCGGGCAGGTCGTAGCGCATCGCGCACTGGTCCTCACGCCGCTTGCCCCAGCGGACCCTGACCGTACCGTGCGCCGACGGCACGCGCGCATAGGCGAGCCCGCCTTGCCCGACCACGCCGATCGACGTGCCCTTGCCGTCCAGCACGTTCGCGCCCAGCGGCAGCCGTTCGCCGTCGGCGCGCGCACCCTGGATCAGGACCGCATGGCCGGTCAGTGTCGCGAACTTGAGCAGCACGGCCGAGCCCGCATACGGCGCGACCCGCACCTGGTTGCCGATCAGTTCAGTGTCGCGGTCGATGCCTTGTGTTTCGAGCGCAACGTCCGTGTAGCGGTAGGGCGTGAGCGACGGCACGATCGCGTAGCCGAAGCGGTCGACGCGCGCGCCCATCCCGCTGCGCACGGTCGCGCCTCGCGCACCCTTGGCCTCGACGATGCCGAACGTATCGCCGAGATACGGCCCGAACGTGACGCCGCCGCGGTGCGCGACGATCGCGCCGCGCGCGGTGGCACCGACCTGCCAGAAATGATCGCCGTTCGAATAACTCGCGCCCGCCGTGATCATTGACAGGTTCTTCTGCAGGTTGCCGCTGTAGGTACGCGCGCCGTTGCGCGTTTCGCCCGACAGGCTGAGGCCGTAGCTGAGCGTCTGGGCGCGGTCGGCAATGCCACTGAGCGACGCCTGGTACGACGTGCCCTGATCGTTGCCGTGCGACACACTGCCCGACAGCGATGCGGTGCGCGGCCCCGATCCGAGTGGGATCGAGACGGTCAGCATCAGCACGTTGCTCGTCCGCGTGTCCGCGCCCGCCCGTCCGTAGCCGGGCAGGAGGTTCTGCATCGGCCCGCTGCCCGGCGCGACGACGGTGGCCGTCTTCTGCCGGACGAACGACAGGTTGTAGCTGATCGAGTGGTAGTGGTTGTTGTAGCTGAGCTGGACCTGCGTGTCGTGCGGCCGCGACTCGTAGTAGCTGCTGGTCGTGGCGGACAGCGACAGTGCGCCGTACTTGCCGAAATCCTGGTTCACGTTGAGCGTGAACTGGTCGCGCTGCTGGTAGGTCGACGACGCCCAGGTTTCGCCGCGCCGGTAAGCTTCGCGCGCGCTGAGCGCGTCGATGAACTCGCGATAGCCTTTCGTCGAATAGCGATAGCCGGCCAGCGAGAAGGTCGTTTGGGTCGGCGTGAAGGTGTGGCTGTACGTGATGGCACTCATCCAGCCGTTCAGCCAGCCGCCCTGCGCGTTGCGCGCGTGAGACCAGGTCGTGTTCCAGCCGAACGCGCCGATCCGCGTGCCTAGCACGGCGCCGGCCAGCACCGACTGATAGTCGAGCGAGACGCGCACGGCGCCGTTGGCCGTCAGCGAATTGGTCAGGCCGCGCTGGTAGGTCAGGTCGGCGAATCTCGCGTGCGAGCCTTCGATTTGCCGCACCTGGCCGAGCGTGACGCTGTAGTGCGACAGGCCGGGGCGCATCGAATTCGGCACTGCGGAGAACGGCACCGTGAAGCGCGACACCTGGCCGTTCGCCTCGTGCACCTCGACGTCGATATCGCCCTGGTAGCTGGTCGGATTCAGGTCCGCGATCCGGAACGGCCCGGGGGCCACCGTCGTCTGGTAGATCACGTGGCCGTTCTGGTTCACGACGACGCGCGCGTTGGTCTGCGCGACGCCATTGACGACCGGCGCGTAGCCGCGCATCGAGTCGGGCAGCATGCGATCGTCGGATTCCAGGCGCACGCCCGTATAGCCCACCGTGCTGAACAGGCTGCCGCTCGTGAAGCTCTGGCCGATGGTGAGCTGGCTGCGCATGCCGATCAGCGGCCGCTCCGCATAGGTGCGGATGTTGTTCCAGCGGGAGATGCTGTTGCCGGTGCCTCCATTGTAGGTGAACGACGACTGCTGGCGCACACGCCACAGGCCGACGTTCACGCCTGCATTGAGGCCCGTGTAGACCGAATTCGCGCGCACGCCGTACGCCGAAGATGTGTAGTAGCTCGCGTCGTAGTTCACGTACGCGGCGGCTTCGCCCGCGTCCAGCGATGCGGGATCGACTGCGCCGCGCGGTGCGACTCTCATCTCGAACTGCGGGACGGTGATGTCGAGCCGCAGGCGCGTCAGATCGAACGTGGTCTGCGCGCCCGGCACGCGCTTCGTCAGCGGGCCGCAGAATGCCGTCGGTGCATCCGCCGGGAGCGCGTCCGCGTGATCCGGTGTTGGTTCGGGTGAAGGTTGCGTGCCGTCGGGCGCAGCCTGTCCGGCCGCGGCGTGCGGCAAGCGGGCATCCGCGACGTCGCGCAGCAATACGCCCGCGGACGTCAGCAGTGCATCGCTGAGGCACGGGTAAAGCGCGCCGTCATCTGTATTGCGGAACGTGATGTCGCGCCGCGAAACGAAGCGATCGTTCACGTACAGATCGACCTGGTATCGTCCGGGATCGACGGCATGCGTGCGGTTGAAGCGCTCGATATTCGCGACGCCGAGCGGCGTGCCCAGCAGCAGCCGGCTGTCGAAGTTGTACGCGAGAGCGGTTGCGCCGTCGGCCTCGCGGCCGACTGGCGCCGCTTGGAGCGCGTGGGCGGGCGTCACGAAGCCGAGCGCCACGACGAGCAGCGGCAGGAACGCGTAGCAGGGCCCTTCGCCCGCCGGTGCGGCTGCGTGGACGGGCGCGGTGCGAGGTCCGGTGCGGCGGGCGTATCGGGTGTTTCCGCCGCTTCGACGGGCCCGCGTCATTTCTCGGGCCAGCCGGTCGAGCGATATTCGTGCGTGTCGATCGCGCCGTAGTCGTTGACATAGCGGATCGTGATCTTCGCCGCGTCGGGCCCGGACGGACAGGCGCCGTTCAGCACCCACCGCGCGGTCGAGTACGGCGCGACCATGTCCGCGGTGAACGTGGCGACCTGCTTGCCGCAGGTCGCACTGCCGCCGAGGACCGACACGAAGTAGCCAGTGGGGTTGTCCAGCACGACGCATATCTTGCCGTCGTGCCGGTCGAGACGCAGCGCGAGCTTGTCCGGCGCCGTCTCCGACGCGCCTTCGATCGTCGCGGGACGGTAGAACACCTTGATCCGGTTGCGCAGCATCACCAGCATTCGGTTCTGGTTCGCGTAGGCCGAATTCAGCGACGGGATCTGCAGGCTATTGAGATAGAAGATCGATTCGCGATCCTGAGGAAGATCGCGACCGACGAAGATCAGCCGGGCCGTCTGCCCGGTCTTCGGTTCGATCCGGAAGATCGGCGGATTGACCAAGAACGGCGCGTCGGCGACATCGGGCGTCGATTTCGCGTCGCCGGCATCGACCCACACCTGCATGACGCTCGGGGATTCGTCCAGGTTCGTGAACTGGAGGTTCTGTTCTTTCGCGTCGCCGGCAAAGATCACGCGCGTGTTGGTCATCACGACGCTGGCGGCGGCAAGGCTTGCGTGGCAAGCGCAGATCGCCAGCAGCGCCGAGCCGAGCACATTCAGGGTGTACGGTCGGTTCATCGGCTTCCCCGGGTAGGGGTCTGGTTTTTGTCTGGTCTGGAGAGCGTGTAGGGACGCGGCGGCTTCGCGCGAGGTTTCGAGGCAGGAGGGCGAAGCGCCGCATCGGGCGATTACTGATAGTTGATCGCGTACTGCACGCTACCGAGCACCGAGCCAGCCGTCGCGCTGCCATTCTCGGTGATGTAGCGCACCGCGAAGTCGTACGACGCCGACGTGTCACCGACTGCGAGGCTCAGGCCCGGTGCTGCGTAGCCGGATGCGCCGCTTAGGTTGAACGGCGTCGTGGCATTGGCCGGATCGAGCAGTTGCAGCGCGACGTTGGTAGCCGTGCCCGTATTGCCGAGGTTGCCGTTGGTCGTCACCTGGTTGCCGACGAACACCGTATTGATCGCGCGGGCGGTCTGGGTCGGTGCCGTGCAGCCGCTCAGGCCGAGCGTGAAGTGGGTTTCGCCGGCCGTTCCGCCGGCGGTGGCCAGATCGGCCGTCGACACGGTCGGCAGCAGCACGGTCGGGCTGGACGCATTGCCGTTGACCGTGACTGCGCAGGTCTGATCGGTCACTTCGCCCTGGAACTGAATGGTGTTGCTGCTTTGCGCGAACGCGAAAACCGGTGCTGCTGCGAGCATCAGGACAAGAAGATTCTTTTTCATGAGCGTGTCTGCTTTCGTT
Source organism: Burkholderia ambifaria AMMD (assembly GCF_000203915.1). Classification (NCBI taxonomy): domain Bacteria; kingdom Pseudomonadati; phylum Pseudomonadota; class Betaproteobacteria; order Burkholderiales; family Burkholderiaceae; genus Burkholderia; species Burkholderia ambifaria. The sequence continues at coordinate 3,124,955 of NC_008390.1, forward strand.
CGATTGATATGGGCGGCCCGGTCCGGGCGGTCGCCGGAGCTACGACGCATGGCGCGGCCGGCCTCGAGGAAGGTCAATGTCTCGTGTGGTATCTCGGTATCCCCCGTATATGGCACTCCTTATCGATAAAAGATGATCGGCATGACGTCGCCCGGATGCCGGACCTGTTCCGAGCTGCTTGCGAGCCGAATTCATCACGCCGTCGATGTTATTTTTCGCGGGTGATGCAAGAAATAGGATTGCTCCGAATCTTTGTTAAATTGACTTGTCGATTCGACGGTGGGCACGCGCCGGCTTTGCCGGTGTTGGCACAGCGTTCAGTGCATCGCGTCTTGCGCTTCGCCCTTGCTTGGCAAGCACCGCGCGCCCAACGACGCGAACGCACGCCGGCATTCGTCGTCGTGTGCGCTGCCGCTTGTCAAGCACGCTTGCAAGCGCGTGCACGCGCTTGCCGTGAACGTGTCGCCCATGATCAGTGCGGCGCCCTTGATCCGGTGCAGGATGGCAAGTGCCTCCATGCGATCGGCGCGTTGCAGCGCCGCATCCAGTGTGTTCAGGTCCGTCTGCAGCAACGCCGCATAGGTAGAAGCGAGATTCGCTGCGCCTTGGGTCGGCGTCGGAGCAGGCGACTGCTGGCGCAGGTCGAGATCGCACCACAGCGAGACGACCGTGCGGAGTACGTCCGCGCGTATCGGTTTGTCCAGCAGGCCGTCCATGCCGCACGCAAGTGCGCGTTCGTGATGATCGGGTTCCGACGAGGCCGAGATTGACACGATCGGCGTATGCGTACCGGCGCCGGCTTCGAGGTCGCGGAAACGTTGGGTCAGCGTGAAGCCGTCGATATCGCCGAGATCCACATCCATCAGCACGAGATCGAAGCGGCCAGTCGAGAACGATTCGAGCGCCTGCCTGCCTGTTTCCGCGAGCACGGGTACGCATCCCGTCGCGCGAATCTGGCGATCGAGAACGGCGAGATTGGTGCGGTGATCGTCGATCACCAGGATCACGGGCTGGCGGTGTTCGTGCGGTGGCTCGACCGCGCCGTCGTCCGATGCGGGTGGCAGCGCAGGCGCGTCGGAGGCTGCGGCGACACTGCGGGCGGGCAGCGTAACGGCAAACACCGAGCCGACGCCGGGCGTGCTCCGTATCGCGATCGATCCGCCCATCAGTTCCGCGAGCATCCGGCAGATCGTGAGCCCGAGCCCCGTTCCGCCCTGCCGCCTCCCCTGGCCCGCTTCAACCTGCCGGAACGCGTCGAAGATTGCGGCCTGCTCGGCCGGTGCGATGCCGATGCCGGTATCCGACACGGCAATCGTCAGCGTACCGGGCTGCGACGGCGCGTCGGGTGGCGCGAACGACAGCGCGATGTCGATCGCGCCTGTTTCGGTGAAGCGAATCGCATTCGAGATCAGGTTGTACAGAATCTGCCGGACTCGCGCCGTGTCGATCAGTAGAGCAGCCGGCAATGCGTCGTCGGGCGTGATGGTCAGTGCGAGACCCTTTTCCCGCGCGCGGATCCGCATCACGTCGGCCGTCTGGCGCGTCAGTTCGGCGAGGTCGGTCGCGGTGCGGCACAGGCGAATCTCGTTGGCTTCGATCCGTGCCAGCGCGAGGATATCGTTGAGCAACGCAGACAGCGCTTCGGACGCGGTGCCCGCGATGTGCAGCAGGTCGGCCTGTTCACGCGACGTCGTCTGGCGCAACAACTCGACCGAGCCGATGAGCGCATTGAGCGGCGTGCGAATCTCGTGGCTCAGGACAGCGAGGAAGCGCAATCGGTTGTGTTCGCTGCGCCGCGCGCGCCGGCGCTGCACGTGAGCGTGGAACGTCGCCGCAACGAGCGCGAGCACGAACAGCACCGACAGCACGACCTCTTTCGCGTGATACCGGACGATCGCGCCGAGCGTCGGCGAACCGTAGTCGGTCTGCTCGAACCACCGGCGTACGATCGCGTTGGCCTGGCCGACCGAGATCGAATCGAGCGACTTGTCGAGGATCGATTTCAGTATCGCGTCGTCGCGACGCACGCCCATCAACAGGATCACGGGCAGGTCTGCGATCGGTCCGCTCGCGTGCAGCTCGCCGGCGTACTGGCGATGCAGGAACGGTTGCGCCGAGCACGCGCATAGCAACGCGAAATCGGCGAGGCCAGATTTCACGTCGCGCAGCATTTCCTCGGTCGTGTCGCGCGGGAGCGTCCGGATATGGGGGAAGCGCGCATGCAGCATCCGCTCGCTCGCGCCGCCTCGCTTGATCGACACGGTCCGGCCGTCGAGATCCTGCAGACGGAGGACGCGTGCTTCGGACGTGCGGCCAACGAGCACAGTCGAGCTGATGAAGTATTCGCGCGTGCGCAACACGCGGCCTTCGAGCGACGGCGGGAGCGTCTGCGCCGACAAGCTTGGCATTAGGTCGACCCGGCCGTCGACGAGTGCGCGGCGTCCGTCGGTCCGCGTGCGTGTCGGCACGAGTTCGAAGCGCAGGCCGGTCATGTTGGCAACGGCCGCGAGGTAGCCTGCCGTCACACCCTGCATCCGGCCGTCGCGGACATATTCGATAGGTCGCCAGTCGCGATAGAACGATACGCGCACGACCGGATGGAGCGCGATCCACGCGCGCTCCTCCGGCGTGAAGACGGGCGTGGCGCTCCGTGCGGGCGAATACGGGCCGACGAGCGGCAAGCACGCCAGCACGATCGCTATTGCACGGCGCAGACCCGGTATACGAGACAGGAGGAAAGCCATCGGCGGTCAGTCGAGCTTGTCGACGATCGCGTAGAGTTCGAAATCGGTCCGGATGCCCAGTTTCCTGTAGGCCGACTGCTTTTGCGTGCTGATAGTCTTCAGGCTGCGGCGGAATTTGGCCGCGATGTCGGACACCGACATGCCGGTTGCGAAACAGCGCAGCACTTCGCGCTCCCGCAACGTGAGGGTTACCGGTGCCTGGCATGCGCGGGACGTCCCGTTTTTCGCCGTGGCGACGGACGCGGCATGATATGCGCCCGCTTCGGCGTCGAGCAGGCTGTTGACGCGATGCGCGCCGCGCGCGACCTCACGCACGACCTTCACGAGATGCTCGAGCGGTTCCTCCTTGCCGACGAAGCCGCGTACGCCAGCGTTCATCGCGAGCATGACCGTCGACAGCGTGTGGAATACCGACGACACGACGATCTTCACGGCAGGCATCTTGATCTTCAGCAGCCGGATCAGGTTGATGCCGTCAATATCGCCGGGGCGGAGCTGATAGTCGGTGATGAGTACGTCGATATGCATGGTGCGTACGCTGAAGGCCGCGATCAGGTCGCTCGCCGACGCGTAGCAGCCGACGATCGTGATGTCGGCTTCGTCCTGCAGGCGCAGCGCGAGCCCGAACGTGACGATCGGGTGATCGTCGAGCAGCGCGACGGTAATCTTTGTGTCGGTTGTATTCATCGTTTTCCTGTTCCAGGTGTAATCCGGCCGGCCAATTCCCGCGCGAGAAGTGCAGCGGATGCGCAACGCAGCGGCGGCGTGGCAACCCGCCGGCACATGCATCGCAAGGCACCGGGAATGGTCGCGTGGAAGTTGGCGTGCGACCGGACTCGGAACGACGAGCCGATCTGCCTCGGAAAACCTTGCCCCTTCTGGGTCCAGGCCTGGAAAACCGGGTGCTGGCGGCGCCCCTTATATCAAAAAAGAAAATAAGGCACGCCGACGCCCTTTCCATCTGGATTGCTCTTAAAAAATGTGAAAAAAATTTAAGTGCTGAAAATGGCATGTAATTTGGCTCGTCGAGGCATGTGAGTTGAGACAGGGCACGCTTGGCTTGCGTCCGGACCGTATGACAGGGTGCTCGGAAGAAAAAACGCAACCCTCCGGGAAGGAAAATTGGAGTGAAGCAGTTTTTTTCAACCGAACGAAGTTTGATTTTTATCAAACAATGTATTCCCCCCAAGAAGAGATTGATACATTATTTGCACGATTAATTTGTGGAATATCGCATATCTCTTGGGGGTGTGTCCTTGTAGTGGTCTAATGAATCCGGGCACTGAATTAGACGAGAATGCTCGCCATGAAGAGATGTCCGATGACCAAACAACGTCGTACGTTTTCCCCGGAGTTCAAACAGCAAGCTGCCTGCCTAGTGCTCGACCAAGGCTATCGCTATACCGAGGCGAGCCGCTCAGTCGACGTCGGCGAATCGGTATCGCGTCGTGGGGTGCAGCAGCTTCAACTAGAGCGCCAAGGCGTCACACCGCAGGGCAAGGCGATTACGCCGGATCAACAACGTATCGAGGAATTCGAGGCACGCATTGAACGCCTCGAGCGGGAGAAGGCCATTTTAAAAAAGGCTACCGCGCTCTTGATGTCGGATGGCACTACGCAGTCGCGTGCACGCGTTGTTCATTGAGGGCCGAAGTTCGGCCAGTAGCCGCGGCATCGTGGGCATGATGCGCGAACAACCACCAATTTGGTTGCTCGTGTCCCCCTGGGCGTTCGGCACCAGTCCGCCAGCGCGACTAACTCGTTTAGAGACAAAAGATCTGACCGTTCTTCCTCGAAATGAGATCGATGCTGCGATCACCGGGAAACTGGAACGTTAGCCCGAGCGCTTCGGCTCGGTGGTGAATCCTCGTTCGTCGAAGCCCACGCGCAGGTGGCTTCGCTATGGAATATTCCACGATCTCCGGTACTGGCAAACCGTGGGTCTCCGTGCACCAAGAGAGGTAAGCGTTCGCCGTTTTCAAGACGAACTTCACGAATTGCGTATCGGGTCACGCTAGGCTCCATTCGAGGCACGGAACCCATTTCTTACCGACCAGGCACGGTCCGCCTGGATCGAAAAAATGAGTAAACGAAAAAAGACCCGAAGATCCTGGCCAGGCAACTAGCTTGGTCTGGATCTTCGGGTCCCTCCTGATGCGGGATGCGGACGTTCCTCTTAGAACGGAATATCGTCGTCCATCTCGTCGAAGCCGCCGCCTGCCGGCGCGCTCGGACGGCTCTGGCCGCCGCCTGCTGCGCCGCCGCGCGGTGCGCCGCCGGCACGACCACCCCCGCCGCCACCGCCGCGCTCCATCTGCTCGCCGCCGCGACCGCCGCCACCACCACCACCGTAGCCGCCGCCGTAACCGCCTTCGTCACTGCCGCCACCGCCGCCGCCCGCGCCGCCGCGACCGCCGAGCATCTGCATCTGGTCGGCGACGATTTCGGTCGAGTAGCGATCCTGGCCGTCCTGGCCCTGCCACTTGCGCGTGCGGATGCGGCCTTCGATATAGACCGACGAGCCCTTCTTCAGGTATTCGCTGACGATTTCGGCGAGACGGCCGAAGAACGCCACGCGGTGCCACTCGGTCATTTCCTTGAAATCGCCGCTCGCCTTGTCCTTGTAGCGATCGGTCGTCGCGAGACGGATGTTCGCAACCGCGTCGCCGCTCGGCAGGTAACGGACTTCAGGATCGGCGCCGAGATTGCCGACGAGGATGACCTTGTTGACGGATGCCATGTGTTTCTCCAGTAAATTCGATGCCGGGCCGCCCGCGAAAGACGTCGGAGCGGCCCGCCGGACAAGCCGGCGAGCGCCGCCCGTGCGTGTCCGAACAGTAGGTTCAGGCCTTGCGCGGCGGCGCTTTCATGCTGGCCGCGATTATAAGCCACGCCGCCACGAGCCCAGAACACGCATAAAAGACGGTGTTCGCGCCGCCGTGCTTCAGCAGCCAGCCGCCCACGATGCCGCCGAGCGCGAGCCCGATCGATTGCGTGGTGTTATAGACGCCCGTGGCCGCGCCCTTGCGCGAACCCGGCGCGAGCTTCGACACGAGCGACGGCTGCGATGCTTCCAGGATGTTGAAGCCCAGGAAGTACACGAACAGGATCGCCGCCACAATGAGAATGGTATGCGGTGCGCTGCCCAGCAACAATTGGCCGATCAGGATAGCGAGGATCCCGCCGAGCAGCACCGGTTTCATCTTGCCCCGTTTTTCCGCGACGATGATCGCCGGGACCATCATCACGAACGCGAGCCCCATCACCGGCAGGTAGACCTTCCAGTGCGCGGCGACCGGCAGCCCGCCGTCGACCAGCAGGCGCGGCACGACGAGGAACAGCGCCGTCTGCGTCGCGTGCAGCACGAGCACGCCGAAGTTCAGGCGCAGCAGCTCGCCGTTGTGCAGGACCTCGGCGAACGGTGCCGGCACGTGCACGGGCTTCGCCGCGTCGGGCACGATCCACACGACGACGCCGATCGCGAGGATCGACAGCACGCCGACGATCGTGAACAGCCCGCTCATCCCGACCCAGTGGAACACGATCGGCGCGCCGACGATCGCGACCGCGAACGACACGCCGATCGAGCCGCCGACCATCGCCATCGCCTTGGTGCGGTTCTGCTCGGAGGTCAGGTCGGCGATGAACGCGAGCACCGCGGACGACACGGCGCCCATCCCCTGGATCACGCGGCCGACGATGATCCACGTGATGTCGTGCGCGAACGCGGCGACGAAGCTGCCGAGCGCGAAGATCACGAGGCCCGTGGCGATCACCGGCTTGCGGCCGAACTTGTCGGACGCCCACCCGTAGAAGATGTAGAACAGCGACTGCGTGACGCCGTAGGCCCCGAGCGCGATACCGACGAGCAGCACGTTGTCGCCGCCCGGGATGGTTTTCGCGTAGACCGAGAACACCGGCATGATCATGAACAGGCCGAGCATGCGCAGCGCGAAGATCGCCGCGAGCGACGTGGTCGCGCGCAGTTCGGGCGCACTCATGCGGGAAGACGTGGCGGACGGATTGGACATCGGGAATGAATTTCGAATGATCGGAATGTCCGCCCGGCGGCGGGCGGCGGAAGATCAGGGCCACCGGCCCGGCAGGCCTGGCTGGCGCTTTCCGGGACGTCCGACGGGAGCCCGCGGGCCGTGCGGCGCGGCCGCTTCCCCGGCGTGGGCACCGCCTTGCTGCCAGTTGCTGCAAAGGCTGGGGGCCCCCAACGACGGCCTCGAAAAGCCGTTATAGTAGCAGGTTTGGTTCCCTCCATTTTCGCCAGGTTCATGGAACAGATCCGTATCCGTGGGGCACGCACCCACAACCTGAAAAACGTCAATCTCGACCTGCCGCGCCACAAGCTGATCGTGATTACCGGGTTGTCCGGGTCGGGCAAGTCGTCGCTCGCGTTCGACACCCTTTATGCAGAGGGCCAGCGCCGCTACGTCGAAAGCCTGTCCGCCTACGCCCGCCAGTTCCTGCAGTTGATGGAGAAACCCGATGTCGACCTGATCGAGGGCCTGTCGCCCGCGATCTCGATCGAGCAGAAGGCGACGTCCCACAACCCGCGTTCGACCGTCGGCACGGTCACCGAGATCCACGACTACCTGCGACTTTTGTTCGCACGTGTCGGCACGCCCTACTGCCCCGACCACGACATCCCGCTCGAGGCGCAGAGCGTGTCGCAGATGGTCGACGCGGCGCTCGCGCTGCCCGAGGAAACCAAGCTGATGATCCTCGCGCCCGTCGTCGCGAACCGCAAGGGCGAGCACGCCGAGCTGTTCGAGGACATGCAGGCGCAGGGCTTCGTGCGCTTTCGCGTGCGCTCGGGCGGCGGCACTGCGAACGAAGGCGTCGCGAAGATCTACGAGGTCGAGTCGCTGCCGAAGCTCAAGAAGAACGACAAGCACACGATCGACGTCGTCGTCGACCGCCTGAAGGTGCGCCCGGACATGAAGCAGCGCCTCGCGGAATCGTTCGAGACCGCACTGCGCCTCGCCGACGGCCGCGCGATCGCGCTCGAGATGGATTCCGACCACGAGCACCTGTTCAGCTCGAAGTTCGCGTGCCCGATCTGCTCGTACTCGCTGCAGGAGCTCGAGCCGCGCCTGTTCTCGTTCAACAACCCGATGGGCGCGTGCCCGGAATGCGACGGCCTCGGCCAGATCACGTTCTTCGACCCGAAGCGGGTCGTCGCGCACCCGTCGCTGTCGCTCGCCGCGGGCGCCGTGAAGGGCTGGGACCGCCGCAACCAGTTCTACTTCCAGATGCTGCAGAGCCTCGCGGCGTTCTACGAATTCGACATCGACGCCGCGTTCGAGGATCTGCCGGAAAAAATCCGCAAGGTGCTGCTGTTCGGTTCGGGCAAGCAGACGATCCCGTTCTCGTACATCAACGAGCGCGGCCGCACGACGATCCGCGAGCACGTGTTCGAAGGGATCATCCCGAACCTCGAGCGCCGCTACCGCGAGACCGATTCGGTCGCGGTGCGCGAAGAACTCTCGAAGTACCAGAACAACCAGCCGTGCCCGTCGTGCGAAGGCACGCGGCTGCGCCGCGAGGCGCGCCACGTGCGGGTCGGCGCGGGCGACTACGCGCGCGGCATCTATGAAATCAGCGGCTGGCCGCTGCGCGACGCGCTCGGCTATTTCGCCGGCCTGTCGCTCGACGGCGCGAAACGCGAGATCGCCGACAAGGTGATTCAGGAAATCGTCGCGCGCCTGACCTTCCTGAACAACGTCGGCCTCGACTACCTGTCGCTCGAGCGCAGCGCCGAGACGCTGTCCGGCGGCGAGGCGCAGCGCATCCGGCTCGCGTCCCAGATCGGCTCGGGCCTGACCGGCGTGATGTACGTGCTCGACGAGCCGTCGATCGGCCTGCACCAGCGCGACAACGACCGCCTGATCGCGACGCTCAAGCACCTGCGCGACCTCGGCAACTCGGTGATCGTCGTCGAGCACGACGAGGACATGATCCGCACGGCCGACTACGTCGTCGACATGGGCCCCGGCGCGGGCGAGCATGGCGGCGTGGTGGTCGCCGAAGGCACGCCGAAGCAGGTGCAGTCGAACCCGCAGTCGCTCACGGGCCAGTATCTGGTCGGCAAGCGCACGATCGAGTATCCGGACGAGCGGTTCGCGCCCGATCCCGAGCGGATGCTGCGCATCGTCGACGCGCACGGCAACAACCTGAAGCACGTCGACCTCGAGTTGCCGGTCGGCCTGCTGACCTGCATCACCGGCGTGTCGGGCTCCGGCAAGTCGACGCTGATCAACGACACGCTGTATCACGCGGTCGCGCGCCACCTGTACGGCTCGTCGGCCGAGCCGGCGCCGCACGAGGCGATCGAGGGGCTGGAACACTTCGACAAGGTGATCAACGTCGACCAGTCGCCGATCGGCCGCACGCCGCGCTCGAACCCGGCCACCTACACGGGCCTGTTCACGCCGATCCGCGAGCTGTTCTCGGGCGTGCCGACCGCGAAGGAGCGCGGCTACGATCCGGGCCGCTTCTCGTTCAACGTGAAGGGCGGCCGCTGCGAGTCGTGCCAGGGCGACGGCGTGCTGAAGGTCGAGATGCACTTCCTGCCGGACGTCTACGTGCCGTGCGACGTGTGCCACGGCAAGCGCTACAACCGCGAAACGCTCGACGTGCATTACAAGGGCAAGAACATCAGCGAAGTGCTCGACATGACGGTCGAGCAGGCGTACGAATTCTTCAGCGCGGTGCCGGTGATCGCCCGCAAGCTGAAGACGCTGCTCGACGTCGGCCTCGGCTACATCCGCCTCGGCCAGTCGGCCACGACGCTGTCGGGCGGGGAGGCGCAGCGCGTGAAGCTGTCGCTGGAGCTGTCGAAGCGCGACACGGGCCGCACGCTGTACATCCTCGACGAGCCGACCACCGGCCTGCACTTCCACGACATCGCGCTGCTGCTCGAGGTGATTCACCGGTTGCGCGACCAGGGCAACACGGTCGTGATCATCGAGCACAATCTCGACGTGATCAAGACGGCCGACTGGGTGATCGACCTCGGCCCCGAAGGCGGTGCCGGCGGCGGCCAGATCATCGCGCAGGGCACGCCCGAGGAGATCGCGAAGACCAAGGCGAGCTTCACCGGCAAGTACCTCGCGCCGCTGCTCAAGCGTTCGCCCCGCAAGGCGGCGGCCGGCTGAGCGCTTCCGTTCCCGCGCGCGGCCGCCCCGGCCGCGCCCCTGCCGGCGCCCCTGCTGGCGCCCGCCCCGTGGCGCCGGCCCCCTCGTTTTCCCTTCTGCGTATACACCACGAGCCAAACTGTCCCGTGACAGACCATAATGGCGGCTATACTTTACGGTCGTAAGGTTCGCTATCCGCACCAATCCGGTGCGACGCCGGGCGAGCACCGTCCTGCCGCCCACCGCGCGGCGCGACACACGAACGACAGGAATCCACGATGGAGAAGCAACAAGAGTCGCGCGACGCGCAGAGCCGCGAGCCCCACCTGCGCAGCGTGCGGCTGACGAGCGACTTCAGTCTGCCGAAGCTGTCGGCGATCGAGATCGGCAGCTATCTGTTCGCCCTCGTCGCGATGGTGCTCGTCATCGAACTCAAGCTGCTGGGCGGGCTGCTGGCCGGCCTGCTGGTCTATCAGCTGATCCACACGATCGCCCCGGTGATCGAACGCCACACGACAAGCATGCGCGCGCGCTGGGTCTCCGTCGTGCTGCTGTCGATCGCGATCGTCGGCGGGCTCACGGGCCTGACGATCGGCATCATCGATCACTTCGAGCACACGGTGCCGAACCTGCAGAGCCTGCTCGGCCAGCTGATGCAGATCGTCGAGCAGACGCGCGCGCGCACGCCGGCCTGGATCGCGAACCTGCTGCCCGTCGACGTCGAACAGATGAAAGCCAAGGCGGCTCTGCTGATGCACTCGCACATGGATCAGCTCCAGCAAGGCGGCAAGAGCGTCGCGCGCGGCTTCGGCCATGTGCTGTTCGGGATGATCATCGGCGCGATGATCGCGATCGGCGTCGAGCACGGCAAGGTGCGCCGGCCGCTGTCCACCGCGCTCGTCACGCGCGTGTCGCGCTTCGCCGAATCGTTCCGCCGGATCGTGTTCGCGCAGATCAAGATCTCGGCGATCAACGCGGCCTTCACCGGCATCTACCTGCTCGTCGCGCTGCCGATCTTCCACCAGCGGCTGCCGCTGTCCAAAACGCTCGTGCTCGTCACGTTCATCGTCGGGCTGCTGCCGGTGATCGGCAACCTGATCTCTAACACGCTGATCGTCGCGGTGTCGCTGTCGGTCAGCATGGGCACCGCGATCGCATCGCTCGCGTTCCTCGTCGTGATCCACAAGCTCGAATATTTCCTGAACGCGAAGATCATCGGCGGCCAGATCGAGTCGCGCGCATGGGAGCTGCTGCTCGCGATGCTGATCATGGAAGCCGCGTTCGGGCTGCCGGGCGTGATTGCCGCGCCGATCTTCTATGCGTACCTGAAGCGCGAGCTGTACATGCTGCGGCTGATCTGACGCGCCGCGCGTCACGCGATAAACAAAAACGCCGCGCCCCATCCAGGGCGCGGCGTTGTTACGTGCGGGGCCGGCTGATGGCCGATGGCCGACGCGCACCGCCGATCAGCGGAACACGACGGTCTTCGTCCCGTTCAGCACGATCCGGTGCTCGACGTGCCACTTCACCGCACGCGCAAGCGTCACGCACTCGACGTCGCGGCCGATCGCGGTGAGCTGGTCGGGCGTCATGCTGTGGTCGACGCGCTCGACTTCCTGCTCGATGATCGGGCCTTCGTCGAGATCGGTCGTCACGTAGTGCGCGGTCGCGCCGATCAGCTTCACGCCGCGGTCGAACGCCTGGTAATACGGCTTCGCGCCCTTGAAGCTCGGCAGGAACGAATGATGGATGTTGATCGCGCGGCCGGCGAGCTGCTGGCACATGTTCGGCGACAGGATCTGCATGTAGCGCGCGAGCACGACGAGATCGGCCTGGTGCTCGTCGATCACTTCCAGCACGCGCGCTTCCTGCGCGGCCTTCGCCGCATCGGACGAGCCGCCCACCAGCGGGAAGTGATGGAACGGGATGTTGTAGCTCGCGGCGAGCTGGTAGAACTCCTTGTGATTCGACACGATCGCCGGGATCTCGATCGGCAGCTGGCCGGTGCGGTAGCGGAACAGCAGGTCGTTCAGGCAGTGGCCGATCTTCGACACCATGATCACGACGCGCGGCTTCACGGCCGCGTCGTGCAGCTCCCAGCGCATCGCGAACTGCTCGGCGAGCGGCGCGAATTCCTGGCGCAGCGTGTCGAGCGCCGACGCGGCATCCGCGCCGTCGGCATCCTGCTCGAAGTGCACGCGCATGAAGAACTCGCCGGTGCGGCTGTCGCCGAACTGCGCGGAGTCGAGGATGTTGTTGCTGCGCTCGAACAGAAAGCCCGAGACCGCGTGAACGATGCCGTGCCGGTCGGGGCACGACAGTTTCAAGATAAAGCTGTGATCGGTCGACATGACCGCTACTCCCTTCGTTTCGGTATTCGTCAAATAGGCCGTCCGGCGCGTTACGCGGCCGGCGCGAACAGCGCGTCGATGCCCGCCGCGTCGGCCGCCGCGAGCCAGCGGTGGCGCAGCAGCGTGTCGAGTATCGCGAGGCTCGCATCCATCGTCGCGCGGCCTTCGCGCAACCACCCGATCACCTCGGGCACGCCGGCCAGCAGGTGCTCGGCCACTTCGCCGTCCTGGTTGTGCGGCGCGAAGTCGCGCGGCAGCGGCAGGTCGTACACGAAGATCAGTTCGGACTGCGTGCCTTCCGGCAGCGAGCACAGCACCTGCACCGCCCGGCCCGCGATCGCGCGCGCCGCCAGTTCGGCCGGCATGCCGGCCTCTTCCCAGCATTCCTTGGTGAGCGTCTCGTGAACGCCCAAGCCCCAGCCGATGCCGCCCGCGACGACGTTGTCGAGCATGCCGGGGTCGGTGGCCTTGGTCGCGCTGCGGCGGCCGAGCCACATCTGTGGCGCGGCGGGCGAACCCGGCGCAGCCGCATATTCTACGATGCCGTTCAGGTGCACCGCATAAGTCTGCGTGCCGAAAAAACGCGACGCGGCGCGCTCGATATACGCGAGCGGCGGATCGTCGAAGCGGTTGCGGAGCGCATAGATCTCGTCGCGCCAGCCGGGAATCGCGCCTTCGGCCGCCAGCGCGCCGATCGCGCTCGCGAGCGCCATGCTGCGCGCATCGACCGTGTCATAGCGCGCCGACAGCACGACGCGCTCGTCGCTCAGCTCGAACACGTCGGGCCAGCGCTCGAGCTTCGCGACGTCGCGGCGACGCACCCAGCCGACCTGCTCGCCCGCGATCTCGAAACGCAGGTGCGCGGCCGGATCGAAGCGGCGCGCGGCCGCGATGCATGGAAACGTCATCAGGTTCAGTCCTTCAGCGCCACGCGGATGCCGATCGCGATGAAGGTCGCGCCGGCAATGCGGTCGAGCCACACGCCGGCCTTCGGACGGCGCTTCAGCCATGTGCCGATCGCGCCCGCGCCGACGCCGAACAGCGAGAAGATCGCGGCCGTCTGCAGCATGAACAGCGCGCCGAGCTCGAACATCTGCAGCGTCACGCCCTGCGCGCCGTGCGGATCGACGAACTGCGGCAGGAACACGACGAAGAACAGCGTGACCTTCGGATTCATCAGGTTGCCGATCACGCTCTGCCGGAAGATCGCGCGAAGCGGCTGCGGCGCACGCGCATGCGCGTTCGCGAGGCCCTGGCTGCGCAGCGCCTTGATGCCGATCCACACGAGGTACGCGGCGCCCGCGAGCTTGAGCATCTGGAACGCGACCGGCGACGAGCGCAGCACGGCCGCGACGCCGAGCGCCGCGAGCGTCGTATGGAACAGGATCCCGGCCGTGAAGCCGAGCGCCGCGACGAAGCCGGCCGCGCGGCCCTGCGAGATGCCGCGTGCGAGCACCTGCAGGTTGTCGGGACCGGGCGCGAACGTGATCGCGATCGACGTGGCGAGAAACAACATGAAGTTGGGCATCGTGACCTCGCGGCGTGGGCCGGCGTTCAGTGGCCGGCGAATTCGGTGACGGTATAGACGGGCAGCCCCGCGTTGCGCAGCAGCGTCGAGCCGCCGAGATCGGGCAGGTCGATGATCGCCGCGCCCTCGACGACGACCGCGCCGAGCCGCTGCAGCAGGTTGCGCCCCGCCATCATCGTGCCGCCGGTCGCGATCAGGTCGTCCATGATGATCACGCGGTCGCCGGGGCGGCACGCGTCCTCGTGGATCTCGACCGTCGCGCTGCCGTATTCGAGGTCGTAGGACTCCGAGCGCGTCTTGTACGGCAGCTTGCCGACCTTGCGGATCGGCACGAAACCGACGCTCAGCTCGTACGCGACGATCGGCGCGATGATGAAGCCGCGCGCGTCGAGCCCCGCGACGTAGTCGAGCTTCGCATCGACATAGCGTTCGACGAACAGGTCGACGAGGATGCGCAGCGCCTTCGGGCTCTGCAGCAGCGTCGTGATGTCGCGGAACTGCACGCCCGGCTGCGGCCAGTCGGGCACGGTGCGGATCTGGCTGTGGATGAAGGCGACCGGATCGAGCGGTGCGCCCGGCGACGAATGCGGCATGAAACTCTCCGAAAAAAACGGTGCGCGAAGATCGGGCACCGTTTCGAATCAATACGGGTCAGGTCAACGAAGCGCGACTCAGGCGACCGCGGCCGGCGGCTCGCGCCGATGGCGCGACAGCCGCTCTTCCGCGAGCGCGAGCGCCTCGGGCAGCCCGCGCAGCACGACGATGTCGCTCGCGCGCAGCTTGGTCAGCGGGTCGGGTTCGACACCGCGAATCCCGTGCCGGCGGATCGCCGTGACTTCCAGCCCGAGCGCATACAGCCCGAGCTCCTCCAGCGAGCGCCCGACCGCATCCGCGCGCGCGTCGACCGGCACCGATTGTAGCCGCACCTGCTCGTGATCGTCGTCGTCCGCGTCGTCGGCGCCGTGGAAATAGCCGCGCAGCAGCTGGTAACGCGCGTCGCGCATCTCCTCGACGCGCCGCACGACCTTGCGCATCGGCACGCCGACCAGCACCAGCGTGTGCGACGCGAGCATCAGGCTGCCCTCGACGATTTCCGGAATCACCTCGGTCGCGCCGGCCGCGAGCAGCTTCTCGAGATCGGCGTCGTCGACCGTGCGCACGATCGCCGGCAGCGTCGGCTCCAGCTCGTGCACGTGGTGCAGCACGCGCAGCGCGGACGGCGTGTTCGCATACGTGATCGCGACGGCCGCCGCGCGATGGATACCGGCCGCGAGCAGCGACTCGCGACGCGCCGCGTCGCCGAACACGACCGATTCGCCGGCGGTCGCGGCCGCGCTCACGCGATCGGGGTCGAGGTCCAGCGCGACATACGAAATGCCTTCCTGCTCGAGCATGCGCGCCAGGTTCTGGCCCGCGCGGCCGTAGCCGCAGATGATCACGTGGCCGCGCTGCTTGAGGCTTTGCGTCGCGATCCGCGTCATCTGCAGCGACTGCTGCATCCATTCCGTCGACGACAGCCGCATCACGATCCGGTCGGCGTTCTGGATCAGGAACGGTGCGGCGAGCATCGACAGCAGCATCGACGCGAGGATCGCCTGCAGCAGCGTCGAATCGACGAGATGCCGGTCGAGGATCAGGTTCAGCAGCACGAAGCCGAATTCGCCGGCCTGCGCGAGCCCGATGCCGGTGCGCATCGCGACGCCCGGCGTCGCGCCGAACAGGCGCGCGAGCCCCGCGATCATCGTCCCCTTGAACAGGATCTGCCCGACGAAGAAGCCGAGCACGAGCAACGGGTGCTCCCAGATCACGCGCGCATCGAGCAGCATCCCGGTCGTCACGAAGAACAGCCCGAGCAGCACGTCGCGAAACGGCTTGATGTCCTCTTCCACCTGATGACGGAACGGCGTCTCGGAGATCAGCATCCCCGCGATGAACGCGCCGAGCGCGAGCGACAGCCCGAAGCGGTCGGTGATGAACGCGGCGCCGAGCGTGATGAGCAGCAGGTTCAGCACGAACAGTTCCTGCGAGCGGCGCCGCGCGACCACGTTGAGCCAGCGCGTCATGAAGCGCTGGCCGATGACGAGCAGCAGCGCGAGCGCGATCACGATCTTGACCGCCGCGAAGCCGAGCGTGATCGCGAGATCCTTCGACGACTCCGCGCCGAACGCGGCGATCACGATCAGCAGCGGCACCACCGCGAGATCCTGGAACAGCAGCACGCCGAAGATGTTGCGGCCGTGCTCGGTCTCGATCTCGAGCCGCTCGGCGAGCATCTTCGATACGATCGCCGTGGACGACATCGCGAGCGCGCCGCCGAGCGCGACGCTGCCCTGCCACGTGATGTGCACCCAGCGCTCGAACAGCGCGCCGAGCGCGACCGCGAGCACGAGCGTCACGACCACCTGCAGCAGCCCGAGCCCGAACACGAGCCGCTGCATCGCCCTCAGCTTCGCGAGCGAGAATTCGAGGCCGATCGAGAACATCAGGAATACCACGCCGAATTCCGCGAGGTGCTCGGCCCGTTCGAGGTCCGCGGCGATGCCTAGCGAGTGCGGGCCAACCAGGATGCCGACGGTCAGGTAGCCGAGCATCGGCGGCAGGTTCAACGAACGAAAGACGACGACGCCCACCACCGAGGCCAGCAGCAGCAGCAGGGTCATTTCGAGCGGGGAAATCACAGGCAAAGCGTCCTCGTTCGTCGGGGCCACGGCAATGCGGGCGCGGGTGGTGGCGGGGGGCAAGCGACCTCGGACGAGTCCGAAGGCACGGCGCGGCGAACAAACGCCTTTGCTATACTCCGCGCATGATAGCGAAAATCAATGATGACCGGGCGCTCGCGCTCGCCCGCGACGTGCTCGACATCGAGGCGGACGCCGTGCGCGCGCTGCGCGACCAGCTCGACGGCGACTTCGTGCAGGCCGTCGCGCTGCTGCTCGGCTGCCGCGGGCGCGTCGTGGTATCCGGCATCGGCAAATCGGGGCATATCGCCCGCAAGATCGCGGCCACGCTGGCGAGCACCGGCACGCCGGCCTTCTTCGTCCACCCGGCCGAGGCCAGCCATGGCGACCTCGGGATGGTCACGTCGGACGACGTCTTCATCGGCATCTCCTATTCCGGCGAGTCGGAAGAACTCGTCGCGATCCTGCCGCTCGTCAAGCGGATCGGCGCGAAGCTGATCGCGATCACGGGCCGGGCGGAATCGAGCCTCGGCACGCTCGCCGACGTGAACCTGAACGCCGCGGTGTCGAAGGAAGCGTGCCCGCTGAACCTCGCGCCCACCGCGAGCACGACCGCCGCGCTGGCGCTCGGCGACGCGCTCGCCGTCGCGGTGCTCGACGCGCGCGGCTTCGGCTCCGAGGATTTCGCGCGCTCGCATCCGGGCGGTGCGCTCGGCCGGCGCCTGCTCACCCATGTGCGCGACGTGATGCGCTCGGGCGACGACGTGCCGCGCGTCGGGCTCGACGCCACGCTGTCGGACGCGCTGTTCCAGATCACCGCGAAACGGCTGGGCATGACGGCCGTGGTCGGCCCCGACGGCCGCGTGGCCGGCATCTTCACCGACGGCGACCTGCGCCGCGTGCTCGCGCGCGAAGGCGATTTCCGCACGCTGCCGATCGTCGACGTGATGACGCGCGAACCGCGTACGATCGGCCCCGAACATCTCGCGGTCGAAGCCGTGGAACTGATGGAGCGCCACCGGATCAACCAGATGCTGGTGGTCGATGCCCACGGCGCGCTGATCGGCGCGCTGAACATGCACGACCTGTTTTCGAAGAAGGTGATCTGATGAGCGCAGCGCTGACTGCGGCCGAACGCGCGAGCCGCGTGAAGCTGATGATTTTCGACGTCGACGGTGTGCTGACCGACGGCGGCCTGCTGTTTACCGCGGCCGGCGACGCGATGAAGTCGTTCAATTCGCTCGACGGCCATGGCGTGAAGCTGCTCGGCGAGGCCGGCATCGCGACCGCGATCATCACCGGCCGCAACTCCGAGATCGTCGCGGCGCGCGCGAAGGAAATGAAGATCGCGCACCTGTTCCAGGGTGTCGAGAACAAGCTCGCCGTGTTCGCCGAGCTGACCGCGTCGCTCGACATCGGCGCCGACGCATGCGGCTACATGGGCGACGACTGGCCCGACCTGCCGGTGCTGCTGCGCTGCGGCTTCGCGGCCGCGCCGGCCAACGCGCACCCCGAGGTGATCGCCCGCGCGCACTGGGTGGCCGAGGCCCGCGGCGGCCACGGCGCGGTGCGTGAAGTGTGCGACGCAATCCTGCGCGCGCAGCGCCGCTACGACGCGCTGCTCGCGGCTGCCTGCGGAGCCTGACGGATGAACACGCATTTCCGCTGGACCCAGTTGCTGCCGCTGATCGCGGTCGCCGCGCTCGCGGGCATCACGTGGTGGCTGCTGCAGGCGACGCTGCCGCCGCCCGGCGAAGGCGCCGCGCAGCCGAAGCGCCATACGCCCGACTATTTCGCGGACAACTTCTCGGTCACCGAGCTCGACCAGTCGGGCACGACCCAGTACCGGCTCACGGCCGCGAAGCTGGTCCACTATGAAGACACCGACAACAGCGACCTGACCGCTCCGGCCATGCGCGCATTCCAGCCCGGCAAGCCGGTCGTCACGACCACCGCGAAGCGCGGCACCGTCAACGGCGACGTGTCGATCGTCGACTTGTACGACGACGCGCGCATCCTGCGCGTGGCCGGCGGCGGCGATCCGCAGATGCAGGCCGATTCCCAGCATTTCCGGATCTTGGTCAATGACGATGTGATCCAGACCGAAAAGCCGGTTAAACTTCAGCGCGGCCTGTCGCTCGTCAACGCGACCGACGGCATGAAGTACAACAACGTCACCCGGGTCATCGAGCTTTACGGCAACGTGCGCGGCACGATCGCCGCGGCGGACACGTCCGGCGGCTCGAAAGGTCAATCCAGGTGACGCATCCCTCACGTGACTGCATGAACGAACCGTTCCCTCGACAGAATTCCGGCGGCGCTGCGCGCGCCGTCCGCGCCGCGCTCGCCGCGACGCTCGTGGCGCTCCCGCTCATCGGGCTGGCGCCGCTCGCCCATGCCGAGAAGGCTGACCAGAACAAGCCGATCAACGTCGAGGCGGACAACCTCACCTACGACGACCTGAAGCAGGTGACGGTCGCGACCGGCAACGTCGTGATCACGAAGGGCACGATCATCATCAAGGGCGATCGCGTCGAAGTGCGCCAGGATCCGGAAGGCTATCAGTACGCAACGTCGTTCGGCAGCGGCAAGAAGCACGCGACGTTCCGCCAGAAGCGCGAAGGTCTCGACGAGTACATCGACGGCGACGCCGAGCGCATCGACTACGACGGCAAGCAGGATCTGACGACCCTGACGACCGCCGCGACCGTGCGCCGCCTGCAGGGCACGTCGACGATCGCCGACACCGTGCACGGCAGCGTGATCACGTACGACGGCCAGCGCGACTTCTACACCGCGAAGGGCGGCAAGGACGTCGCGGCGCCGGGCAATCCGAACGGCCGCGTGCGCGCGATGCTGTCGCCGAAGAGCGGCGGCCCTGGCCAGCTGAACGGCGCGCCGGCGAAGCTGTCGCCGTCGACCACGATCCAGGGAGCGCCGGGACAATGAGCGCGCTACCGAATCGCCAGCCGGCCGGCGCGACGAGCTCGCTCGTCGTGCGCAACCTGAAAAAACGCTACGGCTCGCGCACGGTCGTCAAGGACGTGTCGCTCGACGTGAAGAGCGGCGAAGTCGTCGGCCTGCTCGGCCCGAACGGCGCGGGCAAGACGACGTCGTTCTACATGATCGTCGGCCTCGTGCCGCTCGACGCGGGCGAGATCTCGCTGAACGGCAGCTCGATCAGCCTGCTGCCGATCCACAAGCGTGCATCGCTCGGCCTGTCGTACCTGCCGCAGGAAGCGTCGGTGTTCCGCAAGCTGACCGTCGAGGAAAACATCCGCGCGGTGCTCGAGCTGCAGCACGGCGACGACGGCAAGCGCCTGTCGAAGGACGCGATCGCCGCGCGCACCGAGGAGCTGCTCGACGAGCTGCAGATCGGCCATCTGCGCGAGAACCCGGCGCTGTCGCTGTCGGGCGGCGAGCGCCGTCGCGTCGAGATCGCACGTGCGCTTGCGACCAGCCCGAACTTCATCCTGCTCGACGAACCGTTCGCCGGCGTCGACCCGATCGCGGTGCTCGAGATCCAGAAGATCGTCAAGTTCCTGAAGCAGCGCAACATCGGCGTGTTGATCACCGATCACAACGTCCGCGAAACGCTCGGCATCTGCGACCACGCGTACATCATCAGCGACGGTTCGGTGCTCGCCGCCGGCGCGCCCAGCGAAATCATCGAAAACGAAAGCGTGCGCCGCGTGTACCTCGGCGAACACTTCCGCATGTAACCTCCCCTTTTTGTGGCTGGCTGCACCCCGTCCGGCATCGCCGCGCGGGGCTGCGCCCGTGTGCCCCGCGCGGCGGCCCTCCCCGCGGCCGGGCGCCGCGCCGCGCGTAATCGCCGATGGCTCAATGCGGGTCGGTCGTGGCAAACTGCCGGTATGACTCCCTCTCTGCCATGAAAGCCAGCCTTCAACTCCGCCTGTCGCAACACCTGGCGCTGACCCCGCAACTGCAGCAGTCGATCCGGCTCCTGCAACTGTCGACGCTCGAACTGCAGCAGGAAGTCGCGATGGCCGTCGCGCAAAATCCGTTGCTCGAAAACGAAGACGAATGGATCACGAGTCCGCTGCGTGTCGCGTCGGACGGATCGCTGATCGCGCAGGGGCCTTCCGGACAGAACATCGAGCCGGGCCCCGCGAACGGCAGCAGCCAGTCGAGCGAGCGCGCCGAGCGCGACGAGCCGGCCGGCGCCGACGAATACGACGGCTACGGGTCGGGCGACGCCGGCGACGGCCCGCAGTGGAATCTGGACGAGTACGGCCGCTCGAGCGGCGCATCGGACGATGACGACCTCCCGCCGCTGCAGGTGCAGGAAGCCGCGACGTCGCTGCGCGACCACCTTTCCGCCCAATTGCGCGTCACGCAGGCCAGCCCGCGCGATCGCGCACTCGTGATGTTCCTGATCGAATCGCTCGACGACGACGGCTACCTGACCGCGTCGCTCGACGAAGTACTCTCCGACCTGCCGCCGGAACTGGAAGTCGACTGCGACGAACTGAATGCGGCGCTCGCGCTGCTGCACAGTTTCGACCCGGCCGGGGTCGGGGCCCGCTCGGCGTCCGAATGCCTGAAGCTGCAGTTGCTGCGCCTCGATGCGTCCCCCACCCGCACGCTCGCGCTGGAGATCGTGTCGCAGCACCTCGAGCTGCTCGCCGCGCGCGACTTCACGCGGCTGCGCAAGCACCTGAAGGCGAGCGACGATGCGCTGCGCGACGCGCACGCGCTGATCCGCTCGCTCGAGCCGTTCCCAGGCGCCGCGTACGGCAAGGCCGAGGCCGACTACGTCGTGCCCGACATCATCGTGAAGAAGGCCGGCCAGGGCTGGCTCGCGGAACTCAATCCGGAAGTGATGCCGCGCCTGCGGATCAACAACCTGTACGCGAACATCCTGCGCAACAGCCGCGGCGATCCGTCGGCCGGGTCGCTCAAGCAGCAGCTCCAGGAAGCACGCTGGCTGATCAAGAACATCCAGCAGCGATTCGACACGATCCTGCGTGTCGCGCAGGCCATTGTCGAACGTCAAAAGAATTTCTTCGCGCATGGTGAAATCGCCATGCGCCCCTTGGTTTTGCGGGAAATAGCTGATACGCTGGGCCTACACGAGTCGACTGTCAGCCGTGTGACAACAGGCAAGTACATGCTGACCCCGTTCGGTACGCTGGAATTCAAGTACTTCTTCGGGTCACACGTTTCGACCGACACCGGAGGCGCCGCATCGTCGACCGCCATCCGAGCCCTGATCAAGCAACTGATAGGAGCTGAAGACCCAAAATCGCCACTTTCGGACAGCCGCATTGCCGAGCTGCTGGCAGAACAGGGTTTCGTGGTTGCGCGCCGCACGGTTGCCAAGTATCGCGAAGCCCTCAAAATCCCGGCAGTGAATCTGCGCAAGTCTCTTTAGCCTGCTGCCTGCCCGGCGGTAGGCGTCTTCCGGCCACCGCGCACACGGGGGACAGCCGGGCGACCTGTCCGCGAATTTGCCGCCACGTGCGGCAAGGGCAAGTCGACCGGAGCGCCGCCTCGATGCGGCCGGGTGGTCACTCGCTTGGAGAAGCACTATGAACCTGAAGATCAGTGGACATCATCTCGAAGTCACGCCTGCAATTCGCGAATACGTGATCACCAAGCTGGATAGGGTGCTACGCCATAGCGATCAGGTGATCGATGGCACTGTGATCCTCTCGGTCGACAACCACAAGGAAAAGGACAAGCAGCAGCGCGCGGAAATCAATCTGCACCTGAAGGGCAAGGACATCTTCGTCGAAAGCGCAAACGGCAACCTCTACGCTGCGATCGATCTGCTGATCGACAAGCTGGACCGCCAGGTCGTCAAGCACATGGAGCGTCTGCAGACCCATGCGCACGACCCGATCAAGCTGCAGCCGTCGATCGACCAGATCGAACTGCCGCCGCAATAACGTTCACCGCAACACCCACGCCGCCCGGTTCGCCGGGCGTTTTTTTTGAGTCCGAGCGGCAGTGGTGCGACCGGTCCGTCCATGCCGCGCCACGCACGCGGCTGTGCTCTATAATGTCCCGGTTATCGCCGGGGGGCGTTGAATGCGGTAGCTGCGTTGCAGGTTGCCGATGCCAAACGCCTTGATATCGCCGAACATGGAAAATCAGTCTGCCGCCGCAAGGAGACCCCAGGCCGCCCTATCGCCTGCCAACATGAATCGCCTAGCCAAAATCCTGCCCATAGAGAACGTCGTCATCGACCTCTCCGTCACCAGCAAGAAACGCGTCTTCGAACAAGCCGGGCTGATGTTCGAGAATCAGAACGGCGTCGCCCGCAGCACCGTCACGGACAACCTGTTCGCGCGCGAGCGCCTCGGCTCGACCGGGCTCGGCGAAGGCGTCGCGATTCCGCACGGGCGCATCAAGGGGCTCAAGCACCCGCTCGCCGCATTCGTGCGGCTCGCCGATGCGATCCCGTTCGAAGCGCCCGACGGCCAGCCGGTCGGTCTCCTGATTTTCCTGCTCGTCCCCGAGCAAGCTACCCAACAGCACCTCGAGATCCTGTCGGAAATCGCGCAACTGCTATCCGATCGCGACGCGCGCGAGCGTCTGCACAACGAAACAGATCTCGCCGAGTTGCATCGCGTGCTCACTCAGTGGCAACCTTGAGTTGATCCGGGCGGAATATTTTCCCGAACGAGGCGGCACGCACCGCCGTCCAGGGCCGCCCGGCGCCGGTCCGGCATGGCGACGCCCGTCGCCGCGCACATGCACCGGCTCATTGGAGTGACGAAAGTCATGGATACGTCCAGCATCAACGCCCAGAGCATCTTCGACGACAACGCGGCCACGCTGAAACTGAGCTGGCTCACGGGGCATGAAGGCTGGGAGCGCGGTTTTTCGTCCGACACCGTCGCCAACGCGACGTCGAGCGCCGACCTCGTCGGCCACTTGAACCTGATCCACCCGAACCGGATCCAGGTGCTCGGCGAAGCCGAAATCGACTACTACCAGCGGCAGACCGACGAAGACCGCTCGCGCCACATGGCCGAGCTGATCGCGCTCGAACCGCCGTTTCTCGTCGTCGCCGGCGGCGCCGCCGCGCCGCCCGAACTCGTGCTGCGCTGTACGCGCTCGTCCACGCCGTTGTTCACGACGCCGATGTCGGCCGCCGCGGTGATCGACAGCCTGCGGCTCTACATGTCGCGCATCCTCGCACCGCGCGCGACGCTGCACGGCGTGTTCCTCGACATCCTCGGGATGGGCGTGCTGCTCACCGGCGACTCCGGGCTCGGCAAGAGCGAACTCGGCCTCGAACTCATCAGCCGCGGCCACGGCCTCGTCGCCGACGACGCCGTCGACTTCGTCCGACTTGGCCCCGATTTCGTCGAAGGCCGCTGCCCGCCGCTGCTGCAGAACCTGCTCGAAGTGCGCGGCCTCGGCCTGCTCGACATCAAGACGATCTTCGGTGAAACCGCCGTGCGCCGGAAAATGAAGCTGAAGCTGATCGTCCAGCTCGTGCGCCGCCCGGACGGCGAATTCCAGCGGCTGCCGCTGGAAAGCCAGACGGTCGACGTGCTCGGCTTGCCGATCAGCAAGGTCACGATCCAGGTGGCGGCCGGCCGCAACCTCGCGGTGCTGGTCGAGGCGGCCGTGCGGAACACGATCCTGCAACTGCGCGGCATCGACACGTTGCGCGATTTCATGGATCGGCAACGACTCGCGATGCAGGATCCCGACAGTCAGTTCCCCGGCAAGCTCGTGTAACCACCCCGCGCCGGCCTCGCAGCGCCGACGCGTCGAGCCGGTGCTATGATGAAACGTCAGGATTCTCAGCTTCCCATGCGTATCGTCCTCATCACCGGCATCTCCGGCTCAGGCAAGTCCGTCGCGCTGAATGCGCTTGAAGACGCAGGCTACTATTGCGTCGACAACCTGCCGCCGCACGTGCTCCCCGAACTCGCCCGCTACCTGGCCGATGGCGGCCAGCATCGGCTCGCGGTCGCAATCGATGCGCGCTCGAGCGCGTCGCTCGACGAATTGCCCGGCCTGATCCGCTCGCTGTCGCTCGAGCACGATGTCCGCGTGCTGTTCCTCAACGCGAGCACGCAGGCGCTGATCCAGCGCTTCTCCGAAACGCGCCGACGCCACCCGCTGTCCGGTTCGCCGTCGCACGACGCGAACATCGGGCTGCTGTCGTCGCTCGAGGAAGCGATCGAGCGCGAGCGCGACCTGGTCGCGCCGCTCGCCGAATTCGGTCATCAGATCGATACGAGCACCCTGCGCGCGAACGTGCTGCGCACGTGGGTCAAGCGCTTCATCGAGCAGAAGAACAACGACCTGATGGTGATGTTCGAGTCATTCGGCTTCAAGCGCGGCGTGCCGCTCGATGCCGACCTGATGTTCGACGTGCGCGCGCTGCCGAATCCGTACTACGACCATGAGCTGCGCCCGCTCACCGGGCTGGACCAGCCGGTCATCGCCTTTCTCGACGCACTGCCGATCGTCCACCAGATGATCGACGACATCCATGCGTTCCTGATGAAATGGCTGCCGCACTTTCGCGAAGACAACCGCAGCTACCTGACCGTCGCCATCGGCTGCACGGGCGGTCAGCATCGCTCGGTGTTCATCGCGGAAACGCTCGCCGCGCGCCTCGCGCACGATGCGAACGTGATCGTGCGGCATCGTGACGCGCCAGTGGATGTCGACGCGTCGTCGCGGCTCGTCACCGAGGTCGACCGACCTTAGCGACACCGCCCTCTCCCCGGCGCGCCATGTCCACCCTATCGACCACCCTGATCGACCTGCCGCTGTTTCCGCTGCACACGGTGCTGTTTCCCGGTGGCTGGCTGCCGCTCAAGGTGTTCGAAGCGCGCTATCTCGACATGTCGCGCGCATGCCTGCGCGACGACGCACCGTTCGGCGTGTGCCTGCTGAAGAGCGGCCCCGAAGTCGCGCAGGACGGCGCCGTGTCGGTGCCCGAAACCATCGGCTGCATGGCGCGCATCACCGAGTGCGATACCGGCGAATTCGGGATGCTGTACCTGGAGGCGATCGGCACGCAGCGTTTCGAGCTGCTGTCGTATCGCGTAGAAGGCAACGGGCTGCTGGTCGGGATCGCCGAGCCGCTGCCCGACGACATCCCACTCGAAGGCGAGCAGGCGCTCGCGCAATTCGGCTCGTGCGCCGAGGTGCTCGAGCGCATCATCGAAGCGCTGAAGAAATCCGAACCGGGCAAGCTGCCGTTCGCCGAACCGTTCCGCCTCGACGATCCGAGCTGGGTGTCGAACCGCCTCGCGGAACTGTTGCCGCTCGACCTGCGCGCGCGGCAGAAGCTGATGGAGTTTCCGGATGTCGGCGCGCGGATCGATGCCGTGCACCACGTGCTCGACCGGCACGGATGGCTGTAGGCATCGCGGCCACCCGGTCGCGTCTGAGCGTCTGAGCGTCTGAGCGTTGCAGCGGTGCCGCCGCCGCCCGTCGCCGAACGGATGGATGCCCTGCGGCGACCGGGCGCCTGCCCGAGCGCGCCCCCTTCCCCTTTCGTTACAGCAGCGGCCCGCTCAGCGCATCGAGCAGCTTGCGCACCGGCGCCGGCACGCCGTAAGCAGCGAGCCCGCTCAGCGGCACCCACGCCGTCTCGGCATCCTGCGCGTGCGCGGCCGGCAGCCCGCCGTTCGTCATGTCGCTCAGCCGCGGCTCGATCTCGAGCCGGAAATGCGTGAACGTGTGCGTAAACGGTGCGAGCGGCACCGGGCCGCCGCCGCCGAAGCCGCGTGCGAGTGCCGCGAGCGCGGCATCGCCGTCCGCCTGCGGCAGGCACCACAGGCCGCCCCAGATGCCGGCGGGCGGACGCCGCTCGAGCAGCACGGCGTCGCCGTCGCGCAGCACGAGCATCCAGGTCTTGCGCGTCGGCACGGCCTTCTTCGGCCGCGCGGCCGGCAGTTCGCGCTGCCGGCCCGTCGATTGCGCGACGCAGTCGCCCGCGAACGGACAGCGCGCGCAATCCGGCTTGCCGCGCACGCACAGCGTCGCGCCGAGATCCATCAGCCCCTGCGTATAGGCGCTTACGTCGGCCTCGTTCGCGGCATCGGGCAGCAGCGATTCGGCCAACGCCCACATGTCGTTCTCGACACGCTTCTCGCCCGGAAAGCCTTCGACGCCGAACACCCGCGCGAGCACGCGCTTCACGTTGCCGTCGAGGATCGTCGCGCGCGCACCGTACGCGAACGACGCGATCGCCGCGGCCGTCGAGCGGCCGATGCCCGGTAGTTCGGCGAGCGCGTCGGGCGTTGGCGGGAATACACCGCCATGCTCGGCGACGACGACCTGCGCGCAGCGGTGCAGGTTGCGTGCGCGCGAGTAGTAGCCGAGGCCGGCCCACAGCGCCATCACGTCGTCGGCCGGGGCGGCCGCGAGCGCGGCGACGTCGGGAAAACGTTCGAGAAAGCGCAGGTAGTACGGGATGACCGTCGATACCTGCGTCTGCTGCAGCATGATTTCCGAGAGCCAGATCCGGTACGGATCGCGGGTGTTCTGCCACGGCAGGTCGTGGCGGCCGTGCGTGCGCTGCCATGCGATCAGGCGCGTGGCGAATGTACGGTGCAGCGGCGTGACGGGGAACGGAGCGGGAGCAATGCGGGGCGGCTTCAAGTGTTCGAATCTTTGAAAAAAGGTTTCAACGGGGCTCAACGCTGGCAGGTCGGGCAGAAATAGGTCGAGCGCTGGCCCTGCACGATCTGGCGGATCGGCGTGCCGCATACGCGGCAAGGCAGCCCCGCACGGTCGTAGACGAAGCAGTCGAGCTGGAAATAGCCGCTTTCGCCGTTGCTGCCGACAAAGTCGCGCAATGTGCTGCCGCCGCGCTCGATCGCGTCGGCGAGCGTCGCGCGCACCGCATCGGCCAGTCGCTCGTAGCGCGGCAGCGAGACCTTGCCGGCGGCGGTCGTCGGCCGGATGCCGGCGCGAAACAGGCTCTCCGACGCATAGATGTTGCCGACGCCGACCACCATGTCGCCCGCGAGCAGCGCCTGCTTGACCGACACCGTGCGCCCGCGCGTGCGCGCGTGCAGCAGCGCGCCGGTGAATGCCGGCGAGAACGGCTCGACGCCGAGGCTCGCGAGCAGCGGATGCGCATGCACGTCGCCCGCTTCGCGCGGGTGCCACAACACGGCGCCGAAACGGCGCGGATCGCGAAAGCGCAGCACGAACTCGTCGAAGATCCAGTCGATGTGGTCGTGTTTCGCGGCGACCGGCACGCCGGCCGCGGGCAGCACGCGCAGCGTGCCCGTCATCCCGAGATGCACGATGAACCAGCCCGCGTCGACCTCGAACAGCAGGTACTTGCCGCGACGCTCGACGGCGAGCACCTCGCGCGCGCGCAATTGCTCCGCGAGCCCCGCCGGCACGGGCCAGCGCAGCATCGCGGTACGGACGTCGACACGCTCGACGCGGCGGCCCGCGACAAAGGGCTCGATGCCCCGGCGCGTGACTTCGACTTCTGGCAACTCTGGCATGTTTTGCGGGTCTGAAACGGCATTCACGATCGTGCGTGTATTGTAGCGAGCGCGTTACAATCGGTTGAAACATCGAACGGATTTCCATGACTCTGCCCTCGAAGCTGCTTCTGAAGCGCCCCGCCGCCGAGCACGGCGCGCGCGTCTTCCCGGTCCGCCGTGCGCTCGGCGCCGCGCTGTTCGCCGCCTGGACCCTCACCGCCTTCCCGGCTCACGCGCAGGATCCGGCATCGGACGACGCGCAGCCGCAGGGCGCGTTCGAGCATGTGATGGCGGACGAGCAGAAGAATCTCCCCGGCGTCCCGCTGACGAGCCAGATCGTCTACCAGGTGCTGGCCGCCGAAGTCGCGCTCCAGCGCAACCAGCCGGCGCCCGCCTACCAAACCTATCTCGCCCTCGCCCGCGACACGCGCGATCCGCGCATGGCGCAGCGTGCGACCGAGATCGCACTGGGCGCGCAAAGCCCGGCGGATGCGCTCTCCGCGGCCAATCTGTGGCGCCAGTACGCGCCCGATTCGAATCGCGCATCGCAAGTCGA
Source organism: Burkholderia ambifaria AMMD (assembly GCF_000203915.1). NCBI lineage: Bacteria > Pseudomonadati > Pseudomonadota > Betaproteobacteria > Burkholderiales > Burkholderiaceae > Burkholderia > Burkholderia ambifaria. The sequence goes on from NC_008390.1 coordinate 3,153,416, forward strand.
CGCCGCGCTGCTGGTGCTCGCCGGCAAGCCGGCCGACGCGCAGCCGATGCTCGCGCGCGAGCTGGCCCGCGCGACCGGCGAAACCCGCGGCCCCGCGATCCTCGCGCTGCAGGCGCTGCTGGTGCGCGGCTCCGACCGCGTCGGCGGCCTCGCGGTGCTGAAGGACATGCTGAAGAACGACATGAACCGCCCCGAGGCGCAGCTCGCGATCGCGCGGCAGCAACTGGCGGTCGACGACAAGGAAGGCGCGGCGCGCTCGCTGAAGCAGGCGCTGCAGATCCGCCCCGACTACCTGCCGGCGGCGCTGATGCTGTCGCAGATGGGCCCCGCGGAGCGCGCGGCCGGCATCGCGTCGTTCGAAAAATATGTTCAGCAGAATCCGAAGTCGCGCGACGGGCGGCTCGCGCTGTCGCAGCTCTATCTCGCCGACGACCGCCTCGACGACGCGCAGAAGCAGTTCGAGACGATGCGCAAGCTCGACTCGAAGGATCCGACGCCGCTGATGGCGCTCGCGCTGATCAGGATCCAGCAGAAGAAGCTCGACGACGCGAGCGCGTACCTGAAACAGTACGTGCAGCTCGGCGACAAGCAGTCGAACCTCGACGTCGGCCAGGGCTACATCTACCTCGCGCAGATCTCGATCGAGCAGGGCAACGACGCGCAGGCGTCGCAATGGCTCGACAAGGTCGACCAGACGAGCCAGCACTATCTGCCGGCGCAGATCACGCGCGCGCAGCTGCTGCAGAAACAAGGCAAGACCGACGCGGCCCGCAAGGTACTCGACGATCTGCCGATCAGCGATCCGCGCGATGCGGCCGTGGTCGCGCGCACCGACGCGTCGATCCTGTTCACCGCGAAGCGCTATCCGGAAGCCGAGGCGCGGCTCGGCCAGGCGGTCCAGGACTTCCCGGACGATCCCGACCTGCGCTACGACTACGCGATGGCGGCCGAAAAGACCGGCCACTACGCGACGATGGAAAAGCAGCTGCGCGAGTTGATCCGCACGCAGCCCGACAACCCGCAGGCGTACAACGCGCTCGGCTATTCGCTGGCCGATCGCAATCAGCGCCTGCCGGAGGCCAGCAAGCTGATCGACAAGGCCTTGTCGCTCGCACCGAACGACGCGTACATCATGGACAGCCTCGGCTGGGTGAAGTACCGGATGGGCGACACGACCGGCGCGGCCAAGGTGCTGCAGCGCGCGTTCGAGTTGCAGCCGAACGCCGAGATCGGCGCGCACCTCGGCGAAGTGCTGTGGAAAAGCGGCGCGCAGGACGACGCGCGCATCGCATGGCGCGCCGCGCAGAAGCTCGAGCCCGACAACGACACGCTCGTGCAGACGCTGAAGCGCCTCCAGATCAACGGCCTCTGATGCGGATGTTCCCGATGCTTTCCCTGTCTTCCCGCGCGCTGCGCACGCTGGCCGCGGCCGGCGCGGCGCTCGCGCTCGCCGGCTGCGCGAGCACGCCGCCGTCGGCGAACGCGCCGGCCGGCGCCCCTTTGCAGACGGCCGCGACGCATGCATACCATGGCCGCTTCGCGGTGCAGTACAACGACCGCCTCGGCAGGCAGCAAAACGTGTACGGCAACTTCGACTGGCTGGAGCACGGCGACGACGTGTCGCTCGAGCTGCGCAGCCCGCTCGGCCAGACACTCGCAATCGTGAAATCGACGCCGCAGACCGCAACGCTCGAACTGCCGAACCGCCAGCCGCAATACGCGACCGACGTCGGCGAGCTGATGCAGAACACGCTCGGCTTCTCGCTGCCGCTGGCCGGCCTGCGCTACTGGCTGCTGCCGACGCCCGCGCCCGCGACGCCCGCGCAGACGGTGCGCGACCCGGCCGATACGACGCACGTGAAGCAGATTCGCCAGGACGGCTGGACGATCGACTACCTCGCCTACGCGGACGCACCGGCCACCGGCGTCAAACGCGTGAACCTCGTGCGCGCGACGCCGCCGCTCGACATCAAGCTCGTGCTCGACCAGTAAGCACGTGAACCTAGCCCCGACATACGCATGACCGATTCGACCCGCTCGCTGCGCAACTGCCTTGCGCCCGCGAAACTCAACCTGTTCCTGCACATCACCGGCCGTCGCCCGAACGGCTATCACGATCTGCAAAGCGTGTTCCAGTTGCTGAACTGGGGCGACACGCTGCACTTCACGCTGCGCGACGACGGTCGCGTCGCCCGCGTCACCGACGTGCCGGGCGTGCCCGAGGAAAGCGATCTCGTCGTGCGCGCGGCCAACCTGCTGAAAGCGCATACGGGCACCACGGCCGGCGTCGACATCGAGATCGACAAGTGCCTGCCGATGGGCGCGGGCCTCGGCGGCGGCAGCTCCGACGCGGCGACGACGCTGCTCGCGCTGAACCGCCTGTGGCAGCTCGACCTGTCGCGCACCGAACTGCAATCGCTCGCGGTAAAACTCGGCGCCGACGTCCCGTTTTTTGTTTTTGGAAAAAATGCGTTCGCAGAGGGTATCGGAGAAGAATTAGCTGAGGTAGAATTGCCGACTCGCTGGTTCCTGGTTGTGACGCCGCGAGTTCATGTCCCCACCGCTGAAATTTTTTCAGATGAGTTGTTGACAAGAAATACGAAGCCAGTCACAATTGCTGACTTTCTTGCACAGCAAAACAGCGATGCGGGATGGCCAGACAGTTTCGGCCGGAACGATATGCAGCAAGTTGTGACAAGTAAGTACGCGGAAGTTGCGCAGGTGGTCAAATGGTTGTATAATGTGACCCCCGCGAGGATGACCGGCTCCGGAGCAAGCGTGTTTGCAGCGTTTCAAAGCAAGCACGAGGCAGAAGCGGCGAAAGCCCAGCTGCCCACCGGTTGGAACGGTGCAGTTGCCGAGAGCCTGAACGAGCATCCGCTCTTCGCTTTCGCGTCATGAAGTTTTGCTTTGCCGGATGGCCTACAAGTCCGGTGAAGTTATCAGTTAAGTGTAGGGGAGTCGCCAAGTTGGTCAAGGCACCGGATTTTGATTCCGGCATGCGAGGGTTCGAGTCCTTCCTCCCCTGCCAAAAATTTTCCCGCATTTCCCGCCCAAGCCTGAAGCAGGTGCACGATGAGCAGCCACAGCCTTGATGGCCTGATGGTCTTTACTGGCAACGCGAATCCCGCGCTCGCACAGGAAGTCGTCAATATCCTTGGAATCCCCCTCGGCAAAGCAATGGTCAGCCGTTTCTCCGACGGCGAGATTCAAGTCGAGATCCAGGAAAACGTGCGCGGCAAGGACGTCTTCGTCCTGCAATCCACGTGCGCGCCGACGAACGACAACCTGATGGAACTGATGATCATGGTCGACGCGCTCAAGCGTGCGTCCGCCGGCCGGATCACCGCTGCCATCCCCTACTTCGGCTATGCCCGCCAGGACCGTCGCCCGCGCTCGGCGCGCGTCGCGATCTCGGCGAAGGTCATCGCGAACATGCTGGAAATCGCCGGCGTCGAGCGGATCATCACGATGGATCTGCACGCCGACCAGATTCAAGGCTTCTTCGACATCCCGGTCGACAACATCTACGCAACGCCGATCCTGCTGGGTGACCTGCGCAAGCAGAACTACTCGGATCTGCTCGTCGTGTCGCCGGACGTCGGCGGCGTGGTCCGCGCCCGGGCACTCGCGAAGCAGCTCAACTGCGATCTCGCGATCATCGACAAGCGTCGTCCGAAGGCGAACGTCGCCGAAGTGATGAACATCATCGGTGAAGTCGAAGGCCGCACCTGCGTGATCATGGACGACATGGTCGATACGGCCGGCACGCTCTGCAAGGCCGCGCAAGTTCTGAAGAATCGCGGTGCGAAGCAGGTGTTCGCGTACGCGACGCACCCGGTTCTGTCGGGCGGCGCCGCCGAGCGTATCGCCGCATCGGAACTCGACGAGCTGGTCGTCACCGATACGATCCCGCTGTCGGCCGAATCGCTGGCCTGCTCGAAGATCCGCTCGCTGACGAGCGCGAGCCTGCTGGCCGAAACGTTCTCGCGAATCCGTCGCGGCGACTCGGTGATGTCGCTGTTCGCGGAATCCTGATCGCGTAACGACAAAAAAAGCATGCGCGGAAAGCGAAGCGGCAACGCTTCGCTTTTTGCACAATCGGACGGGATAGACGAAACCCCGCCCGTTTCATCAGGGGCCGCCATTTCGCAGGCCCCGTTTTACTGCCTGGTCGCGGGCAGCTAATGGAGAATCACATGAAAGTCGTCGCTTTCGAGCGCCAAGAGCAAGGTACGGGTGCGAGCCGCCGCCTGCGCAACGCTGGTAAGACCACGGGTATCGTCTACGGTGGCGAAGCAGCCCCGCAAAAGATCGAACTCGATCACAACGCGCTGTGGCACGCACTGAAGAAGGAAGCCTTCCACTCGTCGATCCTCGATCTCGAAGTGGCCGGCCAGTCGCAACAGGTTCTGCTGCGCGACGTGCAATACCACCCGTTCAAGCAACTCGTGCTGCACGTTGACTTCCAACGCGTCGACGCGAAGAAGAAGCTGCACACGAAGGTGCCGCTGCACTTCCTGAACGCTGAAGTCAGCCCGGCAGTGAAGCTGTCGAGCGCAGTCGTCTCGCACGTCGCGACGGAAATCGAAATCGAGTGCCTGCCGTCGGCACTGCCGGAATTCCTCGAAGTCGACCTGTCGAAGATCGAAGCAGGTCAGTCGCTGCACGCGAAGGACATCGCTCTGCCGAAGGGCGTGGCGCTGGTCGCGCACATCGACGCGGAAAACCCGGTTGTCGCATCGGCGACGATCCCGGCTGGCGCCGTGTCGGACGCAGCAGGCGAAGGCGAAACGCCGGCTGCCTAAGGGCTGCCCACGCGCTGCCCTCGCGCCCGTTCGATCCGTTTCACGAAACGGTCGACGCAACCCGCCGCGGCTCGCCCGGCGGGTTTTTCTTTTTCTGCGCCCAGGCGGCGCTGCCGCCTACGAAACGTCATGATCAAACTGATCGTCGGCCTCGGCAATCCCGGGGCGGAATACACCGCGACGCGCCACAACGCCGGCTTCTGGCTGGTCGACCAGCTCGCCCGCGAAGCCGGCGCGACGCTGCGCGACGAGCGCCGCTTCCACGGCTTCTACGCGAAAGCGCGCCTGCACGGCGAGGAAGTCCACCTGCTCGAGCCGCAAACCTACATGAACCGCTCCGGCCAGTCGGTCGTCGCGCTCGCGAGTTTCTTCAAGATCCTGCCCGACCAGATCCTCGTCGCACACGACGAGCTCGATCTGCCGCCCGGCACCGTGAAGCTGAAGCTCGGCGGCGGCAGCGGCGGCCATAACGGCCTGAAGGACATCTCCGCGCACCTGTCGTCGCAGCAGTACTGGCGGCTGCGCATCGGCATCGGCCATCCGCGCGACCTGATTCCGGAAGGCGCGCGTGCCGGCGCGAAGCCCGACGTCGCGAACTTCGTGCTGAAGCCGCCGCGCCGCGAGGAGCAGGACGTGATCGACGCATCGATCGAGCGCGCGCTCGCCGTGATGCCGATGGTCGTCAAGGGTGAGCTCGACCGCGCGACGATGCAGCTGCATCGCAACTGAAGCCGCCCCGGCATGGTGCAACGTGCCGTGCGGCGGCGCCGGGCGGCCTCCCGGTCCTGTGCAATTGCGCACCCCGTCGCGCACATGCGGTAATCTGGTCGTTTTTGCCCGTCAGGAGCCAAGCGGTGAGCCGTTACTGGAGCGACCTCGTTCAGCAACTCGTGCCTTACGTGCCGGGCGAACAGCCCGCACTCGCACACCCCGTCAAGCTGAACACCAACGAGAATCCCTATCCGCCTTCGCCGCGCGTCGTCGCGGCGATCGCACGCGAACTCGGCGACACCGGCGACACGCTGCGCCGCTATCCCGATCCGCTCGCGCGCGCACTGCGCGAGACGGTCGCGGCCCATCACCGCATCAAGCCCGAACAGGTCTTCGTCGGCAACGGCTCCGATGAAGTGCTCGCGCATGCATTCCAGGCACTGCTCAAGCATGACCGGCCGCTGCGCTTTCCCGACATCTCGTACAGCTTCTATCCGACCTACGCGCGCCTGTACGGCGTCGAGACCACGGTCGTGCCGCTCGCGGACGACTTCTCGATCCGTGTCGAGGATTACCTCGACGACGCGGGCGGCGTGCTGTTTCCGAACCCGAACGCGCCGACCGGGCGCGCGCTGCCGCTCGCGGACATCGAACGGATCGCGGCCGCGAACCCGTCGTCGGTCGTGCTGATCGACGAAGCGTATGTCGATTTCGGCGCGCAATCCGCGATCACGCTGATCGACCGCTATCCGAACCTGCTCGTCGTGCACACGACGTCGAAGGCGCGCTCGCTCGCGGGCATGCGCGTCGGTTTCGCGTTCGGCGATGCGGCGCTGATCAACGCGCTCAATCGCGTAAAAGACAGCTTCAACTCGTATCCGCTCGACCGGCTCGCGCAGGCCGCCGCCCAGGCCGCATACGAAGACACCGACTATTTCAACGCGACCTGCCGGCGTGTGATCGACACGCGTGCGCGGCTCACGCACGCGCTCGAGGCGCTCGGCTTCGACGTCGTGCCGTCGGCCGCGAATTTCGTGTTCGCGCGCCACCCCGCGCACGATGCGGGCGCGATCGCGGCAAAGCTGAAGGATCGGGAAATTTTCGTGCGGCACTTCCGCGCGCCGCGCATCGACCAGCACTTGCGCATCACCGTCGGCACCGACGCGGAATGCGACGCGCTCGTCGCGGCGTTGCGCGAACTGATCGGCTGAAGCACAAGCGGGAAGCGGAACCGGCGCCGAGAGGCGCCGGTCGAGGAAATCGTGACGTCGTGACGCACGCGTCACGACGGAGTCACTGCGGGGTCACGCTTGGATCACTGCGCGGCGTCGCCCTTCGCGGCGGTCAACGCGTGATACTTCTCCATCAACTGCGCGTGCGATTCGTCATGCTGCGGATCGCGCGGAATGCATTCGACCGGACACACCTGCTGGCACTGCGGTTCGTCGAAATGGCCGACGCACTCGGTGCACTTGTTCGGGTCGATCACGTAGATATCCGGGCCCATCGAAATCGCGCCGTTCGGGCACTCTGGCTCGCACACGTCGCAATTGATGCACTCGTCGGTAATCATCAAGGACATACTGATCTCACTTCTTCAGGCCAGCGGCCGGCTTCGCAATGAAACCGGCCGGCGCCGCATCATGCGGCCGGGCCTCCCATCGCGGCGACTTTCTCGGTCAACCACTTCTCGACGGACGGGAACACGAATTTGCTGACATCGCCGCCCAACTGCGCGATTTCGCGCACGATCGTCCCCGAGATGAACTGGTATTGATCGGACGGCGTCATGAACATCGTCTCGACGTCAGGCAGCAGATAGCGGTTCATCCCCGCCATCTGGAACTCATACTCGAAATCGGACACGGCACGCAGGCCGCGCACGATCACGCGCGCGTTGTTGGTGCGGACAAAGTCCTTCAACAGGCCCTTGAACCCCATCACCTTCACGTTCGGATAATGGCCGAGCACCTCGTTCGCAATCTTCAGACGTTCTTCCAGCGAGAAGAACGGCTTCTTCGCGCGGCTGTCGGCCACACCGACCACCAGCGTATCAAAAATGCTCGACGCACGCCGCACGAGGTCTTCGTGCCCGCGCGTCAGCGGATCGAACGTACCGGGATACACGGCGACTACCATGTCGCTCCTCCTGTCATCACGCAAACGGGGTGGCAGCCGTGCGATGCGCACGCCACTGCCGAGATGGGCACGCGTCGCCTGTCCGGCGCGCCGCCTCGTATGGAACGCGCATTATTCATCATTTTCGCGCTGCAGCAAATGGTAGTGAACCGCACCGGCCTTGCCGTGCTTGACCACCTGCCAGCCGGCGAGCGCTTCGTGCGCGGCCGGGTCGAGCTCCGCCCCCGTCTCGACGTAGAGCAGGCCGTCCGGCGCGACGAGCGGCGCCGCCAGCGCGATCACGCGCTCGAGCACGGCCGGCTCGCCGAACGGCGGATCGAGGAACACGACGTCGAACGCGCCGGGGGTCAGCCCGGCCGCGAGCCGCAGCGCGTCGGCTTCCGCGACCTCGACCGCGCGCGCGCCGAGCTTGTCCTTGATCGCGCGCAGCTGCTGCGCCGCGCGCGGGTGGCGCTCGACCATCACGACGCTCGCTGCGCCGCGCGACGCGGCCTCGAACCCGAGCGCGCCGGTGCCCGCGAACAGGTCGAGGCAGCGCCGGCCGTCGAGATCCTGGCCGAGCCAGTTGAACAGCGTCTCGCGCACGCGATCGGGCGTCGGCCGCAGGCCGTCGAGATCGAGCACGGCGAGCGGCGTGCGTTTCCAGTCACCGCCGATGATGCGGATCGTGTGCGGCTTGCCGCGGCTGGCGGGGGCCGCCGGGCGGCCGGAAGAGGAACGGGACATACGGAATATCGACGACGGAGGGACCGGGTGCGCACGGGGGCGCACCGCCAAACAGGCGCACGTTACCACAGCGGCGGCACCGGCTGACGCGAGTGCCTCGCCGCACTGATAAAATGCACTGTTTCGGCCGCCGTGCGCACGCCCGACAGCCCCTGCCGCGCGCCAGCCCGCGGCGCCCCGCCCTCTTCCCGACGTCAGACCATGTTCAGCTTCTTCAAACGATTCAAGAAAACGCAGGAGTCCGACTCCACGGAATCGCAATCGGCCGACGCGCTGCAACCGGACGAGCCGTCCGATGCGCCCGCCGCCGATGCCCGTCAGGCGATCGAAGCCCCGCCAGCCCCCGCGCAACCGCAACCGGCCGCGCCGGCCGTCGTGATGACGGTCACGCCGACCAACGACGGCAGCGACGACGTCGTCGAAGCGGTCGAGATCGTGCCGCCGCCGACGCAGGACGCCTCCGCGAAGAAATCGTGGCTCACCCGCCTGAAAACGGGGCTCGCGAAGACGGGTTCGAGCATCACCGGCGTGTTCGTCAACACGAAGATCGACGAGGATCTGTACGAAGAACTCGAAGCCGCGCTGCTGATGTCCGACGCCGGCGTCGATGCGACCGAGTACCTGCTCGGTGCGCTGCGCGAGAAAGTGAAAACGGGCCGGCTGACCGATCCGCAGCAGGTGAAGAGCGCGCTGCACGATCTGCTCGTCGAACTGCTGAAGCCGCTCGAGAAATCGCTGATGCTCGGCCGCGCGCAGCCGCTCGTGATGATGATCACGGGCGTGAACGGCGCGGGCAAGACCACCAGCATCGGCAAGCTCGCGAAGCATCTGCAGAGCTTCGACCAATCGGTGCTGCTGGCCGCGGGCGACACGTTCCGCGCGGCCGCGCGCGAACAGCTGGCGGTCTGGGGCGAGCGCAACAACGTGACGGTCGTCCAGCAGGAAAGCGGCGATCCGGCCGCGGTGATCTTCGACGCGGTCAGCGCCGCGCGCGCGCGCAAGATCGACGTGATGATGGCCGACACGGCCGGCCGCCTGCCGACGCAGCTGCACCTGATGGAAGAGCTGAAGAAGGTGAAGCGCGTGATCTCGAAGGCGCACGACGGCGCGCCGCACGAGGTGCTGCTCGTGATCGACGCGAACACCGGCCAGAACGCGCTCACGCAGGTGAAGGCCTTCGACGATGCGCTCGGCCTCACGGGCCTGATCGTCACGAAGCTCGACGGCACCGCCAAGGGCGGGATTCTGGCGGCGATCGCGCGGCAGCGCCCGGTGCCCGTCTACTTCATCGGCGTCGGCGAGAAGGTCGAGGACCTGCAGCCGTTCAACGCCGTGGAATTCGCGGACGCGCTATTCGACTGAACGCCGCCGGCCCGCATCGCACGGGGCGCCTTCGGGCGCCCTTTTTCATGCGCGCCGGCCACCGCCAGCCGGGGCCGCGGCCGGGGCATCGCCCGGTGTCACTCGGCGTTCATTCGGCGTCGGGCTGCACGCCGGGCTCGGCGGCCTTGAACGCGTCGAGCGTCGACGCATAATCGGCCACCCGCTGGATCGTCGGGAAGCGCGTCGTGTCGATCGAGAAACGGTTCGCGTTGAACACCTGCGGCACGATGCAGATATCGGCGAGCGTCGGCGTGTCGCCGAAGCAAAGCTTGCCGGTGCGCGGATCGTTCGCGAGGCGCGTCTCGAGCGACGCGAAACCCGCCTCGATCCAGTGCCGGTACCATTCGTTCTTCGCTTCCTCCGGCACCTTCAGCGTGTGCTTCAGGTACTTCAGCACGCGCAGGTTGTTCAGCGGATGGATCTCGCACGCGACCTGCAGCGCGATCGCCCGCACATACGCGCGGTCGACCGGCTGCTTCGGCAGCAGCGCGGGTTCGGGATGCGTTTCCTCGAGATATTCGATGATCGCGAGCGATTGCTGCAGCGTGGCATCGCCGTCAATCAGCGTCGGCACGACGGCATCCGGATTCACCGCGCGGTACGCGTCCTTCAGTTGCTCGCCGCCGTCGCGCAGCATATGCACGGGCACCGTTTCGTACGGCAGCTGCTTCAGGTTCAGGGCGATTCGCACGCGGTACGACGCGGAACTGCGGAAATAGCTGTAGAGCTTCATGGGATGTCTCTCGTAGTCGTATTCGGCCGGCAACGCGATGCGCACGGCACCGCCGGGATCCCGAGTTTAGCGCGCCGCGCGGTGCCGGCGCGCGCGGCCGCGCGCTTGGGCGCGCCGCGCCCATGCGATACTCGGGGCATTCCTTACCGTTCATAGCGCGGCCCGATGCCGGCCGCCCGCCCCACGCCGATGACCGCTCCCCACGACTCCGCAGCCTCGCCGTTCCCTTGCGCCCGCTTCATCAAGGAAATCGGCCGCGGCCCGAACGGCGCACGCGCGCTGTCCGCCGAAGACACGTTCGAGCTCTATCGCGCGATGCTCGACGGCCGCGTGTCGGACGTCGAGCTCGGCGCGATCCTGATCGCCTATCGCCTGAAGGGTGAAAGCGCCGACGAGCTGGCCGCGATGCTCGCCGCCGCGCAGGCGTCGTTCGAACCCGTGCACGTGCAGGATGCCGCGTTCCGCCCGGTGTCGATTCCGAGCTACAACGGCGCGCGCAAGCAGCCGAACCTGGTGCCGCTGCTCGCGCTGCTGCTCGCGCGCGAAGGCGTGCCGGTGCTCGTGCACGGCGTCGAGCGCGATCCGGGCCGCGTGACGAGCGCGGAGATCTTCTCGGCGCTGTCGATCGCGCCGTCGACGTCGCACGACGCGATCGAGGACACGCTCGCCGAGCGCCGCGTCGCGTTCGCGCCGACCGAAGCGCTGGCACCGCGCATCGCGCACCTGCTGTCGATGCGCCGCGTGCTCGGCGTGCGCAACTCCACGCACACGCTGGTGAAGATCCTGCAGCCGTTCGCGCCGGCCGGGCTGCGGCTCGTCAACTACACGCATCCGCCGTACCGCGAGAGCCTCGCGCAACTGTTCCGCGATCATCCGGACGCCGCGCTCGGCGGTGCGCTGCTCGCGCGCGGCACCGAAGGCGAAGCGGCGGCCGACACGCGGCGCCAGGTGCAGGTCGACTGGCTGCACGACGGCGTGTGCGACACGCTGATCGAGGCCGAGCGCTCGTCGACCGACGCGCCGCCTGTCACACTGCCCGAATCGCGCGACGCGGAGACGACAGCTGCCTGGACGGACGCCGTGCTGCGCGGCGAGATCCCCGTGCCCGACGCGCTTGCGCGGCAGGTCGCGACGATCGTGGGGATCGTCCGGACCGCACCGTGAACGGCCCCCGGGTCGGCCCTTTCGCGCCGACCTTTGAACCGACCATTTGACACGCGCACGCATCCTGGCATAGAGTTGTCGCCATGCGTTCCTTTCCGAACACCCTCCGAATTACCTCCGGCCGCCTAGCGCGGTCGCTATCGCTACGACTAGCCTAAGGCTCTCGTAGCGCCGTGTGCTGTCCGCACGGTCCCTCCAGCAGTTCCTCGCAGCACCCTTCTCGCAGTTTTTACAACCCGAAGTCGTCAGCATTCGTCCGTCTATCCGTCGGTCGATTCGCGAAGATCATCCGCATCCGCGGCGCGTTTCCCGCGCCACGGTGCGAGGCAGCGCCAACCGTCGCTCCTGCCGCCCGTCTTCGCTCGCGACTTGAGACCCGAGGTCCCGAAGATGAAGCGCAACCCGCAAGACAAGTACCGTCCGTTCGAACCCGTCCGCCTCAATGGCCGCCGCTGGCCGACCCGCACCATCGAGCGTGCGCCGGTCTGGATGAGCACCGATCTGCGCGACGGCAACCAGTCGCTGATCGAGCCGATGAGCATCGAGCAGAAGCTGGAGTTCTTCGACATGCTGGTTGCGATCGGTTTCAAGGAGATCGAAGTCGGTTTTCCGTCGGCGTCGCAAACCGACTTCGATTTCGTGCGCAAGCTGATCGACGACAAGCGCATCCCCGACGACGTGACGATCGAAGTGCTCGTGCAGTCGCGCGAAGACCTGATCGCACGCACCTTCGACGCGCTCGAAGGCGTGCCGCGCGCGATCGTGCACCTGTACAACGCGATCTGCCCGTCGTTCCGCCGCATCGTGTTCGGGATGTCGAAGGACGACGTGAAGGCACTCGCGGTCGACGGCACGCGGCTTATCAAGGAACATGCGGCGGCCCGTCCGGACACGCACTGGACCTATCAGTACTCGCCGGAAACCTTCAGCATGACCGAACTGACGTTCGCGCGCGAAGTGTGCGACGCGGTCGCGCAGGCATGGCGGCCGACCCGCGATCACAAGATGATCGTCAACCTGCCGGCGACCGTCGAAGCCGCGAGCCCGAACGTGTTCGCCGACCAGATCGAGTGGATGGACCGCAATCTCGCGTATCGCGACAGCATCGTGCTGTCCGTGCATCCGCACAACGATCGCGGCACCGCGGTCGCGGCCGCCGAACTCGCGCTGCTCGCGGGCGCCGACCGCATCGAGGGCTGCCTGTTCGGCAACGGCGAGCGCACCGGCAACGTCGATCTCGTCACGCTCGCACTGAACCTCTATACGCAGGGCATCGACCCGGGCCTCGATTTCTCCGACATCGACGCGGTGCGCCGCGTGGTCGAGCGCTGCAACCAGATTCCGGTGCATCCGCGCCATCCGTACGCGGGCGACCTCGTGTTCACCGCGTTCTCCGGCTCGCACCAGGACGCGATCCGCAAGGGTTTCGCGCAGCAGCGGCCCGACGCGGTGTGGGAAGTGCCGTATCTGCCGATCGACCCGGCCGATCTCGGCCGCAGCTATGACGCGGTGATCCGCGTGAACAGCCAGTCCGGCAAGGGCGGCGCGACGTTCCTGCTCGAACGCGGGATGGGCTTCACGCCGACGCGCCGCGTGCAGATCGAATTCAGCCACGCGGTGCAGACGCTCGCCGACGCGTCCGGCGAGGAAGTGACCGGCGATGCGATCTGCGCGCTGTTCGCCCGCGAGTTCTTCGAAACCGCCGGCCCGGCCGCACGCCACGGCGACGCCGCGCGCTGGCAGAATCGCGACATCGCGGCTGCGCCGCCGGCCGACGCGACGCCCGAAGATGCCGTGCGACGGATGGCCGCGGCCTTCGCGACGGCGGCCGGCGCGACGATCGACGTCGCGTCGTGCGAACACGCGCGCACGACGGACGGCAGGATCGCGGTATCGGTCGGCTGCCGGATCGGCGATGCGCCGCTGCGGCATGGCGTCGGCGTGCACGCCGATGCGGCGAGCGCCGCGCTCGACGCGGTCGTCAGCGCGATCAACCGTTCGGCCTGGCATTGCGCCGACCGACGCGCGGCGGCCTGAGCACCGGGTTTCACTTCAGGGTTCGAACGTCAGGGAGCGGTGCGTGACCGCCCGTGCGCCGCGCGATCCGCGCCGCACGGGCCAGCAAAAAGCGGCCCAGGAGGCCGCTTCGGTGGGGACATGAAAAAGAGCGCCACGCGCGCTCATGTCTCGGTCGCGCACCGCGTCGCCTGCCACGCCAGCAGGCGCCAGTGGCCCTGCTCGTGGGTGTGGACGGCCGTATAGGCGATCGGAAACACCAGCCCGCCGTTGTTCGTTTCCATCTCGATCAGCGCGCGCCCGGTGACGACGCAGGTGGCGTCGCCGAGGGTCAGCAGGTCCTGCGACTGGATTTCGATCTGGCGATAGCGGCGGCGGCCGGCGACGATTGCGTCGATGAACTGCTGCTTGGTTTCGCGTTTGCCGTTGGTGTGCACGAAGAACACCTTGTCCGACAATTGCGCGTCAAGCGCCTCGCCGTCCCCGTCGACCATCGCCCGGAACCGATCGCGCTCGAGTGCGCGAATCGCATCGACCACCTTCGTCATCGCCTGACTCCTCGGCAACGCGCCCGCCGTGCGCGGGCGTGCGGATCAGAAGTTGTACTGCACGTAGAACTGGTGGAAATTTATACCAGGATTCGGCTCTTTGATACCCGCGTTAGACACATGTTGAAAACGGTAACCGAGCTGATACTGTTGGCGTTCTCCGAACTGCGCGCCGACGCCGACCACATCCGCGAACTGGAAGGAGGTCGACAACGACAGATCGTTCGAGATCGTCGGGTGCGTGAGGAAGCGGATGCCGGCGCCGGCCTCGATGAACGGGCGAACCTGGCCCGCGCTCTTGATGAAACGGAACATCGGCGTCGCGCCGAACTCCCCGATATTGGCGTGAACGTTGCCGCCCGTATGCCAGTAGCCGGCGTGGCCTTCCATCACGAACGTGAAGTGCCAGCCGCCGATTTCCCACCAGTTCCAGCCGGGATCCCACACCACCGCGAGATCGGCCTTGTCGATCCCGTGGCGATCGGAAAAACCGCCGCCCGCCTGGATCCCCCACCGGTCCGCGAATGCGGCCCCCGATCCGCCTAGCAGCGATGCCGCCAGCAGCGCATCCAGCGCAAGCCGGCGAGGGGACCGGCGATTCTTCTTATTGTTCATCTGACACTCCAACTTTGCGGGTTGAATGGAGCCTTGCCGCAGCGGCCGGCCCGAGCGAACTGAATGGTATGGTAAAGGACTTTTCGGATCGGCATCACGAAGCGAAATTGTTTGCTTCCAAAACTACAAAAATCGAAAACGTCTACTGATTACCATCAGAAACAACGGTTTACGGAACTTCCCCTCGCAACCCCGGTCGCAAATTAGACTATCGACTCGACAAGTTCGATAGAAAAACCGGGAACTCGGATGCCCACGCGCCCTCTAAGGATTAGCACTCGGATTCCGGGAGTGCTAAGATGGGCCCCGGAATCTCATCCGAGACCAGGGGTTTGTCCCTGATTCCAAAGGAGTTTTTTAGTGAGCCACGCCCTGACCCTTCCGAACACCCTGAGCCCGACGCCGGCCAAGGCCGAATCGGCAGGCTCGCTGGCGCTCGCAACTCAATCGATGTTGCCGGGCCAGCTTGGCAACATCGACGCGTATATCCAGGCCGTCAACCGGATCCCGCTGCTGACCGCCGAGGAAGAACGCCGCTATGCGACCGAATTCCGCGAAGACAACAACCTCGACTCGGCCCGCCGCCTCGTGCTGTCGCACCTGCGGCTCGTCGTGTCGATCGCGCGCAACTATCTCGGCTACGGCCTGCCGCACGGCGACCTGATCCAGGAAGGCAACATCGGCCTGATGAAGGCGGTGAAGCGTTTCGACCCGACGCAAAACGTGCGCCTGGTGTCGTACGCGATCCACTGGATCAAGGCCGAGATCCACGAGTACATCCTGCGCAACTGGCGGATGGTGAAGGTCGCGACGACGAAGGCGCAGCGCAAGCTGTTCTTCAACCTGCGCAGCCACAAGAAGAGCATGCAGGCGATGACGCCCGAGGAAATCGACGGCCTCGCGCAGGAGCTCAACGTCAAGCGCGAAGACGTCACCGAAATGGAAACGCGCCTGTCGGGCGGCGACATCGCGCTCGAGGGGCAAGTTGATGACGGCGAGGAGTCGTATGCGCCGATCGCCTACCTGGCCGATTCGCACAACGAGCCGAGCGCCGTGCTTGCCGCGCGTCAGCGCGACATGCTGCAGACGGACGGCATCGCGCAGGCGCTCGAGGCGCTCGACGCACGCAGCCGCCGGATCATCGAGGCGCGCTGGCTGAACGTCGACGACGACGGCTCGGGCGGCTCGACGCTGCACGATCTCGCGGCCGAATTCGGCGTGTCGGCGGAACGCATCCGCCAGATCGAAGCGAGCGCCATGAAGAAGATGCGCACCGCCCTCGCCGAATACGCATAAATCCGCGATTCAGCACGCTTCACCCAAAACCGCTGCCCGACTGGCAGCGGTTTTTTTTCGTCTGTCGTTTGTCTGTCGTTTCGCGCGTCGCCGCGCTAATTGATCGACGTTATTGACCGGCTATCGGCCGGTTTCCCGCCCCTTCCGCATACCGTTGATCTACCTCAAGTTTTGACCCGCGATTCGCGACGGTCTGCCGCAGCGCGGCACTCGGCAGCGGAAAGCCGGCGTTTTAAAATTGGCATGTCGGCTTAAAAGGATTAAAACAGCTTAAGTGCCGTCATAAATCCGACGTAAAGTCGCCCCAAAACCCACGTAAATCGATTCAGGATAATCGCCTTGATCTCGATCAACAAAGAGCCTGCGCCGCCTCCCCCGCAGGCCGCCGGCACGGTCGGCTGGCGCGCGCGCATCACCGGGTGGGCGCGCGGCCCAACCCTCATGCGCGACATCACGCTGGTGCTGATCGTCAAGCTGATCCTCCTGATGTCGCTCAAATACGCATTCTTCAATCATCCGCAGGCCGAGCACATGTCACTGCCGCCTGCCGTCGTCGCCGAGAAGCTGCTCTCGGTGCCGGCTCCTGCATCTACCGAGGGAGACCACCATGATAAGTAGCGAAGTCGTCGATCTGTCACGTCTACAGTTCGGCATCACGGCGCTCTACCACTTCCTGTTCGTGCCGCTGACGCTCGGCCTGTCCTGGCTGCTCGTCATCATGGAAGCCGTCTACGTGATGACGGGCAAGCAGGTCTACAAGGACATGACCCAGTTCTGGGGCAAGCTGTTCGGGATCAACTTCGCGATGGGCGTGACGACCGGCATCACGCTCGAATTTCAGTTCGGCACGAACTGGTCGTACTACTCGCACTACGTCGGCGACATCTTCGGCGTGCCGCTCGCGGTGGAAGGCCTGATGGCGTTCTTCCTCGAATCGACGTTCGTCGGCCTGTTCTTCTTCGGCTGGAACCGCCTGTCGAAGGTCAAGCACCTGATGGTCACGTTCCTCGTCGCGCTGGGCTCGAACCTGTCCGCGCTGTGGATTCTCGTCGCGAACGGCTGGATGAACAATCCAGTCGGCGCGGCGTTCAACTACCAGACGATGCGCATGGAGATGACGAGCCTGTTCGACGTGCTGTTCAACCCGGTCGCGCAGGTGAAGTTCGTTCACACCGTGTCGGCCGGCTATGTGTCGGCGGCGATGTTCGTGCTCGGCGTGTCGTCGTGGTACCTGCTGAAGAAGCGCGACGTCGACTTCGCGCTGCGCTCGTTCGCGGTCGCGGCCGGCTTCGGCCTCGCGGCGACGCTCTGCGTGATCGTGCTCGGCGACGAATCGGGCTATACGACCGGCGAAGTGCAGAAGATGAAGCTCGCCGCGATCGAATCCGAATGGGAAACGCAGCCGGCGCCCGCGTCGTTCACGCTGATCGGCATCCCCAATCAAGCAGAGCAGCGCACCGACTATGCGATCAAGATCCCGTACGCGCTCGGCCTGATCGCGACGCGCTCGATCGACGAACCGGTGATCGGCCTGCGCGAGCTCGCGAAGCGCAGCGAGGAGCACATCCAGAGCGGGATGCTCGCGTACGGCGCGCTGCAGAAGATCAAGCAGGGCGACACGAGCGACGCGACCCGCGCGTTGTTCGACGAGCACAAGCAGTATCTCGGCTACGGGCTGATGCTCAAGCAGTTCACGCCGAACGTGACGGACGCGACGCCCGAGCAGATCAAGGCCGCCGCGAAGAAGACGATCCCGCCGGTCGCGCCCGTGTTCTTCTCGTTCCGGATCATGGTGGCCCTGGGCTTCCTGTTCGTCGCGACGTTCGTTGCCGCGTTCTGGTTCTGCGCGCGCCGCGAGCTGCTGCAGGACAACCGCCGCTGGTTCCTCCGCTACGCGGTGTGGGCGATTCCGCTGCCGTGGATCGCGATCGAATTCGGCTGGATCGTCGCCGAGCTCGGCCGCCAGCCGTGGACGATCGCCGGCGTGCTGCCGACGCATCTGTCCGCGTCGAGCCTGCAGCCGAGCGACCTGTACCTGAGTCTCGCCGGCTTCATCCTGTTCTACACCGCGCTGTTCGTCATCGAGATCAAGCTGATGTTCAAGTACGCGCGCCTCGGCCCGTCGTCGCTGCATACCGGCCGCTATCACCACGAAATCGCCGCCGGCGAGCGTGCCACGGTTTGAGCACGCGCCCGCAACGGAACAAGGAATCGCTATGGACTATGCAACTCTCAAGCTGATCTGGTGGCTGCTCGTCGGCGTGCTGCTGATCGGCTTCGCCGTCACCGACGGCTTCGACATGGGCGCGACCGCGCTGCTGCCGTTCCTCGGCAAGACCGACGACGAGCGCCGCATCATCGTCAACACGGTCGGCGCGACGTGGGAAGGCAACCAGGTGTGGCTGATCACGGCCGGCGGCGCGATGTTCGCCGCGTGGCCGCTCGTCTACGCCGCGTCGTTCTCCGGCTTCTACTTCGCGATGCTGCTCGTGCTGTTCGCGCTGTTCTTCCGGCCGGTCGGCTTCGACTATCGCAGCAAGCGGCCCGACCCGCGCTGGCGCGCGGGCTGGGACTGGGGCCTGTTCGTCGGCGGCTTCGTGCCGGCGCTGGTGTTCGGCGTCGCGTTCGGCAACCTGCTGCAGGGCGTGCCGTTCAAGTTCGACAGCGACCTGCGCGTGACCTACTACGGCGGCTTCTGGGCGCTGCTGAACCCGTTCGCGCTGCTCTGCGGGCTCGTCAGCCTCACGATGCTCGTCGCGCACGGCGCCGCGTTCATCAAGATGAAGACCGACGGCGTGATCGCGCGCCGCGCGTCGATCGCGCTGCGCGTGTCGGCGCTCCTGGCGGTCGTGCTGTTCGTGCTGGCCGGCGTGCTGGTCGCATCGACGATCGGCGGCTTCCACATCACGCACGCCGCGCCGAACGACACGGTCGCGAACCCGCTGCTGAAGGATGTCGCCGCCGGCTCCGGCCTGTGGCTGGCGAACTACGGCGAGTATCCGTGGATGATGGCGGCGCCGCTGGTCGGGATCGCGGGCGGCCTGCTCGCGCTGCTGCTCGCCGGCTCCCGACAGGAAAAGACGGCGTTCTTCTGCACCGGCCTGATGATCACCGGCGTGATCCTGACCGCGGGCTTCTCGATGTTCCCGTTCATCATGCCGTCGTCGCTCGACCCGCGCAGCAGCCTGACCGTGTGGGATTCGACGTCGAGCCACATGACGCTGCAGGTGATGTTGTTCGCGGTGATCGTGTTCCTGCCGATCGTCCTGCTCTACACGAGCTGGGTCTATCGCGTGATGCGCGGCAAGGTCACGCGCCAGACGCTCGAAGAGAACGAACACTCGATGTATTGAACCCGGCCGGGGGTGCGCACGCGCCCTCGCCCACCGTTTCGCAAGGAGTCGGATCATGTGGTATTTCAGCTGGATTCTCGGTATCGGCGTCGCGCTGTCGTTCGGCATCGTCAACGCGATGTGGCTCGAAGCGCGGCAGAAGCCGCAGGAAGCGCCGGTGCGCGCACGCCGCGACTGACGCGTGCGCGGCGGCGGCGACGCACCTCGCTGCGCCGCGCCGCCGTTGCGTCCGGAATGAACCTCGCTTCATGCGAGGTTTTTTTTCGTCCGGGCAGCGAAGGCGCGCGCGGCCGGTCGATCCCAATTTAGCGCCAGATTGATACCACTTGAATACCAATAAAAGGTTTCATATGATCGTTGGACGCGGCCGCCAATAGGCCGAATCCATTTGAGTGGGGGAGACATGCGAATCCCGTGTGGGGCGCGCGCGTGCGCGTCGCGTCGCCGCTTGCGTGCGGCAGCTGCTTGCCGGGTGACGGCGCTCGCCGTTGCCGTCGCGCACGACCACCTCGATACCGTCGGCGACGTGCGCATCCACGCCGCCTCCTCTGCCGCCCCTTCCCGATGAACGCGCCGACGTGCCCTCGCCGATCGGATCGGCACGCGTGCCCGCCTCCCGTTCCGTAACGCACGCGACCCGCGTGCCGAATACGTCCGGCGCGACCGCCTCGCGCCGGGCGCTGGTGTCCCCGCAGCTCCGTTGAAAGACCCGACCGCGGCGACGTCGTCCCACGACGCCGCGACGCCCCCCCTTTTTTCTCAGGAGTTCGAATGAAGAGCACGTTGCCCTCCCTGCTGACCGGCTTGCTGATCGCGGCGCTGTTGCCGGCCGCGACCTGCGCCGCGCCGGTGCAAACCGCCGCCGGCGCGATCGCCGGCACCGCCCGGGCGGCCATGCAGCCGGCCGATCTCGCGGCATTGCTGTCGAACGGCCTCGCGTTGCGCGTGTCCGTGGACAACAACCACGCGGCCGCGGCCGGCGTGCCGTGTGCGGACCTCGGCGCCGACGGCGCGGCCTGCGCGACGGGCCGCCTGTTTCTGCAAAACCGCGGCCACCAGCCGATCGCCGACGGCGGCTGGAAGCTCTACCTGCACAGCATCCGCCGCCTGCTGCGCATCGATCATCCGGGCTTCGCGCTGCGCCGGCTCACCGGCGACCTGTACGAGCTGACACCGCAGCCGGGATCGGTACGGCTCGCGCCCGGCGAACGCATCGAGCTGCCGTTCGTCGCCGAATACTGGGTGCGGCGCTACAGCGACGTGATTCCGCGGCCGTACGTCGTCGTCGACGGCGCATCGCCTGCGGTGCTCCGCTACAACGACACCGACAACGAGCTTCGCTACGTCGAATCGCTGCCGGCCGACGCGCAGAACAACTCGACGGGCAACGCGCCGGCCGTCGCCGCGCGGCCCGACGCGAGCCGCGCACTGCCGAGCGTGAAGCGCGAGCAGCCGCTGCCCGGCGCGCTCGATCTACGCGGCGTCGAGCTCTTGCTGGCCGGCCTGCCCGACGCGCAGGTCGCGGCGCTGCGCGAGCGCGCGACGACGCTCGGTCTCGACGGCGCACGCGTGCCGGTGCTCGGCGCGGTCGCACCGCGCCGGCTGCCGGCCGACATCGCGACGCCGGGCGGCTACCGGCTCGCGATCGGGCCGCGCGGCGTCCTCATCGAAGGCTACGATCGCGCCGGCCTCTACTATGGCGTGCAGACGCTGTTCTCGCTCGCGCCGGCCGGCGGCGGCACGATCCCGGCGCTGCTCATCGAGGATGCGCCGCGCTTCACGCATCGCGGGATGCACGTCGATCTCGCGCGCAACTTCAAGCAGCCGGCGACGCTGCGCCGCCTGATCGACCAGATGAGTGCATACAAGCTCAATCGCCTGCACCTGCACCTGTCCGACGACGAAGGCTGGCGCATCGAGATTCCCGGCCTGCCCGAGCTGACCGACATCGGCGCGCGCCGCTGCCACGACCCGAGCGAGACGCGCTGCCTGCTGCCGCAACTCGGCTCCGGCCCCGACAATCGCTCGGGCGGCGGCTACCTGACGCGCGCCGACTACGTCGCGCTCGTGCGCTATGCGGCCGACCGCTTCATCGACGTGATTCCCGAAATCGACATGCCCGCGCACGCGCGCGCGGCCGTGGTGTCGATGGAGGCGCGCTACCGCCGGCTGCATGCGGCCGGCCGCGACCAGGACGCGAACGCGTATCGGCTGCTCGATCCGCAGGACACGTCGAACCTGACGACGGTGCAGTTCTACGACCGGCGCAGCGACCTGAACCCGTGCGTGCCGGGCGCGCTCAACTTCGCGTCGAAGGTAATCCGCGAGATCGCGGCGATGCATGCGGACGCGCAGGCGCCGCTGCGCATCTGGCACTACGGCGGCGACGAAGCGAAGAACATCCTGCTCGGCGGCGGCTTCCAGCCGTTGAACGGCACCGATCCGAACAAGGGGCGCATCGACCTCGCCGCGCAGGACAAGCCGTGGGCGCGCTCGCCCGCGTGCACGGCGCTGCTCCAGCGCGGCGAGATCAAGTCGATCGACGAGCTGCCGACGCGCTTCGCGAAACAGGTGAGCGCAGCGGTCGACGCGAACGGGATCGGCACGATGGCCGCGTGGCAGGACGGCATCAAGCACGCGAACGGGCCGCAGGACTTCAGCACGCGGCATGTGATGGTGTCGCTGTGGGACACGATCTTCTGGGGCGCGTCGGACAGCGCGCGCGACCTGAGCGGCAAGGGCTACCAGACGGTGCTGGCGCTGCCCGATTACCTGTACTTCGACTTCCCGTACACGCTGAACCCGCGCGAGCGCGGCTATTACTGGGGCTCGCAGGCAACCGACGAGTACAAGGTGTTCTCGCTCGCGCCGGAGAACCTGCCGCAGAACGCCGAAGTGATGGGCGATCGCGACGGCAACGCGTTCGAGGTGACCGGCACGGGCCCCGCGCCGCGCATCGAAGGTATTCAGGGGCAGGCCTGGGGCGAGGTGATGCGCAACGACACGTTCCTCGAGTACATGGTGTATCCGCGCCTGCTCGCGCTCGCCGAACGCGCGTGGCACCGCGCCGACTGGGAGCTGCCGTACACGGCCGGCGTGCGCTACAAGCGCGGCGACACGCACCGCGTCGACACGGCCGCGCTGCAGCGCGACTGGGCCGGTTTCGCGACGCTGGTCACGCAGCGCGAATTGCCGAAGCTCGACCGTGCCGGCATTGGCTATCGGAAGCCGACCTTCACGCTGATGAATCCGTGAATGGTAGAGCGGCTGTGCGGTCGAGCGGCTGACCGGCTGACCGGCTGACCGCCGACCGCTGACCGCCGACCGCTGACCGCTGACCGCCGACCGCCGACCGCTGAGCGGCTGAGCGGCTGACCGGCTGAGCGGCTGAGCGGCTGAGCGGCTGAGCGACTGACCGCTGAGCGACTGACCGTCTGAGTGATGCGCGATGCAGATGAACGCATCGCGCATACGCTCCCGCCAATGAAAAACGGCTTGCGACGCATCGCAAGCCGTTTTCGTTTTGCTGCCCTGCGACCCGGCGGAGCGGGCCGCCCTCAGCGCATCAGGCCGGTTGCGCGGCCGCGCCGCCGCCCGTCGACGGCAGCCGTGCGCCGAGCTGTTCGGCGTAGCGTGCCGCCGCGTTGCCGCAGACGATGTGGAACGTATCCGGCGACACCCATGCGACATCGAGTGCACCGAGGCGCTCGCGATCGACCGCCGATGCGTCGCGCACGACGACACGCAGGCGCGTGGTCGCGATCGCGTCGAGCGTCGCGACGTTGGTCGCGCCGCCGAACACCGCGAGCCAGCGCAGCGGATCGGGATCGAGCGGGCCGGCCGCCGCGCCCGTGACCGGCTGCGCGGCCGTGGCCGGCGCCGCGGCGCCGCTTGCGCCGCTGCCGATCGCCGAACGCATCTCGTCGGCAATGATGTCGGCCTCCGGCCCGATGATCACCTGCACGCTGTTGCCGCCGCGCTTGAGCACGCCGCGCGCGCCGATCGACTTCAGCTCAGGCTCCGACACCTTCTCCGGGTCGACGACGCTCAGGCGCAGGCGCGTCGTGCATGCGTCGACGACCGTCAGATTGCCTGCCCCGCCAAGCGCGGCGATGTAACGCAGCGCACGCGGCGCGGCCGCCGCGGCACCGGCAGCCGGCGCGACGAAACCGCCCGACGCGAACGACTCGGTCGCCGCATCGGCCGAGGCCGGCTCGCGGCCCGGCGTCGCCATGTTGAACTTGCGGATGAAGAAGCGGAACAGCCCGTAGTACGCGACACCGTACGCGATGCCGAGCGGAATCGCGATCCAGCCCTTCGTCGACAGCCCGTAGTTCAGCACGTAGTCGATCGCGCCGGCCGAGAACGTGAAGCCGAGCTTCACGCCGAGCAGCTGGCAGATCGCGAGCGACAGCCCGGTGAGCACCGCGTGGATCACGTACAGCACCGGCGCGAGAAACATGAAGCTGAACTCGATCGGCTCGGTCACGCCGGTCAGGAACGACGTGAGCGCCATCGAGAACAGCAGGCCGCCGACCATCGCGCGGCGCTCCTTCGGCGCTTCGTGCAGCATCGCGAGACACGCGGCCGGCAGGCCGAACATCATGATCGGGAAGAAGCCGGCCATGAAGGTGCCCGCGGTCGGATCGCCCGCGAAGAAGCGGTGCAGGTCGCCGTGCACGATCTCGCCGCCGGCCGGCGGCGTGAAGTTGCCGAACACGAACCACGCGAGCGAGTTGATGATGTGGTGCAGGCCCGTGACGAGCAGCAGGCGGTTCAGGAAGCCGAACACGAACGCGCCGATCGCGCCCGCCGTCGTGAGCCACTGGCCGGCCGCGTCGATCGCGTGCTGGACCGGCTGCCACACGTATCCGAACACGATGCCGAGTATCACGCACACCAGCCCCGTGATGATCGGCACGAACCGCTTGCCGCCGAAGAACGCGAGGTAGTCCGGCAGCTTGATGTCCTTGTAGCGGTTGTACAGCAGCCCCGCGACCACGCCCGCGATGATCCCGGACAGCACGCCCATGTTCAGCTTGGGATCGATGTCCTTCATGATCGCGGTTTCGATCAGGTAGCCGATCGCGCCCGCGAGTGCCGCCACGCCGTTGTTGTCCTTCGCGAAACCGACCGCCACGCCGATCGCGAACAGAAGCGGCAGGTTGTCGAAGATCGCGCCGCCGGCGTCGGCGATCATCTTGATGTTGAACACATCCGGCTGCCCGAGCCGCAGCAGGATGCCGGCGACCGGCAACACCGCGATCGGCAGCATCAGCGCCCGGCCCAGGCCCTGTATCTTCAGAAACGGATTCCCGTCCATTCAGTCCTCCAGTCCATGTCTCGTCGTTAATCGTCGTTGAACGAATTGCTTTCGTGGTGAAACGGGTCGCGCGCCCGCCGTCGACGTTCAGTCGAGCGGCCAGACCTCGCGGCTTGCTGCCCTTACCGCCTGTGCCGAGTCGAGTGCGAGCAGATCCTGCGCACGCTGGCGACACAGCTGGTAATCGAGACGGCGCACGCGCGCCTTGATGCCCGGCACCGACACCGGATCCACCGACAGCTCGGTCACGCCGAGGCCGACGAGAATCGGCACCGCGAGCGGATCGCCGCCCAGCGCGCCGCACACGCCGACCCACTTGCCATGCTTCGCCGCGCCGCGCACCGCGATGTCGATCAGGCGCAGCACGGCCGGATGGAGGCCGTCGGACTGCGCGGCCAGATCGGCCTGGCAGCGGTCCATCGCGAGCGTGTACTGCGTGAGGTCGTTTGTGCCGATCGACAGGAAATCCGCGTGCTGCGCGAGCTGGTCGGCAAGCAGCGCCGCCGACGGCACCTCGATCATCACGCCGACCTCGATCGGCTCGGTGCGGCCCTGCGCACGCGCGAATTCGTCGATGCGCTTGCGCAGCCGCACGAGTTCGCCCGCATCCGTCACCATCGGCAGCAGGATGCGCACCGCGCCGAACGGCCACACCGCGAGCAGGCCCTGCAGCTGATCGTCGAGCAGGTCGGGGCGCACCTGCGCGAGGCGGATGCCGCGCAGGCCGAGCGCCGGGTTCGGTTCGGGCGGCAGCGTCAGGTAGTCGACTTCCTTGTCGGCACCGACGTCGAGCGTGCGGATGATCGCGGTGCGGCCCTGCAGCGCGTCGACGATCGACTGGTAGCTCTGCTGGTGCTCGACCGCGCTCGGCGCGGACTGGCGATGGATGAACATCAGCTCGGTGCGCAGCAGGCCGATCGCGTCCGCGCCGTTGTCGACCGCGGTGTTCGCGTCGTCGAGCGTCGCGATGTTCGCGGCGACCTCGATCGCGCGGCCGTCGGTGGTCGCGGCGGCGGCGCCGGCCATCTGCCGGTTCGCTTCGCGCACGCCGTCCAGACGCTGGCGTTCGTGGCGCGCGCGCTCGACGTCGAGCGCGGTCGGTGCGTGTTCGAGACGGCCCGCGCTCGCATCGACGACGACCTGCGTGCCGTCCGGAATCGCGTACAGCGCGTCGCCGACCGCGACGAGCGCCGGAATGCCGAGCTGGCGCGCGATGATCGCCGCATGCGACGTCGCGCCGCCGCGCGCCATCACGAGCGCGGTCACGCGCTGGCGATCGAGCGACGACAGGTCCGACGGCGTGAATTCCTCGGCGGCGAGCACGGCCTCGTCGGGCAGCGCGCGCGTCGCGCCGCTGGTGTGGCCGAGCGCGCGCAGCACGCGCTTCTCGATATCGCGCAGGTCGGCGGCGCGCTCGGCGAGCAGCGCGTCGTCGAGCTTCGACAGCGTGTCGATCTGCGCGCGGATCGTCGCGCGCCACGCGAAGCCCGCGCTCTTGCCGAGGCTGATCTGGTCGCGCGCCGCGTCGACCAGCGTCGGGTCCTCGAGCAGCACGCGATGCACCGCGAAGATTCCCGCCTCGCCCACCGCGCCGCGCGCCGACGCGTTGCGCACCGTTTCGTCGAGTTCGGCGTCGACCGCCTTCAGCGCCTGGTCGAGCCGGCGGCTTTCCGACGCGGGCGTGCCGGACGCCTGTTCGGGCGGCACGATGTCCGCATCGTCGAGACGCACGAGCGTGCCGACCGCGATGCCGGGCGCCGCGCATACGCCCGCGAGCGTGTTCGGGTCGAGCGACGCGCCGGTATTGCGCACGGCCATCTGCGGCGCCGGCGAACGCAGCCGCGCCGGCTTCTCCTCGACTTCGCCGTGCGCTTCGCGCAGCAATTCACGTTCGACCGCTTCGACGGCTTGCTGCGCGTACGCGCCGCGGCCGATCAGTTCGATCGTCGCGCCTTCGCCGGCGCCGAGGCCGAGCAGGCCCACGACGCTCGTGATCGACGCCTTGCGGCCGTCGAACTGCACGTCGACGGTCGCGTCGATGCCGCGCACGGATTCGCGCGCCCGTGCGGCCGGGCGTGCATGCAGGCCGCCCGGTTGCGTCAGCACGAGCTCGCGGCGCACTTCCTGCATTGCCGCGGCGCCGGCCTGCGCCGCCTGCGCGGCGGCTTCGCCCTTGCCGCGCAGCGTCAGCAGCGGCGTCTCGCCGGCGGTCGCGAAACCGCTCGCGCGCTCGACGACCTCGAACGCGTCGGAGTTCGCGATCGCGATCACCGACACCAGCGAATGCGCGCTGCGCGCGACCGCGTCCTGGTCGAACTCGATCAGCAGATCGCCCGCCGCGACCCGCGCGCCGGCTTCGACATGCGCGGTGAAACCCTGCCCGTTCAGCTCGACGGTGTCGATGCCGATGTGCAGCAGCACTTCCGCGCCCTGCGGCGTCGTGATGGTCAACGCATGGCCGGTGCGCGCGAGATGCGACACGACGCCGGCGCACGGCGCGACGAGCCGGCCCGCGAGCGGGTCGATGCCGATGCCGTCGCCGAACATCCCGCCGGAGAACACCGGATCGGGCACATCGGCCAGCGCGACGATCGGCCCGGTCAGCGGGGCATGCAGGACGATCGGATCATGGGTGGAACTCTTCAACTGGGACTCCTCGGCGCGTCTCATCGGCTGTCTCGGCTATCAGTGCGTTTCGGTGACTTTGTTCAGGTGGCGCGGCGTATCGGGATTGCGGCCGCGCGCGACGGCGAGATCCGCCGCCATCACGTAGAACGAAAGAATGGCGGCGATCGGGTCGAGCGCCGAATGGGCGGACTGCGCAAGCGGCAAGGTCGCGCCGGGCGTGCCGGCAGGCGCCGCGAGCAGCACGGCGGCGCCGCGTGCGCGCATGTCCTGCGCGAGCTGCAGCAGCCCGGCCTGCTCGGGCCCCGGCGGCGCGAACACCAGCAGCGGATAGTCGCGGTCGATCAGCTCCATCGGGCCGTGACGGACTTCGGCGCTCGAGAACGCCTCGGCTTGGATGCCGGAGGTTTCCTTCAGTTTCAGCGCGGCTTCCTGCGCGATCGCAAGACCGAGGCCGCGGCCGATCACGATCATCCGTTCGATGCCCGCGAGCGCGGCGACGGCCGGCGACCAGTCGAGCTGGCCGGCTTGCGCGAGCACGTCGGGCAGGCCGCGCAACGCGGTCACCAGCGCGGCGTCGCGCTGCCAGTACGCGACGATCTGCGCGGACAGCGACAGCATCGCGATATAGCTCTTGGTCGCGGCGACCGACAGCTCGGGGCCGGCCAGCAGCGGCAACTGGTGCTCGCACGCGTCGGCGAGCGGCGACGGCAGCACGTTGACGGCGGCGACGGTGCGCGCGCCGGCTTCGCGCAACGCGGCCATCGTGTTGACGAGATCGGGGCTCTTGCCCGACTGGGAGAACGCGAGTGCGAGCTGGTCCTGCACCTTCAGCGGCGCCTGCTGCAGCGTCGCGACCGACATCGGCAGCGACGCGACGGGCACGCCGAGGCGGCTCATCGTCAGGCTCGCGAAATAGCTGGCGGCGTGATCCGAGCTGCCGCGCGCGACCGTCAGCGCGACGGCCGGCGGGTGATCGAGCAGCTGGCCGGCGAGCGCTTCGACGCGCGTGGTGTCGGCGAGTTGCGCGGCGACGACCTGGGCGGACTCGCGCGCTTCGTTAAGCATATTCGACAATCGATTCTCCTTCGACGTAGGTCGCGGTGAGGTTCAGGTCGCGATCGAACACGACGAGGTCGGCCCATGCGCCGCGCTGGAGGCGGCCGCGATCGGCGATGCCGAGGTAGTCGGCCGCATAGCGCGACATCCGGTTCGACACGTCGGCGATCGGCAAGCCGAGCGACACGAGGTTGCGCAGCGCCTGGTCCATCGTCAGCGTGCTGCCGGCGAGCGTGCCGTCGGCGAGGCGTACGCCGCCCAGGCACTTCGTCACGTGCTGGCTGCCGAGCCGGTATTCGCCGTCGGGCATGCCGGTGGCCGACGTGCTGTCGGTCACGACGTACAGGCGCGGGATCGCGCGCAGCGCCGCACGAATCGCGCCCGGGTGCACGTGCAGCAGGTCGGGGATGATTTCCGCGTACTCGGCATGCGCGAGCGCCGCGCCGACGAGGCCCGGATTGCGGTGATGCAGCGGCGACATCGCGTTGAACAGGTGCGTGAAGCCGCATGCGCCGTGCTTGAGCGCGGCGACGGCGTCGTCGTAGGTCGCGAGCGAATGGCCGAGCTGCACGCGCACGCCGCGCGCGGCCATCTCGCCGATGATCTCGATGTGGCCGGCGATTTCCGGCGCGAGCGTGACGACGCGGATCGGCGCGATCGACAGGTACTTCAGCACTTCGTCGAGCACGGCCGACACGGCCGCGTCCGGCTGCGCGCCGAGCTTGCCGGGGTTGATGTACGGCCCTTCGAGGTGCACGCCGAGCACGCGTGCGCCACCGGGCGTGCGGGTGCGCGCGACGCTGCCGAGATTGGCGACGACCTCCATGAGTTCGTCGCGCGGCGCGGTCATCGTCGTCGCGAGCAGGCTCGTCGTGCCGAACTGCGCATGCGTGCGGGCGATCGTCTCGATCGCGTCGCCGCCTTCCATCACGTCGGCGCCGCCGCCGCCGTGCACGTGCAGGTCGATGAAGCCCGGCAGGATGTACGGCGCGTCGTTCTTCGCGGGATCGGCGGGCGTGCCGTCGAGCGTGGTGATGCGGCCGTTCTCGCTGTCGAGCGAACCGTGAATCCAGCCGTCGGGGGTAAGGATGTTTCCAGTCAGCATGACGTTTCTCTTGATGATCTGGTGACGCGGACATCCGCGTCGCGATTTGCAAATCCGTTGCGCTTCGTTGCGCTTCGTCGTGTTCG
This sequence comes from Burkholderia ambifaria AMMD, assembly GCF_000203915.1. Lineage (NCBI taxonomy): Bacteria > Pseudomonadati > Pseudomonadota > Betaproteobacteria > Burkholderiales > Burkholderiaceae > Burkholderia > Burkholderia ambifaria. The sequence goes on from NC_008390.1 coordinate 3,183,106, forward strand.
GTCGAACACGGCGCGCGGGCAGTCTCGCGCGTCAGCGTTTCAGTTCCGCGACGAAGTCGTAATAGTCGTCGCGGCAATACGTTTCGGTCACTTCGATCGCGCGCTGATCGACGCCGTAGCCGATGCGCGTGATCACCAGCAGCGCCGAGCCCGGCTTCACCGCCATCCACTTCGCGATCTCGTGCGTCGCGTTCGCCGCGCGAAAGTGCTGCAGCGCGCGCACCACGGTCATCCCACGCGCGTCGAGATATTCGTACAGCGACGCGCCGAGCGCCTGCGGATCGGGCACGACCGCGGCCGGCAGCGTCGAATGCTCGACGGCCATCACGATGCCGTCCGCGCGGCGCAGCCGTTCGAGCCGCGCGACCGTCGCGCCGGGCGCGAGGCCGAGATGCGTGATCTCGTCGCGGCTCGCGGCGCGCAGCGTGCGCGACAGCCACACCGAATCGGGCACGAAGCCGCGCTGCTGCATCTTCGCGGTGAAGCCGACGAGGCGCGACAGCGGATCGGCGACACGCGGCGTGATGAAGCTGCCCGCGCCGCGCGCCCGCTTGATCAGCCCCTGCTCGACCAGCAGCGCGAGCGCACGGCGGGCCGTGATCCGCGACACGCCGACCGACCCCGACAGCAACCGCTCCGACGGCAGCGCCTCCCCGGCCCGCCACGCGCCGGCGTGAATCGCGCTCGCCAGGTTGCGGGCGAGCTGCAGATACAGCGGCGTGTCGTCGAGGGGATCGGGCGCCAGTTCGGACCAGCCGGTTTCCATGTGCCTCCGGGTGTCGGACGACGATCTCGGACCGTCGAAAGTGAACGCATTATATAACCACCATAATACCAGTCAACGAACTGGTATTAGCGTGGCGGAAATCGCCGGAAGCCTTGCCCGGCAAGCGTTTTAGTAACGGGAAAGCCTTTGTTTACAACGCGATGCGGGATAGGGATTTACCCGGATTGGTATGCAAGGGGACAGTTCCGGTGCGCGATTCGGCCGTTTTTTGGCGGCGAATAGGAGACCCGGATAGAACCAGTTGAGCCGACTGGTATGCATCGTGCGACACGCGCCGCGCGGGGCCGGCGGCACGTGCCCGGGGATCTCAATGGAATTCGCGGCTCGACGTGCGCAGGCCGCCGAGCAGCGGCGTCAGATCCTCGAAATGCTGCGCGACGAGGTGCCTCACGTCGCTGACGACCTGCCACACGCCCGACACCGCGAGCAGCCGCGAATCGAGTGTTTCGCGGCGCTGCCGCGCGAGCAGCTCGGGTCGCACGATCACGTTCACGCACCCCGTTTCGTCCTCGAGCGTCATGAACATCACGCCTTTCGCGGTGCCCGGCATCTGGCGGGCCGTCACGATGCCGCACGCGCGCGCGAGCCGGCCGTCGGAGCGATCGCGCAGCTCGGCCGCGGACGACAGCCGCTGCGCGCGCAACGCGGGCCGCAGCAGTGCGACGGGATGGCGGTTCAGCGTGAGGCCAGTGGTGTCGTAGTCGGCGAGGATGTCGTCGGCTTCCGACGGTGCGCCGAGCGCGGGTTTCTCGGGTTCGTCGATCGGCGCGGCCGCGAGGAGGTCGCGCTCGGGTGCCGCGGCGACGGCCTGCCACAACGCATCGCGACGATGGCCGGCGAGCGTCACGAGCGCGTTCGCGGCGGCAAGCGCCTCGAGATCGCGGCGTTCGAGTTGCGCGCGGCGGGCCAGCACGTCGACGTTGTCGAACGGGCCGGCCGCGCGCGCCGCTTCGATACGGCGCGCGGCGGCTTCGCCGAGGCCGCGCACGAGCGACAGGCCGAGCCGCACGGCGGGCTGGCCGTGCGGCGGCGGCTGATCGGGCAGCGCTTCGAGCGACGCCTCCCAGTTGCTGAGCGTGACGTCGATCGGCAGGACCTGCACGCCGTGACGCTTCGCGTCCTGCACGAGCTGCGACGGTGGATAGAACCCCATCGGCTGGCTGTTCAGCAGCGCGGCGAGGAAGATCGCCGGTTCGTGGCATTTGAGCCAGCTGCTGGCATAGGCGAGTTTCGCGAAGCTGGCTGCGTGGCTTTCGGGGAAACCGTATTCGCCGAAGCCTTTGATCTGCTCGAAGATCTGTTCGGCGAATTCGCGTGTGTAGCCGCGTTCGAGCATGCCGTTCACGATCTTGTCGTGATACGGGCCGAGATCGCCCCTGCGCTTCCAGGCCGCCATCGCACGACGTAACCGGTCGGCCTCGCCGGGCGTGAAACCGGCTGCGACGATCGCGATCTGCATCACCTGTTCCTGGAAGATCGGAACGCCGAGCGTGCGCTCGAGCACGACCCTGAGCGCATCGCTCGGATAGGTAATCTCCCCTTCCTCTTCGCCCGCCTGGATCCTGCGCCGCTTCAGGTACGGATGCACGGCACCGCCCTGGATCGGCCCCGGCCGCACGATCGACACCTCGACCACCAGATCGTAATAGTTGCGCGGCTTCAGGCGCGGCAGCATCGACATCTGCGCGCGCGATTCGATCTGGAACACGCCGACCGTATCGGCGCGACAGATCATGTCGTAGGTTGCTTCGTCATCCTGCGGAATGTGCTTCAGCGTGAACGGCTGGCCGTCCTCCTGCGGCCCGCGCCACGCGGTGCGCAAGTCGAAGGCGCGATGCAGCGCCGACAGCATGCCGAGCGCGAGCACGTCCACCTTCATCAGCCCGAGCGCCTCGAGATCGTCCTTGTCCCACTGGATCACGCGCCGCCCGTCCATCGCCGCGTTCTCGACCGGCACGAGCCGCGTGAGCTTGCCGCGGCTGATCACGAAGCCGCCCGAGTGCTGCGACAGGTGACGCGGAAAGTTCAGCAATCGGCCGGCCAGTTCGGCCCACGCGCGAATGATCGGCGTGGCGGGGTCGAGCCCGGTCGACGCGAATTGCTGCAGCAGGTCGCGACTGCCGTCGAACCAGCGATGCGCCTTCGCGACGCGATCGACCAGCATCGGATCGACACCGAGCGCCTTGCCGGTTTCGCGCAGCACGCCGCGCGGGCGATACGTCGAGACGGCCGCCGCGAGCGCGGCGCGATCGTGTCCGTATTTTTTGTAGATATGCTGGATCACCTCTTCCCGGCGCTGATGCTCGAAGTCGACGTCGATGTCGGGCGGCTCGCCGCGCTCCTCGCTGATGAAGCGCTCGAACAGCATCGTGCTCTGCTCGGGATTCACCTCGGTGATGCCGAGGCAATAACACACGACCGAGTTCGCCGCCGAGCCGCGGCCCTGGCACAGGATGTTCTGGCTGCGCGCGTATTTGACGATGTCGTAGACGGTCAGGAAGAACGGTTCGTAGCTCAGCCGCGCGATCAGGTCGAGTTCATAGCGGATCTGCCTCTCGACTTTCTCCGGAATGCCCTGCGGATAACGCGCGGCGGCCCCCGCGAAGGTCTCCTGTTCCAGATGGCGCGTCGGCGTGAGCCCTTTCGGCACGATCTCGTCGGGATACTCGTACTGAAGCGAGTCGAGCTTGAAGTCGCACGCATCGAGAATCGCGCAGGTCTCGTCGAGCTCCTCCGGCGAAAACAGCTTCGCGATGCGCCCACGCGCGCGCAGATGCTGTTCCGCATTCGGCGCGAGCGCATACCCGCACTCGGAAACCGGCATCCCGACGCGGATCGCCGTCATCACGTCCTGCAGCGGCTTGCAGGAGCGCCGATGCATCGTCACGTCGCCGAGCGCGACGATACGCACGCCGCGCCGCTCGCCGGCCGCGCGAATCTCCTCGCGCTGCGCGCCGTCGAGCGGGCGCTGCAGCTGCACGAGCCCGAGTCGCGCCCGCGCGCCGAACGTCGCGCGAAACCAGGCGACCTGCGCATCGAGTACGTCCGCACGCACCGGATACGTGGGGACGAGAATCGCGAAGCAGTCGGGCATGCCGCGCAAGTGGGCGAACTCCGCGGGCGGCGCCGACAGCATCCTCGACGTCAGCCGGTATGTGCCCTTCGGCGACGCCATGCGCCGCCACGAGATCAGCTCGGACAGGTTGCCGTAGCCCTCGCGGTTCTGCGCGAGCAGCACGAGCCCGAACGCGCCGGGGCCCGGATCGTGGCCGGGGGTGACTTCATCGGGCGTTACTTCGAAGAACGAACCGACGATCAGCGGCAGCCCTTGCGCCTTCGCCGCGACATGCATGCGCGGTGCGCCGGCGAGCGAGCATTCGTCAGTGATCGCGATCCCGCGATAGCCGAGCTCGGCGGCGCGCTCGACCAGTTCCTCCGCATGCGACGCGCCATGCAGGAACGAGAAGTTCGAACGACAGAACAATTCCGCGTAATCGGGCAGCCAACTGAATTCGGCAACCATCGCCGCTCACCCGAACAGGCCGTGCAGGAACCAGTGCGGATCCGCCTGGCTGCTCAACCGCTCCTGAAAGACCCAGTAGCACGCGCCGGCCTCGTCCTGCGCGACGTAGTAGTCGCGCGCCACGAGCTGACCGTCGAACCACCCGGCCTCGATCCGCTCGGGCGACGACATCATCCTGAGCGGCGTATGGAACACCGGCCGGTTCGCGCGCATCAGCAGCGGCTGCGGCTCGGCCAGCAGCCACGCGGGACGCGGCGGCGCAGCCGGCAGGCCGCCTGCCGGCTTGCCCGCCTGCGCATCGAGCGGCAGCCAGCGGTTCGCCGCTTCGGGCCGGTGATCGGCAACGGGGGCCGCGCGCAGCACGTTCTCCGCGCCGAGCCGCGCGACCAGCAGCTCGAACAGCCGCGCACGCGTTTCTTTCGTGCCGCCCGGCTCGGGAAAGAGATCGTCGGCCGGCGGCGCGACCGATTCGACACGCGTGGCCGTGAGCCGCACCGCGATCACCGCGGCCGGCAACTCGACGCGCGCGAGCCGCTCGCCGAGCAGCCGCATGAAGTGCGCTTCGTCGCGCACGGGCGCGGCGAACGCGAGTTCGAGCGGCGTCGGCGGCACGGCCTGGCGGCCGCGCTCGTGCTCGAGCTCGAAGGTCATCGCGGCCAGCGACAGCTGCCGCGCGGCCAGCCAGCCGCACAGCTGCACGACGAGCCGCCGCGCGACGAACAGCACGGCTTCCGCGTATTCGACGCGTTCCGCCAATTCGAGCCGCACGTCGAACACGGGCGGCACGGCCATCCACGCGAGCGGCTCGACCGCATCGCCGTACGCGCGATCGAGCGCGGCGAGCAGCGCGGGGCCGCAGCGGCGCTGCAGCCCCGCGCGCGGCAGGCGGCGCAGATCGGCGAGCGTGCGGCAGCCGAGGCCGTCGAACCAGCCCGCATACGGGCGCGCGTCGGGCAGCAGCACGCACGGCAAACGATCGAGCGCACGGATAAGCGAAGCCGGCCCGGCCACGCGGCGCCGGATACGCGCACGCGCCGACGTGCGCGCGAGCAGCCACGCGCCGCGCCCGGTCGGCGCGGCGGACAGGCGCGCCGCATAGCCGAGCGCCGCGAGCGTCGCGCGCACCTGGCGGCACAGCGACGGCAGGCCGCCGAACAGGCGCAGGCTCGGGCCGACGTCGACGAGCAGCGTCGCTTCGTCGTCGAGCGCGACGCACGGCGAGAAGCGCAGCAACGCGAGCGCGACCGCGCGCAGCGCATCGGCCTCGCGGGCGGGATCGCGTTCGACGAGCCGCGTGTCGGGCGCGAGCGTCAGCACGCCGCCGCGCTTCATGCCCGCGCGCACGCCCTGCCGGCGCGCGGCCGCATCGGCGATCAGCACGACACCCTGCTCGAGCACCGCGCAGCCGGCCGCACCGGCCTCTGCGTCAGACGGCGGCGGGGCGCACACGTCGAGCGGCAGGCGCGGCAGATGGATGCCGAGCAAGACGCGCATAGCGGCTCTCCACGATGGGCGATGGCAAATCGAGCGTGAGCGGCTCGCTGCGCGCGGGCCCCCGACGCTTGACGATGTCGAGCGACACACCGCCCGGCATCGGATGCAGCGCGACGCGCAGCACGGCCGGCGACGGCTGCCGCGCGCCCGCCAGCGGGCGCAGCATCACGAACAGCGTGTCGCCGGTGCGCGCGGCCGCGAGATGTAGACGCCGCAGCGCGTCGGGCCGTGCGTCCTGCCACAGCAGCAGCGCACCGCAGCAGCCCGTCTTGAGCGCCTGCTCGGCGGCCCACAACGCATCGGTGCGGCTGCCGGCGCGCAGCCACAGCAGCGCGTCGGACGGCACGCCGAGACCGGCCAGCGCGCTCGCATGCGGCGAGTGCGGCGGCGCGACGAGCGCGAGCGGACGCCGTGCGCTGACGGTACGCGCGAGCGCCGGCGCGAGCAGCCGCATCTCGCCGCAGCCCGGCTGCGCGGCCAGCAGTTCGACGAGGCCGCCGACCGGCCAGCCGCCGCCCGGCAGTTCGGCGGACAGCGGCGCGAAGCCCGTGTCGATCGTGCGCGGACCGCCGCGCGCCAGCTGCGAGCCGCGCCAGAGCGACGGATGCAGGGATTCGGGAGAAATGGAGGATGCGAGCATGACGCCACCCACAACTGTATGGATATACAGTATATGGCAATGCGCTCGCGTCGCACAGTACTGGTACGAAACCGGTACTTTCGTCGGAGGAAAAACAGGGGAAGCCGACGGCGGTCCGCGCACGGTATCGGCGCAACGCGTCAGCCGCGCTTGCGGCTTTACGCTATGCTGTCCGCCGACCCCATCCCCACCTTCGGAGGGCACATGAAACGGGCGATCCGTGCGCTCGCGTGTGCGGCCATTGCACTGGTGCTGCCGGGCGCGGCATTCGCGCTGGGCGACGACTACGCGCAGTACGACGACTGCATGCTCAACGCGCTGCGCGAAAGCCGTAACGGCGCGGCGGCCCAGCTGATCCAGCGCTCGTGCGATGCGCTGTACCGCAACAACGCGATGCTGCTGCCACGCGAGCGGCGCTTTCACGAGTGCGTCGTGCAGTCGCTGCCGGGCGTACGCGACAACTACGCGATCCAGCAGATCATGTCGATCTGCTCGCGGCGCGGCGAGATGTGAGCACGCGCCGACCGCCTGGCGCCGGGTGGCCGTCCAGCGGCCACGCCAATGAAAAAGGGCCTGTGCGAGACAGGCCCTTTCGTTTCAGGTTTCAGCGGTCCGACCGCGGTGCGGCGTTCAGAACGACGCGACCATCGAGCCCTTGAACTGCTTCTTGATGAATTCCCGCACTTCCGGCGACTGGTACGCCTTGACCAGCTTCTTCACCCACGGCTGGTCCTTGTCCTTCGCGCGCACGGCGATCACGTTCGCGTACGGGCTCGTCAGCGATTCGAGCGCGATCGCGTCCTTGGTCGGCTGCAGGTTGGCGGCGAGCGCGTAGTTCGTGTTGATCACGGCCGCGTCGACGTCCGACAGCACCCGCGGCAGTTGCGCGGCGTCGAGCTCGGAGATCTTCAGCTTCTTCGGGTTCTCGGCGATGTCGAGCACCGTCGCGTTGTTGCCGCCCGTGCCGGCGCCCGCCTTCAGCTTGATCACGCCTTGCGTCTGCAGCAGCAGCAGCGCGCGGTTCTCGTTCGACGGATCGTTCGGCACCGCGAGCTTCGCGCCTTGCGGCAGGTCCTTCAGCGACTTGAACTTCTTCGAGTACACGCCGATCGGCGAGATGTAGGTCAGGCCCGCGGTGACGAGCTTGTAGCCGCGCTGCTTCACCTGGCTGTCGAGGTAGGGCTGGTGCTGGAAGCTGTTCGCGTCGAGGTCGCCCGAATCGAGCGCCGCGTTCGGCTGCACGTAGTCGTTGAACTCGACGACCTTCACGTTCAGGCCTTGCTTCTCCTTCGCGACCTTCTGCACGACCTGCCACACTTCCGAATCCGGACCGGCGACCGTGCCGACCTTGATCACCTTGTCTTCGGCGTGCGCACCCGCCGACAGCGTCAGCGCGGCACCGGTGGCCAGCACGGAAAATACCTTCAGGAGACTGCGACGCTTCATCTGTTTCTCGCTTTCTTGCTAACTGAAAATGGGGGCGCGATACGGGTATGCCCGGACTCGCAGGAAGGGGCAAATGGTGTCACAGGATCGGCCGGAAGTGAAATACATCCCGCTCATATGGGTATGCACCGCGGCCGTGCCGGCAGCGTGCGGGCGACTCGGCCGTTAGTTGCACTTCAGCGAAGGCCGCCGGCATCGCCGACCCGGAACGCGCCGATCGCGCCGCGCAGCCGCCCGGCCTGCTCCTGAAGCGACGCCGCGGCCGCGGCGGCCTCTTCGACCAGCGCCGCGTTCTGCTGCGTGACCTGGTCCATCTGCGTGACCGCGCGCCCGACCTGCGTGATGCCGCTCGCCTGCTCTTCGGACGCGGCCGCGATCTCGCCCATGATGTCGGTCACGCGCGCGACCGCCTGCAGGATCTCGCCCATCGTCGTGCCGGCCTGGCCGACCAGCGTCGAGCCGTTGCGCACGCGCTCGACCGAAGCGACGATCAGCTCGCGAATCTCCTTCGCGGCCGTCGCGCTGCGCTGCGCGAGCGAACGTACCTCGCCCGCGACCACCGCGAAGCCGCGCCCCTGCTCGCCGGCGCGCGCGGCCTCGACCGCCGCGTTCAGCGCGAGGATGTTGGTCTGGAATGCGATGCCCTCGATCACGCCGATGATGTCGGCGATCTTGCGCGAGCTGTCGTCGATCTCGCCCATCGTGCCGATCACGCGGTTCACGACGTCGTTGCCCGCCCGCGCGATCTCCGATGCGTTGTTCGCGAGCCCGCTCGCCTGCCGCGCGTTGTCGGCGTTCTGCTTCACCGTCGCGGTCAGTTGCTCCATGCTCGCGGCCGTTTCTTCCAGCGAGGCGGCCTGCTCCTCGGTGCGCTGCGACAGGTCGTCGTTGCCGGACGCGATCTCGCGGCTCGCCGACGCGATCGACTCGGCCGCCTGGCGGATCCCGCCGATCGTCGCCTGAAGGCGCGCCTGCATGTCGTGCATCGCCGCCATCATGCTCGTGCTGTCGCCCGCGCGCACCGGCACCGGCCGCGTCAGGTCGCCCTGCGCGATGCGACTCGCCAGCGCGGCCGCTTCATCGGGCTCGCCGCCGAGGCGGCCCCGCACGTTGCGGATGATCACGAGCATCGCCGCGCTGATCACGAAGCCGATCACCAGCACGACCGCGAGGTGACCGAACAGCGTCCGGTAGTAGACGGTATCGATGTCCTTCAGGAATACGCCGCTGGAGATGTTCCAGTCCCACGGCGCGAAGCGCGTGACGTAGCTGATCTTCGGCACCGCGGTCTCGCTGTGCGGCAGCCGCCCGCGATATTCGGCGAAGCCGCTGCCGGTCGCCTTCGCGGCGTTCAGGATCGTGACGAACAGCGGCTTGCCGTCCGGATCGAGATAGTCGCCGACCTGCGTGCCGACCAGCTTCGGCAGCGTCGGATGCATCAGCACGACGGGTTTCGAATCCATCACGAACACGTAGCCCGACTCGCCGTAGCGCATCGCCGCCAGGCTCGCGAGCGCGTCGCGCTTCGCGTCGGCCTCGGGCAGCGTGCCGCTCTGCGCGAGCGCGTGATAGGCGTTGACGATGCCGGCCGCCGATTCGACCAGGTTGGCGATGCCGGCCTTGCGTTCGGCGAGCATCGTCGCGCGCGTCTCGTACGCGCTCCATGCGCCGACGCCGAGTAGCCCGATCCATACCAGCGCAAGCGCGAGCCACAGCTTGCGGTTCAAACTCATTCTGCTCATCTGCTGCCTCGTCGTCGAAGTCGATACCGTGCGCGCGAACGGCCGGTCGCGCGCAAACGGTTGCCCCCGTATTTACGGCAGCGAGACTTACAACTTGAATACACGCGGCCGACGCACGACGGCCGGCACGACATGGAGCAGCCGCTGTGCTAAAAAGACCGGCTGGCCGGCGCGACACGCACCGGCGACATTCCGGGGCCATCCATGTACGTCATCGACATCCATTACCACGCGTCGCTCGAACACATCGACGATGCGCTCGAACGCCACCGTGCGTATCTGCAGCCGCTGTTCGAGCGCGGCATCTTCATCGCGGCGGGGCCGAAGGTGCCGCGCAAAGGCGGCGTGATCCTCGCGGCCCGCATCGATCGCGACGAACTGGACGCGATCCTCGACACCGATCCGTTCGTGACCGAAGGGCTCGCGACGTATCGGGTGACCGAATTCAAGATCACGCGTGCCGCGCAGGGTTTCAACGTGCCGGCGCTGCCGTAACGCGCGCGAGCGCCGCTGCACGTGCGCAAGCACGCCGCCGCGGCAGTGCGACGCGGCGAATGCAGATCGAGGGAAAGAAGGAAGCATGCGTGACGGCGCGTCGCGGCCGTCACGCGTGTCGCCGGGCGGGCGCCCGGGCGATCATGCGGCGCGCGCCGCTCAGTCGACCAGCAGTTTCAGGTCGTGGACCCACGGGCCCGGGCCCTGGCCGTCGCGCACGAACAGGCGCAGCTTGCCGTCGCGATCGAACACGTAGCTCGCGGCGGTGTGATCCATCGTGTAGCTGCCGGGCGTCTTGCCGGCCACCTTCGCGTAGTACACGCGGAAATCCTTCGTGACCTTCTTGAGCTGCGCTTCGTCGGCCGGCCGCAGGCCAATGAACGACGGATCGAACGCGGGCACGTACTGGCCGAGCAGCGCGGGCGTGTCGCGCTCCGGATCGACGGTGACGAACAACACCTGCACGCGCTTCGCCGCGTCGGGCCCGAGCTGCTTCAGCGCCTCGGACAGTTCGGCCATCGTGGTCGGACACACGTCCGGACAGTGCGTATAACCGAAGAACATCACGACGGCACGGCCCTTGAAGTCGGCGAGCGTGCGCACCTTGCCGGTCGTGTCGGGCAGCGAGAAATCGCTGCCGAACTGCGTGTTGCCGGTGATGTCGAGATTCTGGAATTTCGGCGCGTTGTCGCAGCCCGCGAGCAGCGTGGCTGCCGCGAATGCGCAGGTGAGCATCCAGCCTTGGCGCGCGCGGCGCCCGAACCGTGAATGGAGCATTGCGTTCAAACCGTGCGGTTACACGCCGAGCAGCGGGCGCGCATAGTGATCGACGAGCAGCGCGGCGAACAGCAGCGACAGGTAGACGATCGAGTAGCGGAAAGCCTTGCGGGCGAGTTCGTCCGAATAATCGCGGTAGATCTTCCACGCATACGCGAGGAACACCGCGCCGAGCAGCACCGCGCTCGCCAGGTAGACGACGCCGCTCATCCCGGAGATGAACGGCATCAGCGTGACCGCGAACAGGATCACCGTATACAGCAGGATGTGCAGCCGCGTGAATTTCTCGCCGTGCGTGACCGGCAGCATCGGCAGGCCCGCGTTTTCGTAATCCTTGCGGCGATAGAGCGCGAGCACCCAGAAATGCGGCGGCGTCCACACGAAGATGATCAGCACGAGGATCCATGCATCGCCGGGCACCGCGCCGGTGACCGCGGCCCAGCCGAGCGCCGGCGGCATCGCGCCCGACGCACCGCCGATCACGATGTTCTGCGGCGTCATCGGCTTGAGCAGCAGCGTATAGACCACCGCGTAGCCGACGAACGTCGCGATCGTCAGCCACATCGTCAGCGGGTTCGTGAACGTATACAGCGTCCACGCGCCGACGCTGCCGAGCACGGCCGAGAACAGCAGGATCTGCGGGGTCGTGATCTCGCCGCGCGCGGACGGACGCCACGCGGTGCGGCGCATCATCGCGTCGATCTTCTGCTCGACGAGACAGTTGATCGCGAACGCGGCGCCGGCCAGCAGCCAGATGCCGATGGTGCCGCCGATCAGCACATGCCACGGCACCATGCCCGGCGTCGCGAGGAACATGCCGATCACCGCGCAGAACACCGCGAGCTGCGTGACACGCGGCTTCGTCAGCGCCATGTACTGCGAAAACCGGCTACCGGGCGATTGGGAGAGGGTGCTTTGCATGGGGACGGTCACGCCGGGGCGGCGTCGCGCGCGGGCTGCACGACACGGCCGGGGCGGCTTGAAAGGATGCGAAAGTTTAACATGACGACGAGCAGCAGCAGGATCGCGGCGCCGCCGTTGTGCGCGACGGCGACCGGCAGCGGCCACTGCAGCACGATGTTGGTCAGGCCCGTCAGGAACTGCAGCACGACGACCAGCAGCACGCCGTTCGCGGGCCGCCGCAGCGACTCGAAGCGGCGCATCTTCAGCGCGAACGCGACCAGATACGCGACGACGACGAACGCGAACGTGCGATGGGTCCAGTGGATCGCGACCAGCGCGTCCTGCGTGATCGCCTCGCCGTCCTTCGTCATCCCGAGCGCGCGCCACAGATGGAAGCCCTGGCCGAAGTTCATCGACGGCAGCCACTGGCCGTTGCAGGTCGGGAAATCGGTACACGCGAGCACCGCGTAGTTGGTGCTCACCCAGCCGCCGAGCGCGATCTGCACGACCAGCAGCACCAGCGCGGCGAGCGCGGCCGCGCGGTAGCGGCCGGCCTCCGGATCATGCGACGGCAGCGGCGTCTGCCGCGCGGCGAGCCAGCCGAGCGTGCCGAGCAGCGCGAGACCGAGCAGCAGATGGGTCGTGACGATCACCGGCTGCAGCTTCATCGTGACCGTCCACGCGCCGAACACGCCCTGCACGACGATCAGCAGCAGCAGGCTCGTCGGCCACCACGGCGACACGTGCAGCGGGCGGCGGCGCAGCCGCGCCGACCATGCGATCACGACCTGCGCGATGATCAGCACGCCGATCGCCATCGCGAAATAGCGGTGGATCATCTCGATCCACGCCTTCGTCATGCTGACGGGGCCGGTCGGCATCGCCTGGTGCGCGGCCGTGATCGCGGCGTGCGCGATGAACGGCGACGACGTGCCGTAGCAGCCGGGCCAGTCCGGGCAGCCGAGCCCCGAATCGGTCAGCCGCGTGAAGCCGCCGAACATCACCAGGTCGAGCGTCAGGAACGTGGTGATCCACACCAGCTTGCGGAACTTGTCGTCGTCGGCCTTCACCCACACGTACGACAGCGGCAGCAGCGCGATGCACAGGCCGATCAGGCCGAGTTGCAGTAGATACGACATCGAATGGTTGCCTCGTTGTCTCGCCTTAGCCGATGCTCGACCACTTCAGCAGTTTCGTGACGTCCGCCTTGATCTTGCTGGGGTTCGGGTTCTTCGGGAAACGCATCATCAGGTTGCCGTTCGGATCGACCATGTAGAGGTGGTCGCTGTCCTTCGTGCCGGCATCGGCCGGCAGCCATGCGGCGACCGCGGCCGGATCGGCGACCAGCCGGCGCGTGTCCGGATAGGCTTCCAGCACCTTCGGCGGCACCGCGCCCGCATCGCTGCGCAGCCACACCATCGTGAGCCGGTGTCGCTCGCCCGCCTGCGTGACGCGGATCTGGCGCATGAAATAGAGCTTCTGCGCGCATGCGTCGTCGCACGCACTGCGGTCGGTCATCACGAACAGCCACACGCCGCGCAGCGACGACAGCGGCACCGTCTTGCCGGTTTCGTCGGTGACCTGCAGGTCGGCCGGGATCGGCCGCTGCGGCTCGATCAGCGTGCCGTAGTTGGTCGAGCCGCCCTTCGGCTTGATCACGTAATAGGTGAAATACGACGCGAGTATCGGCGCCGCGCACACGAGCCCGAGCAGCACGAGCATCCAGCGGCCGCGCTTGCGGGCCGCCGGCGAAACCGGCGTCGCGGCCGGACCCTGACGGGAAGATTGCATGGACAAATCAGACCTCTCGAAACGAACCCGCGGCGCCGCCGCCGCGTCCGGGCATGGCGCTCACGCGCCGGCCGACTTCTTCGCCGCACGCCGCGCGGCGTACAGGCCGAAGCCGAGCGCGGCGGCCGCCATGGCCCACCACTGAAACATGTAACCGTAATTGCGCTCGACGCCGGTCGTCGCCGCCGGCCAGTCGCGCACGAGCTTGTCGCCGTCGTCGCTCGTCTGCTGGATCACGAACGGCTGCAGCGGCAGCCCCGTTTCCTTCGCATACGCGGCGACGTCCAGGTTCTGCCGGATTTTCTGGTGCGCGGCCGAGCCGCCTTCGCCGAGCTCGAACGCACGCGACGCGTCGGCGCGCGCAATGCCTTCGATCTCGATCTCGCCGTCGGGCGTCGCGAACGGCTCGATCGCCGTGCGATCGGCGATGTTGCGCGGCAGCCAGCCGCGGTTCACCAGCACGACGCCGCCGCCCGAGAGTTTAAACGGCATCACGACGTAAAAACCCGGCTGGTCGTTATACGGCCGATTGTCGAGGAACACCGCCTGCTCCGGCATGAAGCGGCCCCGCGCCCGCACGCGGTGGAACTCGATCGACGCGAGCGGAATCGGCTGAGCACCGACGTCGACGGGCGCCGCGTGCTCGTAGCGCACCACGCTCGCCTGCAGAGCTTCCTTCTGGTGCGCGCGGTCGCGCTGCCAGAACCCGAGGCGGATCGTGACCGCGACGACGACGAGAATCAGCAGCGCAGGCAGCCAGCGGATCTTCATCGGGCCGCCCGCCGGGCGCATTCGCGAAAGCGAAGTGCGATAATTATCCTCTTCCTTTCGAATTGCCGTCGTCCGGTTCGTGTCATGCACATCCTCGTTCCCATCGCCTTCGTCCTCATCATCGCCAGCATGGGCTCGGCGCTCTACTTCATGATGCACGACCGCGGCCATACGAAGCGCATGGTCTGGTCGCTGGCCACCCGCGTCGGGCTGTCGGTGTCGCTGTTCCTGTTCATCCTGTTCGCGAACTGGATGGGCTGGATCCATTCGACCGGCCTGCCGATCGGGCGTTGATGCATTCGCCACGCCGGCTGCCGTGACATTTCGCCGCATGGCGGCGCCACCAAGCAAAAGCGCCGCCTGACTGAGTCGCGGCGGCGCCGGGGGCGTCGAGCGCAAGCAGCCGGCCGCTGCGTCGCGTTCGCCAATGAAAACGGCCCGCGCATCGCTGCGCGGGCCGTTGTTCCATTTACAGCCAGTAGACGACGACGTACAGGCCGAGCCAGACGACGTCGACGAAGTGCCAGTACCAAGCAGCGCCTTCGAATGCGAAGTGGTGATCCGGCTTGAAGTGGCCGCGGATCATCCGCACCAGCACCACCGCGAGCATCGTGCCGCCGAGGAACACGTGGAAGCCGTGGAAGCCCGTCAGCAGGAAGAACGTCGAGCCGTACACGCCCGAGTTCAGCGTCAGGTTCAGTTCGTTGTACGCGTGATAGTACTCGAAGCCCTGCAGGAACAGGAAGCAGATACCGAGCGCGAGCGTCGCGGCGAGCCACGCGATCGCCTTCTTGCGGTAATTGTCGCGCAGCGCGTGGTGCGAGATCGTCAGCGTCACGCCCGACGACAGCAGGAACGCGGTGTTCAGCGTCGGGATCGGCCACGGGCCCATCGTCTTGAAGTGACCGGCGAGCGCGGCGGGGCCTTCGTTCGGCCACACGGCGGAGAAATCCGGCCAGATCAGCTTGTAGTCGAGGCTGCCGAGCTGGTGCAGCGCGATTTCACGCGCATAGAAGAGCGCGCCGAAGAACGCGCCGAAGAACATGACTTCCGAGAAGATGAACCAGCTCATGCTCCAGCGGTACGACTTGTCGACGTTCTTGCCGTAATGACCGCCTTCCGACTCGGCGATCGCGTCGCCGAACCAGTGATACAGCGTGAAGAGCAACCACAGCAGGCCGAGCAGCGCCGTGTACGGCGCCCAGTCGTGACCGTTGATCCACAGCGCCACCGATCCGAGCATGACAAGCAGGCCGATGGCCGCGCTGATCGGATGCTGCGACGGATGCGGCACGAAATAGTACGGGGTCTGGTTTTGACCGCTCATGCTTGATTCTCCACTTCAGTCCAATTTATGTACCGGAAACCGCTCCGGCTGTATTTCTTGCGCGGCGCGACCGCCGCCGCTCTTTCCCGCACGCGGCGCCCGGGCGCCACGCACTGCATTCTTTCGTGGCCGCGGGCCTCAGCCCACGACCGCACGCACGATCAGGATCAGCACGCCGATGAACACGCCGGCCGCGATCAACGCGACGATCAGCACATGCAGCGGATTGAGCTGCGTCGCATCGGCCTCCAGGTCGCGCCGCTTGCGCACCCCGAAGAACGACCACAACACCGCGCGCACCGCCTGGCCGAACGACCCGCTCCGCTTGGTCTCCGTCATCGCCCCGTCTCCCTCGTCATGCGTCCGGTTTCGCCGCGCCCTGCGCCGCGGTCTTGCGCGGTGCCGGCGCCGGCTCGGCCGGCGTATTCAGTTCGAAGAACGTGTACGACAGCGTGATCGTCTTCACGTCCTTCGGCAGTTTCGGATCGATCACGAACACCACCGGCATCTTGCGCGACTCGTTCGCGGCCAGCGTCTGCTGCGTGAAGCAAAAACACTCGATCTTCTTGAAGAACTCCGTCGCCTGCTTCGGCGCGTAGCTCGGAATCGCCTGCGCCACCACCGGCCGGCCCTGCCCGTTGGTCACGTCGTAGACGATCGTCGTCAGTTCGCCCGGATGCACGTCGAGGCTGTTGTGCTCCGGCTTGAAACCGAGCGGGCCGCGCGCATTCGCATCGAACTCGACCGACACCGTGCGGCCATAGTCGACCTGCGAGTTCTTCGCCTCGCGCTCGCTGACATCCCGCTGCACCAGGTTGTTGATGCCGGTGATCTGGCAAATCGCGCGATACATCGGAATCAGCGCGAAGCCGAAGCCGAACATCAATCCGGCCACGACGAAGAGCTTCACCAGCATCGAACGATTGAACGCGCGATCGGCGGCGCCCTCTTCCGGCTTCGACATACGACGACTTCCTCGCTACTGCGTCAGTTACTGCATCAGTGGGTGGACAGCCACCACTGCTTGATCACGACACCCACGAAAAAAACGGCGGCGATGACGAGCAGGGTGAGGCCGAGCCGCTTGTTGCCCGCGCGAATCTGCTCGGGCGTTCGTCTTTCTTGTGGATTCCGGTTCATCTGAAACTTCGCTGAAACTCGATTCCGCGCCCGCCGCGCCTGCCTGCGCGGCAGGCAACGGCGGAACGCCAGGTGAAACTTATTCGACGTGCGGCGGTTGCTCGAACGTGTGGAACGGAGCCGGGCTCGGCACCGTCCATTCGAGGCCCGTCGCGCCATCCCACGGCTTGTCCGACGCCTTTTCCAGCTCGCCGCCGCCACGGTAGGCCGGCAGCGCGACCGCGAACAGGAAGTACACCTGGGCGAGGCCGAAGCCGAATGCGCCGATCGTCGCCACCTGGTTGAAGTCCGTGAACTGCGCCGGGTAGTCCGCATAGCGGCGCGGCATGCCCGCGAGACCGACGAAGTGCATCGGGAAGAACGTCAGGTTGAAGAAGATCATCGACGCCCAGAAGTGGATCTTGCCGCGCGTCTCGTTGTACATCCAGCCCGTCCACTTCGGCGCCCAGTAGTACCAGCCCGAGAACAGCGCGAACAGTGACCCGGCCACCAGCACGTAGTGGAAGTGCGCCACCACGAAATAGGTGCCGTGGTACTGGATGTCGAGCGGCGCCATGGCCAGCATCAGGCCCGTCAGGCCGCCGAACGTGAACACGAACAGGAAGCCGATCGCGAACAGCATCGGGGTTTCGAAGGTCATCGAGCCGCGCCACATCGTCGCGAGCCAGTTGAACACCTTCACGCCCGTCGGCACCGCGATCAGCATCGTCGCGTACATGAAGAACAGCTGGCCGGTGACCGGCATGCCCGTGGCGAACATGTGGTGCGCCCAGACCATGAACGACAGGATCGCGATCGAAGCCGTCGCGTACACCATCGAGCTATAGCCGAACAGCGTCTTGCGTGCGAACGCCGGGATCACCTGCGACACGATCCCGAACGCCGGCAGAATCATGATGTACACCTCGGGGTGGCCGAAGAACCAGAAGATGTGCTGGTACATCACCGGGTCGCCGCCGCCTGCCGCGTTGAAGAACGACGTGCCGAAGTGGCGGTCGAACAGCACCATCGTGATCGCGCCTGCCAGAACCGGCATCACGGCGATCAGCAGGTAGGCGGTGATCAGCCACGTCCACGCGAACATCGGCATCTTCATCAGCGTCATGCCCGGTGCGCGCATGTTCAGGATCGTCACGACGATGTTGATCCCGCCCATGATCGACGATGCGCCCATGATGTGGACCGCGAAGATCGCGAAGTCCATGCCCGGGCCCATCTGCGTCGACAGCGGTGCGTACAGCGTCCAGCCGGCGGCCGTCGCGCCGCCCGGCGCGAAGAACGAACCGACCAGCAGCACGGCCGCGACCGGCAGCAGCCAGAAGCTGAAGTTGTTCATCCGCGCGAATGCCATGTCGGACGCGCCGATCTGCAGCGGAATCATCCAGTTCGCGAAGCCGACGAACGCCGGCATGATCGCGCCGAACACCATGATCAGGCCGTGCATCGTCGTGAGTTCGTTGAAGAACTCCGGACGCATGATCTGCAGGCCCGGCTCGAACAGCTCGGCACGGATGCCGAGGGCCATCACGCCGCCCGACAGGAACATGATGAACGAGAACAACAGGTACAGCGTACCGATGTCCTTGTGGTTGGTGGCGAACAACCAGCGCCGCCAGCCATGCGGTGTTTCGTGCGCGTGGTCGTCGTGCGCGTGGTCCGCGACTACGTCGTGCCCGATGCTAGACATGAGAATCTCCTAATGCGAATACGTCGACTAACTCAGCGACACGTCAAGCCGCCGGCCCGATCTCGACTCGCCGGGCTTCCTTCGCGTCAGCCCCGCCCGTGATCGTTTCCGGCTTTTTGAGAATAATGTGGTCTTCCGCCACGCCTGCTGCCTTCAGCGCGTCGCGCACGACCTGTGCACGATGCTTGGCGAGTTCGGCGTTCGCGTCGGCCGAGCCCGTCTTGTCGGTGAAACCCGACAGCGCGAGCTTCGCGTCCGGATGTGCCTTCGCATAGTCGGCCGCTGCGGCGATCGCCGCCTTCGCGTCGGCCGGCAGCACGCTCTTGCCCGTTTCGAAGTAGACCGTCGACAGCGCGGTCGATGCCGGCGCTGCCGCCGATGCCGCCGCCGACTGCTCGGCCGCGCCCGACGCGGCTTGCGCCGGTGCCGAGGCCGCTTCGGCCGGTGCCGCGGCGCCTGCCGTATCTTCCGGCATCTTGCCGTTGCGCGCGTCAGCCACTTGCTTCGGCTGCAGCAGATCGTTCTTGTGGTTGCCCCACGAGTTGCGCTCGTACGTGACGACCGATGCGATATCGAGGTCCGACAGCGACGCCCACGACGGCATCGCGCCCTTGCCGTGCAGCACGCGCTCGACGTGGCCGGCGATCGGGCCGTTCACGATCGGGCTGCCGTCCATCGCCGGGAATGCGCCGAGGCCCTTGCCGCTCACCTGGTGGCAGGCCGCGCAGTTCGCCTTGTAGACTTCCTCGCCGTGCGAGACGAGTTCGGCCATCGTGTAGACCTTGTTCGGATCGACCGCGGCGCCGGCCAGCTTGGCCTTCTGCGCGGTGACCCACTTCGCGTAGTCGTCGTCCGACAGCACAACGACTACGACCGGCATGAACGCGTGTTCCTTGCCGCACAGCTCGGTGCAGAAGCCGCGGAACGTGCCGACCTTGTCGGCCTTGAACCACGTATCGCGCACGAAGCCGGGGATCGCATCCTGCTTCACGCCGAATGCGGGCACGTACCACGAGTGAACGACGTCGTTCGCGGTCGTGATGATGCGGATCTTCTTGTTGACCGGCACGACGAGCGGGTTGTCGACTTCCTGCAGGTACGTCTCGGTGATCGGCTTCTTGCCCATCACTTCGTCACGCGGCGTGCTGAGCGTCGACAGGAAGCCGATGCCCTCGCCCGGGCCCTTCACGTAGTCGTAGCCCCACTTCCACTGGTAACCGGTGACCTTGATCGTGAGATCGGCGTTGGTCGTGTCCTTCATCGCGACGACGGCCTTCGTGGCCGGCAGCGCCATCAGCACGACGATGACGAACGGCACGATCGTCCAGATGATCTCGACGGTCGTGCTTTCATGGAAATTGGCGGCCTTGTGGCCTTTGGATTTGCGGTGCGCGAAGATCGAATAGAACATCACGCCGAACACGCCGACGAAGATCACCGTACACAGGATCAGCATCATCGTGTGGAGATCGTAGAGCTCCTCGGCGATCTTCGTGACCGGCGGCTGAAAGTTGATCTCGTTGACGCGGGGGCCGCCCGGGCTA
The DNA here is from genome assembly GCF_000203915.1 of Burkholderia ambifaria AMMD. NCBI lineage: Bacteria > Pseudomonadati > Pseudomonadota > Betaproteobacteria > Burkholderiales > Burkholderiaceae > Burkholderia > Burkholderia ambifaria. The sequence continues at coordinate 3,203,173 of NC_008390.1, forward strand.
TCACCGACCGCCAGAGCAGCGCCGGCAAAGAGCAATCCGCTGCATGCCAGCACGCCCGTGAGGGCTCGCTTGATTGTTTTCATAGCATCCTTACCCAAAATTTCCATTCAAACCCCTCCCCCGTCGCAAGCCGCCGGCCTGTTCCGGCCGGTGCCCGCGCCTCGTCAGCCGCAGCGCCTGAGCGACACGCGCAGTTCGTCGGCGAACTGCGCACGCTTGTGCTGCGCGAGATGCTGCCCGATTACGACGGTCTGCCCGCGCGATACCAGTCGAATCGGATCGCGTGGCGTCGCACCCGGCTCGACCCGCACCCAGCGCGGGTTGAATTCGATCTGCGTGAACCGCTCCGCATCCATCCGCTCGATCACGAGCCGGTGCGGAAACAGCCTGATGCGCTCGTAATCGACCGCATGACGGGCATAGATCGCAAACGCGACGCCGACCGCCAGCAATTCGATTCCGGTGAAGGGCATGACGAGCCAGGCCCCACGCCACATCAGCAATGCCGCGATCACCAGCGAGAAGCTCGCGAGCGACGCGTAAAACAGCACGAACTGGCGCGGCGACACCGAACAATTGCGTTTCATGAGCCAGTCTGCGAGGACCGGTTCACCGTTCGTCGTCTCCGCCAAACCCCTCGCTGCTCCCATCGCCGCCTCACGCGAATGGCATGCGATGCATGCCTGCATCGGACTCGTCGCCCCGTATTGCGGGGACCCCGGGACGACAAGCTGACGCATTATAGGCGGGTTCAATGGCATCCACAAGCAAGCGGCTATCGGCCCGCGAGCCAAGCGCCACAAGCTTTCCGGCCGTTTTTCGCGTCAATTCGACCCCGCTTTGCACCGCTAATTTCGGACATAACAAAACCCCTCTTTACCGCTTTACCGATTCTTCGGACGCCCCTTGCCGATATCTTCGATGCGCACGATCCCGTGCCCCTCGGCAGTCGTGCGCGGCACGGCCTTCCACGCGTGGCCGTAGATCACCTCGAACGTGAGCGGAATGGTGCCGTCCGCGCGCCGGCGCGCTTCCAGCGCGTCGCCGAGCGCCGCGCGAAAGCGCCGCGTCGCGCGCTGCGGCGCCGCGCGCTCGAACGGATAGGCGCCCCAGCGGCGCACGTCGGCCAGCAGGGAATCGGGTGTCTTGTACGTGACGGTGAGCACTTCCTGGTCCATCACCGGAATCTCGAAGCCGCTCTCGACGAGCATGTCGCCGAGGTCGTGCATGTCGACGAAATCGATCACGCGCGCCGCGGGCGGCGCGATGCCGAGCGCCGCTTCGGCGTCCGCGCAGGCCGCGCGCAGCTCGCGCAACGTGTCGGGGCCGAGCGTGCTGAACATCAGCAGGCCGTTCACGCGCAGCACGCGCTGCCATTCGGGGAACACCGTGTCGGGACGCGAATGCCAGTGCAGCGCGAGATTCGACCAGATCAGGTCGAACGCGCCGGCCGCGAACGGCAGCGCCGAGAAGTCGGCGTGCGCGACGCGCGGGCCGCGCTGGCCCAGTGCCCGGCCGAGCGACGCGGGCAGCCAGCGGCGCCAGCTCGTCTGCTCGACCTCGCGCTGCCCCGCCCGCGCGAGCATCGCGCCGGACAGGTCGACGCCGAACACCGGGGCTTCGGGAAAGCGCGCGCGCAGCGCCGGCAGATCGTCGCCCGCGCCGCAGCCCGCATCGAGCACGGCCACCGGGCTCACCTTGATGTATTCGAGGCGCTCGTTCATCCGCTGCGCGATCTCGCGCGGCAGGAACGCGACCGCGTCGAACGCGGCGGCGCGGCGATCGAAGATCCGCCGCAAACGCCGGGCGTCATTGGCCGGACGGCCGGTTGAAGTCGAAGCTGGGGACATGTCGGGCACACTGGCGAAGAGCCCGAAGTATACTCGCTCGCCTCGCGGCCTTCAGCGAGACGGGGCCCCCAGGAGTCTTCGCGAATGGATCGCCGTTTCGCCTCGCGCCAGATGCGCGTCGTTTTGTCGCGGGTTCGTGCGCTCGCCGTGCGCGTCGTCGCGCTCGCGTTGCCGAATCGGTGCGCACTGTGCGGCAATTTGTCACACGCGGTGATTTGCAGCGCCTGCGACGCCGCGTACTGGAATGAAGCACGACTGCGCTGCGACGTCTGCGCGGTGCCGCTCGGCAGCGGGCGGCCGCGACCGCGCGGATCGCGTGGCCGGCACGCCGGCGTCGCGGCTTCGTTCGCCTACCGGTGCGATGCATGCCGCGCGACACCGCCGCCGTTCGACGCGACGCTCGCGCTCGCCGATTACCGCGCGCCGCTCGACGGGCTCGCGCGCGGGCTGAAGTTTCATGCGCGGCTCGCGCTCGGCGCGGAATTCGCGGCCCGGCTCGCGCAGCGGATCGACGACACGGACGCGCTGCGCACGGCGGGCGGCTTCGACGTGATCGCGCCGGTGCCGCTGTCGCACGGACGGCTCGTCGCGCGCGGCTACAACCAGGCATGGGCGATCGCGCGTCCGCTCGCGCGCCGGCTCGGCGTGCGCGCCGACGCGGCACTGCTCGCGCGCGTGACCGAAACCGCGCCGCAGTCGCGGCTCGACCGGCGCGCGCGGCGCGACAACGTGATCGCGGCGTTCGCGGTGACGGACGATCTCGCCGGCCGCCACGTGGCGCTCGTCGACGACGTGATGACGTCCGGCGCGACGCTCGCGGCCGCCGCGCAGGCATTGAAGGCGGCGGGCGCCGCGCGCGTGACGAATCTGGTTGCGCTGCGCACCGCCAGGGATTAATTAGATAGAGAGGCCGGCCGCCCGCACGCGGCGACGGCCATCACGAACCGGCCGGCAGGGATCGCGTGCACGTTGCGCCGCCCCGGCCGGCCCAGCCAGACCCAACCATGTTCAACGTCATCCTCGTCGCGCCCGAAATTCCGCCGAACACCGGCAACGTGATCCGCCTGTGCGCCAACACCGGCGCGCGCCTGCACCTGATCGAGCCGCTCGGCTTTCCGCTCGACGACGCGAAGATGCGCCGCGCCGGCCTCGACTATCACGAGTACGCGGAAATGCGCGTGCACCGCGACTGGGACGCGTTCGTCGCGGCCGAAGCGCCCGATCCCGCGCGCATGTTCGCGTTCACGACCCGCGGTTCGGGCCGCTTCCACGACCACGCGTTCGTGCCGGGCGACTGGTTCGTGTTCGGCTCGGAAACGCGCGGCCTGCCGGCCGACGTGCTCGAGCGCTTCCCGAACGAACAGCGCGTGCGCCTGCCGATGCGCCCGGGCAATCGCAGCCTGAACCTGTCGAACACGGTCGCGGTGGTCGTGTTCGAGGCGTGGCGCCAGGCCGGCTTCGAAGGCGGCGCGTGACACGCCCAGCCCCGCCCGGCCGCCCGCGCTAGCTGCGCGCGAGCCGCGCGCGATACAGGTCGTAGATGTCGGATGAAAAACACGCGAACACCACGCGTGCGAGGTTCGGCGCCTGCGGCAGCATGTCGACGACCGTGCCGACCGCGATGTCGACGGCCTCGTCGGCCGGATAGCGGTATATGCCGCAGCTGATCGCCGGGAATGCGATCGATGTCGCCGCAACCTCCTCGGCCAGCTCGATCGCGCGCCGGTAGCACGCGGCGAGCAGATCGGGCTCGCCGCGCCCACCGCCGTGCCATACCGGGCCGACCGCATGAATCACGTACCGCGCCGGCAGCCCGTGGCCGCGCGTGAGTTTCGCGTCGCCGGTCGCGCAGCCGCCGAGCGTGCGGCACTCGGCCAGCAAGCCGGGGCCGGCCGCGCGATGAATCGCGCCGTCGACACCGCCGCCGCCGAGCAGCGAACCGTTCGCGGCGTTGACGATCGCGTCGACGTCGAGCGTCGTGATGTCGACGCGTTGCGCGTCGAGCGTGGTGGAACCGATCCGAAGCATGACACCCTCCCGAAATGCCGGAGACTGTTCAAGCGTAGTGCGCTTTGGCGCCGCCCGCTTTGCGCGAGCACGCGCGGCCGCAAGAAATCGATGGGTTTCGTCGCTGTTATTCGGCGCGCGCGTCGCGCCGCAGCAGGCCGCTGACCGCATCGCGCGGTGCGACGCCGTCGAACAGCACGCCGCACACGGCTTCGGTGATCGGCATTTCGATCGATTGCGCGCGCGCGAGCGCGAGCACGGCCTGCGCGCAGCGCACGCCTTCGGCCACGTGGCCGAGCGCACCGAGGATGTCGTTCAGCGAGCGGCCGGCCGCCAGTTGCAGGCCGACCGTGCGATTGCGCGACAGGTCGCCCGTCGCGGTGAGGATCAGGTCGCCGAGGCCCGTGAGGCCCGTGAAGGTTTCCGCGCGGCCGCCGAGCGCGACGCCGAGGCGCGACATTTCCGCGAGGCCGCGCGTGACCAGCGCGGCACGCGCGTTCAGCCCGAGCCCGAGCCCGTCGGCGATGCCCGTCGCGATCGCCAGCACGTTCTTCACCGCGCCGCCGACCTCGACGCCGACCACGTCGTCACCCGTGTAGATCCGCATCGCGCCGTGATGGAATGCGGCGAGCGTGCGCTCGCGGCATTCGGCGGACGTGCTCGCGACCGTCAGCGCGACGGGCAGCGCAAGCCCGACCTCGCGGGCGAAACTCGGCCCCGACAGCACGCCATTGCTGTGCTGCCCCGGCAGTTCGGCCGCGATCACCTGATGCGGCAGCAGATGCGTATCGGCCTCGAAACCCTTGCAGACCCACACGACATGCGCGGGCACGCAGCCCGCGTCGCGCATCGCGCCGAACAGCGTGCGCAGGCCGGCCACCGGCGCGGCGATCACGCACAGCGCGTCGTCCGCGGCGCCGTGCGCGAGCGCGGCGCCGAGATCGGCGTCGTAGCGCAGCGCATCGGGCAGCGCGATGCCGTCCAGATAGCGGGAATTTTCGTGCCGGGCCTGCAGCCCGGCGATCAGCGCGGCGTCGCGCGCCCAGAGAAGCGTATCGTGCCGCGCGGCCAGATGGCCCGCGAGCGCGGTGCCCCAGGCACCGGCGCCGAGAACGGCTACTTTCATACCCAGCACCGGTCCGGAGTGAAACGTCAGTTCAGCGTCGTGCCATTCGGCGCACCTGCTGCGCCGGCCTGCTGCTGAAGCTGCGCGAGACGCTGCTCGTACAGCGCCTGGAAGTTGATTTCCGCCAGATGGATCGGCGGGAAGCCCGCACGCGTGATCGCGTCGGCGATGTTCGAGCGCAGGTACGGGAACAGGATCGTCGGGCAGGCGATGCCGACGAGCGGGTCGAGCTGTTCATCGGGAATGTTGCGAATGTCGAAAATGCCGGCCTGCTTCGCTTCGATCAGGAATGCGACCTTGTCCTTCACCTTCGCGGTGACGGTGCCCGACACGACGACTTCGAACACGCTTTCCGCCAGGCGCTCGGCCTTCACGTCGACTTCGACTTCAACCGACGGCATGTCCTGCTCGAGGAAGATCGCCGGCGAATTCGGCTGCTCGAGCGACATATCCTTCAGGTAGACGCGCTGGATGTTGAAGAACGGTTGATTTTCGACGTCGGACATGGTGTTTCCCTAAAAGTGGTGACGGGGCGGCCCGGCTTCGCGCCGGCCGCCTCGGTTGAATCCTGTGCGCCCAAGCCGCGGCGCGGCCGGCGGCCATTCTGCCCTAATCAGGCTGCTTGCAGAAGCGGCAAGAGGCCGCCTTCGCGGTCGAGCTTCGACAGATCGTCGTAACCGCCGACGTGGGTCTCGCCGATATAGATCTGCGGCACCGTGCGGCGGCCCGTGCGCGTCATCATTTCGTCACGGCGGGCCGGATCGCGGTCGATCAGCACCTTCTCGATCTGCTCGACGCCGCGCAGCTTCAGCAGGCGCTCGGCCTGAATGCAATACGGACACACCTGCGTGCTGTACATCAATACCTTGCTCACTTCGCGACTCCTTGTTTGACGACCGGCATCCCGGCCTGCTGCCACGCGGCGACGCCGCCCTCGAGCACGTGCACCTCGGCATAGCCCGCCGCCTGGACCTCGCGCGCCGCCTTCTGCGACTGCTGGCCGTTCTGGCAGACGAGCAGCACCGGGGTGCTCTTGTTTTTAGCGACCTGCGCAATTTTCGCGCCGATCTCGCCGGCGGCGACCTGGCGCGCCGACGGCAGGTGGCCGGCAGCGAAGTCGGTCGCCGCCCGCAGGTCGATCACGACCGCGTTGCGGCGATTGATGAGCTGCGTCGCCTCCGCGGCCGACAGGCCGCCGCGGCCGCGACGCAGCGCGGGCCATGCAAGCAGGCCGCCGGAAACCAGCAGGATCGCGATAAGGGCCAGGTTCGTGTAATCGGTGAAGAACGTCACGGAAATCCGCCGGAAAAAGAGAAATCGGAAAAGGACAATCCGGCCATTATAAAATAACCGTCTTGCGCGATGGCGGACCCGGGCCGGGTACCGCGCGACGCGCCCCGCTTCCCTATCACTACCGACCGCAAGATCCATGTACAAACTCGTTCTCATCCGCCACGGCGAATCGACGTGGAACAAGGAAAACCGCTTCACCGGCTGGGTCGACGTCGACCTGACCGAACAGGGTCGCAACGAGGCCTACCAGGCCGGCGAATTGCTCAAGGAGGCCGGCTACACGTTCGACATCGCGTACACGTCGGTGCTCAAGCGCGCGATCCGCACGCTGTGGCACGTGCAGGACCGGATGGACCTGATGTACCTGCCGGTCGTCCACTCGTGGCGCCTGAACGAGCGCCACTACGGCGCGCTGTCGGGCCTGAACAAGGCGGAAACGGCCGCCAAGTTCGGCGACGACCAGGTGCTCGTGTGGCGCCGCAGCTACGACACGCCGCCGCCCGCACTCGAGCCGACCGACGAGCGCGCGCCGTTCAACGACCCGCGCTACGCGAAGGTGCCGCGCGAACAGCTGCCGCTCACCGAGTGCCTGAAGGACACGGTCGCGCGCGTGCTGCCGCTGTGGAACGAATCGATCGCGCCGGCCGTCCGCTCGGGCAAGCAGGTGCTGATCGCCGCGCACGGCAACTCGCTGCGCGCGCTGATCAAGTACCTCGACGGCATTTCGGACAGCGACATCGTCGGCCTGAACATCCCGAACGGCGTGCCGCTCGTGTATGAACTCGACGAAGACCTGAAGCCGATCCAGCACTACTACCTCGGCGACCAGGACGCGATCGCGAAGGCGCAGGCCGCCGTCGCGAAGCAGGGCAAGGCGGGCTGACACCCGTCACGCCGGGCGGGCCGCGTCGCGCGGCCTGTTCGGGGCCCGCCCGCGCGCGCGGCGGCGCGAACCTTCGCGGCCCCTGTGCTGTCGAATCCGCTTTCGAATCCGCTGCGCGTCCGGCGGCACCCGGCCAGGGCCCGGGGGCCGGGGCCTCGGGACCGCCGCGCCTGGACCATTTCCGCAGCGTTCCACTGAGTATTCGGACGAACAGTTATACTTGTCCGCTACATCCCCGCTACCGCCACGCGCTTCCCGACCGCACCAGACTCTCTATGCGAATGAAATTGAAGAACATCGGCCTGATTGCCGCGGGCCTCGCCACGGGCGTGTTCGCCACGCTGCAGGTTTCGGCGTCGGCCGAGCAGACCGCCACTGCGCCGCTTCCCCTCGACCAGCTCCGCCTGTTCGCGGAAGTGTTCGGCCAGATCAAGCGCGAGTACGTCGAGCCGGTCGACGACAAGAAGCTGCTGACGGCGGCGATCAAGGGCATGGTGTCGAGCCTCGACCCGCATTCGTCGTTCCTCGACAAGACCGACTATGACGAGCTGCAGGAGCAGACCAAGGGTCGCTTCGCGGGTCTCGGCATCGAGATCTCGCAGGAAGACGGCCTCGTCAAGGTGATCTCGCCGATCGAGGACACCCCCGCGTTCCGCGCCGGCATCCGTCCGGGCGACCTGATCACGCGCATCAACGACAAGCCGGTGCGCGGCATGACGCTCGACAAGGCCGTCAAGCAGATGCGCGGCGAGCCGGGCACCAAGGTCACGCTGACGATCTTCCGCAAGAGCGACGACCGCACGTTCCCGATTACGGTCACGCGCGCGGTCATCCGCGTGCAGAGCGTGAAGATGAAGCTGCTCGACCCGGGCTACGCGTACATCCGGATCACGAGCTTCCAGGAGCGCACGACGCCCGATCTCGCCGCGAAGCTGCAGGACATCGCGCGCCAGCAGCCGAACCTGAAGGGCCTGATCGTCGACCTGCGCAACAACGGCGGCGGCCTGCTGCAGAGCGCGGTCGGCGTCGCCGGCGCGTTCCTGCCGCCCGACTCCGTCGTCGTGTCGACCAACGGTCAGATCCCGGATTCGAAGCAGGTCTACCGCGACACCTACGACAACTACCGCCTGCCGTCCTTCGACGGCGATCCGCTGAAGAACCTGCCGCCGGTCTTCAAGACCGTGCCGATGATCGTGCTGACGAACGCGTATTCGGCGTCCGCGTCGGAAATCGTCGCCGGCGCGCTGCAGGATGCGAAGCGCGCGCAGATCATGGGCAAGACGACGTTCGGCAAGGGCTCGGTGCAGACGGTTCGTCCGATGACGGCCGACACCGCGCTGCGCCTGACGACCGCCTACTACTACACGCCGAGCGGCCGTTCGATCCAGAACAAGGGCATCACGCCCGACGTGCCGGTCGATCAGTACGCGGACGGCGATCCGGACGACGTGCTCGTGACGCGCGAGGTCGACTATACGAACCACCTCGCGAACACGCAGGATCCGAACGAGAAGAAGGAACAGGAAGAGCGCGAGCAGCGCCGGATGGATCAGCTGCGCGTCCTCGAAGAGCAGAACGACAAGAAGACGCCGGAGCAGCGCCAGAAGGACCGCGATCGCAAGCCGATCGAGTTCGGCAGCGCCGACGACTTCATGATGCAGCAGGCGCTCAACAAGCTCGAAGGCAAGCCGGTGCAGGAATCGAAGTCGCGCCTCGCCGAGAGCACGACGAAGAGCCCGGCCACCAAGGCCGCGACGCCCGCGAAGGCGTCGGGCGCGAAGGCCGCCGCACCGAAGCCCGCGTCGGCACCGCAGTAAGCGCCGGCCGGCATCCGACGGGCCATCGCGGGAAGACCGCGATGGCCCGTTTTTCATGCGCGCCTAAAATAACGCTACGTCCGCCGCCTCGCTCACGACTCCCATGAACGACGATCAACTCCTTCGCTACTCCCGCCACATCCTCGTCGACGAAATCGGCATCGAGGCGCAGCAGCGCTTCCTCGACGCGCATGCGCTCGTCGTCGGCGCGGGCGGGCTCGGCTCGCCGGCCGCGATGTATCTGGCGGCCTCCGGCGTCGGCACGATCACGCTGGTCGACGCCGACACGGTCGATCTCACGAACCTGCAGCGGCAGATCCTGCACGCGACGGCCTCCGTCGGGCGCAGCAAGGTCGAATCGGGGCGCGACACGCTCGCGCGGCTGAACCCGGAAGTGACCGTGCATGCGGTCGCGGCGCGCGTCGACGATGCGTGGCTCGACGAACACGTGCCGCGGGCGGGCGTCGTGCTCGACTGCACCGACAACTTCGCGACACGCCATGCGATCAACCGCGCGTGCGTCGCGCACGGCGTGCCGCTCGTGTCGGGCGCCGCGCTGCGCTTCGACGGCCAGATCAGCACGTTCGACTTCCGCGACCCGGCCGCGCCCTGCTACGCGTGCGTGTTTCCGGAAGACCAGCCGTTCGAGGAAGTCGCGTGCGCGACGATGGGCGTGTTCGCGCCGACGGTCGGGATCATCGGCGCGATGCAGGCCGCCGAAGCGCTGCGCGTGATCGGCGCGATCGGCACGACGCTCAACGGCCGGCTGATGATGCTCGATTCGCTGCGGATGGAATGGACGACGATGAAGATCGCGCGCCAGGCCGACTGCCCCGTGTGCCAGGGCCGGCACTGACGCGCGCGATGCATGCGCCGAACGGGCCGCATGCATGACCGTGACGTTTCGCTACTTTCGCGGCGGTTTCACGGCGCGGCCCCGCGTCGCCTAGGCGGCCGCGTCGTCCGCGCGCGGCTCCGCGACCGCCAGCCGCTTGAGCGCCGCCTGCACTTCCTCGGGCTCGAACGCGGCCAGCACGTCGGCCGTCGGCTTCTCGAGCGCCTTCAGATGCGCGCGCAGGATCTCCTGCTTCACGACCAGCAACTGGCTCGGATGCATCGAGAACTCGGTGAGCCCCATCCCGAGCAACAGGCGCGTGAGCGTCGGATCGCCCGCCATCTCCCCGCACACCGACACCGATACGCCCGCGCGCTTCGCTTCGCGCAGCGTATAGGAGATCAGGTGCAGCACCGCCGGATGCAGCGGGTCGTACAGGTGCGCGACCGCGTTGTCCGCACGGTCGATCGCGAGCGTGTACTGGATCAGGTCGTTGGTGCCGATCGACAGGAAGTCGAAGCGTTTCAGGAACAGCGGCAGCGCGATCGCCGCGGCCGGGATCTCGATCATCGCGCCGATGCGCACGTTCGGGTCGTACGCGAGCCCCGCGTCGTCGAGCTGGCGCTTCGCCTCGCGGATCAGGTCGAGCGTCTGGTCGATTTCCTGCGCGTGCGCGAGCATCGGGATCAGGATCTTCACCTGCCCGAACGCGGACGCGCGCAGGATCGCGCGCAGCTGCGTGAGGAACATCTGCGGCTCGGACAGGCTCCAGCGGATCGCACGCAGGCCGAGCGCGGGGTTCGGCGCCGTCTCGTAGCCTTCGTCGAGCGCCTCGAGCGGCTTGTCCGCGCCGACGTCGATCGTGCGGATCGTCACCGGCATGCCCTTCATCCACTCGACCGCACGCTTGTACGCGGCGAACTGCTCCTCCTCTTCCGGCATCTCCTTCTGATGCATGAACAGGAACTCGGAGCGGAACAGCCCGACGCCGACCGCGCCGGCCTCGACCGCGGCCTTCGCGTCGTCGGGCAGCTCGATGTTCGCGTACAGCTCGATCTTGGTGCCGCACAACGTTTGCGTCGGCGAGAACTTCAGGCGCTGCAGCTTGCGCTGCTCGAGCAGCTTCTCGGACTGGCGGTACGAATATTCCTCGAGGACGATCGGCGCGGGATCGACGATCACGATCCCCTGGTCGCCATCGACGATGATCAGGTCGTCCTGGCGGATCAGCGCACTCGCATGCTGGACGCCGACCGCGGCCGGAATGCCGAGGCTGCGCGCGACGATCGCCGTGTGCGACGTGCGGCCGCCGAGATCGGTGACGAACGCCTGGAACGACTGCGACTTGAACTGCATCATGTCGGCCGGCGCGATGTCGTGCGCGACGACGATCATCTCGTTCTGGCCGCGCGCGGCCGCGCGATCGAGCGCCTGCGACGCGGACGGCGCGCCGGCGAGCGCCTTCAGCACGCGCTCGACCACCTGTTCGATGTCGGCCTTGCGCTCGCGCAGGTATTCATCCTCGATGTCGTCGAAATGGCGCGTGAGCAGCTCGAGTTGCTCGGTCAGCGCCCATTCGACGTTGTAGCGGCGCGTGCGCACCAGATCGATGGTTTCCTGCACGAGCATCGCGTCGCTCAGGATCATCGTGTGCACGTCGATGAACGCGCCCACTTCGCTCGGGGTGTCGTCGGTCAGGTCGGCGCGCAGCGCGTTGAGTTCGCGATGCACGACTTCGCGCGCCGTGCGAAAACGCTCGACCTCGGCGTCGATCTGGTTCGCCTCGATCAGGTAATGGGCGACGTCGAGCGCCGCCGGCGCGATCAGATACGCTCGCCCGATCGCGATACCACGTGAGACGGGAATGCCATGCAGCGTGAAGGACACGCGCACCTCCTCTGTACAAGTAAAGCCGCGGCACACCGCTGCGATGCGCTTATGACCCCGGGTAGCGATTATAAATTCCGTCCCTCCATGCTGGCTGCATGCACCGCAGCATTGTGCGTTCCGCACCAATGCTCGGGACGAAAAAAATGCCGCGGAAAACGCGGCATTCTGCTCGGAAACGGCAACGATCCCGCGCGGGGATCACTGACCTTCGCCGAATTTGTCCGCGATCAGCTTGAGCAGCGCATCCATCGCTTCGCGCTCGTCGGGACCTTCGGTCTCGATCGTCACCGAACTGCCGATGCCCGCCGCGAGCATCATCACGCCCATGATGCTTTTCGCGTTGATCTTGCGCCCGTTGCGCGTCATCCAGACTTCCGACTGGAAGTTGCCGGCCAGTTGCGTAAGCTTGGCCGATGCGCGTGCATGGAGCCCCAATTTGTTGACGATGGTGGTTTCTTGTTGAAGCATGATTCTCGGTCGGGTCGGTCGAGGCCGCCGGCGACGTGCGTCGGCGGCTCGGTCTAAAACGGGAAAACGGGCGCTCAGTGCGATTCGGTGCGCGGTTGCGGCTCGGGCGGAATCGGCGCGCACTGGCCGCAGCCGGCTTCGGTCGGCGGCGGCGGCGTGCCGGCCGCCACTTCATGGACGCCCTTCGCGCCGCCGGACAGCGCCTTGTCGACGAGCTTGTCGAGCGGCACGGTACGGTAGCAGACGGCCCGCACCAGCATCGGCAGGTTCACGCCCGCCAGCACGCGCACGTTATCGAGCTTCGCGAGCTGGCCCGCGATGTTCGCGGGCGTCGCGCCGTACATGTCGGTCAGCACGACGACGCCGTTCTCTTCCCTGAGCCGCGCGAGCTCCGCGTGCGCGAACGCCATCACCTGGGTGGGGTCGCTGTCCGCCAGCACGTCGATACAGCCGATGCGCGCGGGCACGCCGCCGTAGATGTGCGCGATGCAGTCCCGCAACGCGGTGGCGAGCGGCGCGTGCGCGATGATCAGAATCCCGGCCATGTCAGACCGCCTCCGGCCGCCCCTGGCGGCCCGACGCCCCGCGGCGGGGCCACGAGCATAGCGAGTATGGGAATCGTTTCATGTTCAGCCTTGCAACGGTTTCGGCCCGACCGCCGGGCCTTCGGCGCGCTGGTCGCGGCACCGGGCAAGCGGGCATTGTAGCAGGCCGGTCGAACGGCTCCGGCGACGGGGGGCCTGCGCGTCCGCCGCCGGAATTGCGCGCGAAGCGGGCTACGCGGCCGCCCGCTCCAGCGCGTCGATGAACATCGCGGCGACGTCGAAACCCGTCTGCTCCATGATTTCGCGGAAGCACGTCGGGCTCGTCACGTTCACCTCGGTCAACCAGTCGCCGATCGCGTCGAGCCCGACCAGCAGTAGCCCGCGCGCGGCGAGCACCGGCCCGAGCGTCTCGGCGATCTCGCGGTCGTGCGGCGTCAGCGGCTGCGCGACGCCCAGCCCGCCCGCGGCGAGATTGCCGCGCACCTCGCTGCCCTGCGGGATCCGCGCGAGCGAATACGGCACCGGCTCGCCCGCGATCAGCAGGATGCGCTTGTCGCCGGCCGTGATCTCGGGGATGAACTTCTGAATCATCAGCGAGCGCGTGCCGTCATGACCGAGCATCTCGATGATCGCGCCGAGATTCATCCCGTCGGCCTTCACGCGGAACACACCCATCCCGCCCATCCCGTCGAGCGGCTTCACGATCACGTCGCCGTGCGCGGCGTGGAACGCCCGCAAGCGCGCGGCGTCGCGCGTGACGAGCGTCGGCGCGACGAACTGCGGAAACTCGCCGATCGCGAGCTTCTCCGAGTGATCGCGGATCGACTGAGGCTTGTTGAACACGCGTGCGCCTGCCCGCTCGGCCAGCTCGAGCATCCAGGTCGCCGTCACGTACTCCATGTCGAACGGCGGATCCTTGCGCATCAGCACCGCGCCGAACGACGTCATCTGACGCGATTCGTGGGCGCCTGCCTCGTACCACGGATGGCGATGCAGGTCGGTCGTGTCGCCGACGATCGTCACGCGCTGCACGTCCGCCTCGACGCCCGAGCCCGTCCACGCGAGCTGGTGCGGCTGGCATGTGTAGATCGCATGCCCGCGCCGCGCGGCCTCCGCCATCATCGCGTAGGTCGAATCCTTGTAGATCTTGAAGCGCTCGAGCGGGTCGGCGATAAAGAGAATGTCCATGCGGGTCCTGTACGTAGCGAAGCCGTTACACCTGGATGGCTTCGGGATCGGTCTTTTCCAGTTCGATCGACGACGCGATCAGCGACAGGCGCGCGACGACGCCGTACATGTAGAAACGGTTCGGCGGCGCGGCGCCCGGCTTGGCGCCGGCATCCGGCAGCGCGGTGTGCTCGAAGCCGAGCGGCACGTAGTGCATGCCCGGCGCGTTCAGGTTCTGGTCGCGCTCGCGGCCGCCGTGCGTGCGGTAGAAGCCGCCGACCACGTAGCGGTCGATCATGTACACGACCGGTTCCGCGACTTCGTCGCCGACGCGCTCGAACGTATAGACGCCTTCCTGCACGATCACGTCGCGCACCGCGAGGCCGGCCTTCGACTCGGCCATCTGCGTGCGCTCGGCCTTCGACATCCGGCCGATCTCGGCCGCGTCGTGCACGGTCATCACGCCGCGCCCGGCAGTGCCGGCGTCGGCCTTCACGACGACGTACGGCTTTTCGCTGATCCCGTATTCGCGATACTTGCGCGCGATCTTCTTCAGCACGCCGTCGATCGCGTCGGCGAGCGCCTGCTCGCCTTCATGCGCCTGCCAGTCGACGCCTTCGACATGCGCGAAATACGGATTCACCATCCACGGATCGACGCCGACCATCTTCGCGAACTTCTTCGCGACGTCGTCGTAGCACGAGAAGTGCGTCGACTTGCGACGCACGGCCCAGCCCGCGTGCAGCGGCGGCAGCAGGTACTGCTCGTGCAGGTTTTCCAGCACGGCGGGAATCCCGGCCGACAGGTCGTTGTTCAGCAGGATCGAGCACGGATCGAAATTCTTCAGGCCGAGGCGGCGCTGCGAACGCTCGAGCGGCTCGAGCACGATCTTCTGGCCGTCGGCCAGCGTGATCGGCGTCATGTCGGTGATGCTCGGATCGAGCGAGCCGAAGCGCACGTTCAGGCCGGCCTGGCGCATGATCGTCGCGAGCCGCGCGACGTTTTCGAGGTAGAACGCGTTGCGGGTCGGCAGCTCGGGGATCACGAGCAGGTTCTTCGCGTCCGGGCAGATCTTCTCGATCGCGGCCATCGCGGCCTGGACGGCGAGCGGCAGCACTTCGGACGGCAGATTATTGAATGCGCCGGGGAACAGGTTCGCGTCGACGGGCGCCAGCTTGAAGCCGGCGTTGCGCAGGTCCACCGAACAATAGAACGGCGGGGTGTGTTCCTGCCATTCGAGCCTGAACCAGCGTTCGATCGCAGGCGTCGCGTCGAGGATCTTCTGCTCGAGTTCGAGCAGCGGACCGTTCAACGCGGTAACGAGGTGGGGAACCATGAATCACTCGCGAGCGGGAGAATGAAGATTGTAGAGCAATTGCTTTGCCCATTTGGGGATTGTTCCCGGCTTCACAAGGATTTGGAGGAAGTTTTCGGCTATTGACCCGATAGGTCGAAGGGTTATGCGCTGCGGCGGCACGACGCAGGAGAAAAAAACGCCCGCCGGGTGGGGCGGGCCGAAGTCGCTGCGCTCATTCGTGGCGGGCGCCGTCTGCGCGGCGGCCCGCCGTCATCCGTACGACTTATTCGACGTGCTCGCCGTGCAGCACCACGTCGAGGCCTTCGCGCTCTTCCTCTTCGCTCACGCGCAGGCCGATCGTCAGGTCGATCAGTTTCAGCAGCACGAAGCTCAGCACGCCGCTGTACACCAGCGTGATCAGCACGCCCTTCGCCTGCAGCAGCAGGCTGCCGTCGAAACCGCCGATGTCCTTCACCGCGAACACGCCGGTCAGCAGTGCGCCGAGCACCCCGCCCACGCCGTGCACGCCGAACGCGTCGAGCGAATCGTCGTAGCCGAGCTTCGACTTGAGCCACGTCGCCGACCAGTAGCACACGACGCCGGCGGCGATGCCGATCACGAGCGCACCCGGTACACCGACGAAGCCGGCCGCCGGCGTGATCGCGACGAGACCCGCGACCGCGCCCGACACGATGCCGAGCACCGACGGCTTGCCGTGCGTGAGCCACTCGGCGAACATCCAGCCGAGCGCCGCGCAGGCCGTCGCGATTTGCGTCGTCAGCATCGCGAAGCCGGCACGGCCATCGGCCGCAACTGCCGAACCCGCGTTGAAGCCGAACCAGCCGACCCACAGCATCGAGCCGCCGATCATCGTCAGCACGAGGTTGTGCGGCGCCATCGATTCACGGCCGAAGCCGACGCGCTTGCCGAGCATCAGGCACGACACGAGGCCCGCGATACCGGCGTTGATGTGCACCACCGTGCCGCCCGCGAAGTCGAGCACGCCGTCCGCCGACAGCCAGCCGGTCGGCTCCCACACCATGTGCGCGATCGGCACGTAGACGATCAGCGACCAGAGCGTCATGAACACGAGCATCGCCGAGAACTTCATCCGGTCGGCGAACGCGCCGCAGATCAGCGCCGGCGTGATGATCGCGAACGTCATCTGGTAGACGAAGTAGACCGATTCCGGAATCGTCGTCGCCAGGTGGCTGACGGTCAGCGTGGTCGCCTTGTCGCCCTTCACGTAGGTCATCCCGTGCAGGAACACGCGCGACAGGCCGCCGATGAAGCCGTTGCCCGGCGTGAACGCGAGGCTGTAGCCGACCACCGTCCACAGCACCGTGATCAGCGCGGTGATCGCGAAGCTCTGCATCACGGTCGCGAGCACGTTCTTCTTGCGGACCATGCCCGCGTAGAACAGCGCGAGGCCGGGGATCGTCATGAACAGCACGAGCGCGGTGGACGTCAGCATCCACGCGGTGTCGCCGGCGCTGATCTTCGACGAATCGACGGAGAACGGCGCGGTCGGCGCGGCGGGTGCGGCCGGCGCGGACGCAGCCGCGGCAGCCGATGCGTCGGCGGCCGACGCGGGGGCGGCAGCAGCGGCAGGCGCCGATGCCTCGGTGGCGGCCGAAGCGGCTGCCGTTGCATCGGACGCCATTGCGGCGGGCGCGGACGCAGCCGCGGCCGAGGCCGCGTCGTCCGCGAGCGCGGGGCCGACACCGGCCGCGATCAGCGAGCCTGCCATCAGCAGGGACATCAGAAGTTTGCGCATCTCGGGTTTCCTCTTGTTGCTTGTCTTTGTCTGTTACAGCGCGTCTGCGCCGGTCTCCCCGGTCCGGATCCGGATCACCTGCTCGATCGGCGTGACGAAGATCTTCCCATCGCCGATCTTGCCGGTGCGCGCGGCCCGCTCGATCGCTTCCACCGCCTGGTCGACGAGATCGTCGGACACGGCCGCCTCGATCTTCATCTTCGGCAGGAAGTCGACCACGTATTCGGCGCCGCGGTACAGCTCGGTGTGCCCTTTCTGGCGCCCGAAGCCCTTCACCTCCGTCACCGTGATGCCCGAGACGCCGAGCGCGGAGAGCGCTTCGCGCGTCTCATCGAGCTTGAACGGCTTGATGATTGCGGTAATCAGTTTCATGAAGTCCTCTCGCTGGGTGGTCCCGTCGAATTGGTTGGAATGGTGTGACGGTCTCTTCCCAGCAACTCGCATGCCATGTTTGCGCGAGGACCGTCTCGAACGGCTCCTAAAAGGGGACGCATCACCCGTTGAAAGGTGTGGAAGCCCGGCCGAACGGTCAACGTGGGCCCGGTTTGCTGGCGCGTCGAAAGGATCGTTGCTAGAGTGCACGCACGTCCCGGTTCACCGGGCCATTCACCCATGCGGGCGCCATGCCCGGAATTCGCGCCAGCGGCGCACCATTTCCGGTCATGCGTGCATCATGGGCACGTACGCAACTGAAGATGCACATTTTTTGTGCAAGGAAGGGATATCTCATGAAGCAACCCAGCGATGTTTTCAACGACCTGCAGTCGCGCGTCAGCGACCTGCTGAAAAACTCGCCGGCCAAGGATGTCGAGCGCAACGTGAAGGCCATGCTGTCGCAAGGCTTCTCGAAGCTCGATCTCGTCACGCGCGAGGAGTTCGACACGCAGGCACAGGTGCTCGCCCGTACCCGCGTGCGTCTCGAGGAACTCGAAAAGCGCGTCGCGGAACTCGAGCAGAAGCTCGCAGCGCCCCAGGCCTGACGCCCCCTGACCGACCGGTCCGGGCGCGGGCCGCCTCGTGCGGCCCGCGCCCGCCCCCCGCCAGTCGGACAGTCAGCAAGCCGTTTCGTCGTTCTTCGCAGTCCCCCGCTCTTCGCAGTTCCTCGCTCTTCGCAGTTCGTCGTTCCTCGTTCTTTCTCGCGCCACGCCGGCAAGCGCGCACCGATTCCTCCGATTCCCGCGGCATGCGGCCCTGAACGGCCGTTGCCCGTCCGTTTCATTTACAGGAGCCTCGCCATGTCGCTCGCCGTGGTGCGCAGTCGCGCGCCGGCGGCCGGCCGCGCGCCGGACGTCACCGTCGAAGTCCATCTTGCCAACGGGTTGCCGTCGTTCTCGATCGTCGGCCTGCCCGATCTCGAAGTCCGCGAAAGCCGCGAGCGCGTGCGCGCCGCGCTGCAGAACTGCGGATTCGAATTCCCCGTGCGCCGCATCACGGTCAACCTCGCACCGGCCGACCTGCCGAAGGAGTCCGGCCGCTTCGACCTGCCGATCGCGCTCGGCATCCTCGCCGCGAACGGCCAGATCCCGGCCGACGCGCTGGCCGGCCGCGAATTCGCGGGCGAGCTGTCGCTGACCGGCGCGCTGCGGCCGATGCGCGGCGCGTTCGCGATGGCGTGCGGCGCGGCACGCGACTGGCGCGCGGGTGAAACCGGATCAAGCGTCGGTTCCGGCGCCCGGCCCGACGCGATGTCCGACCCAGCGGCCGGCCCGCCGGCCGCGTCGCGCCCGCCCGAGCTGTACCTGCCGCTCGACAGCGCCGCCGAGGCCGCGCTGGTGCCGGGCGTCACGGTGTTCGGCGCGCCCGACCTGCCCGCGCTGTGCGCGCACCTCGCCGGTGCGCCGGACGCGCGGCTCGCGCCGGTCGCGGCGCCCTGCCTCGACGGCGAGCCGGCGCCGGCCGCCCCCGATCTCGCGGACGTCATCGGCCAGCGCGGCGCCCGGCGCGCGCTCGAAGTGGCCGCCGCGGGCGGACACCACATGCTGATGATCGGGCCGCCCGGCGCCGGCAAGTCGATGCTGGCCGCGCGGCTGCCGGGCCTCCTGCCGCCGCTGACCGACGACGAGGCGCTGACGTCGGCCGCGCTCCTTTCCGCGAGCCGCCTCGGCTTCTCGCCCGCGCAGTGGCGGCGGCGGCCGTTCCGCTCGCCGCATCATTCGTCGAGCGCCGCTGCATTGGTTGGCGGCCGCAACCCACCGCAGCCGGGCGAGATCACGCTCGCGCACCTCGGCGTGCTGTTTCTCGACGAGTTGCCCGAATTCGACCGGCACGTGCTGGAAATGCTGCGCGAGCCGCTGGAAGTCGGCCGCATCACGATCTCGCGCGCGGCGCAGCAGGCCGATTTCCCCGCCGCGTGCCAGTTGATCGCCGCGATGAATCCGTGCCCGTGCGGCTGGCACGGCGATCCGTCCGGGCGCTGCCGCTGCTCGCCGGACGTCGCCTCACGCTACCTGCGCAAGCTGTCGGGGCCGCTGCTCGACCGGATCGACATCCAGATCGACCTGCCCGCGCTGTCGCCGGCCGAACTCGCCGCGCGCGCGACCGCGCACGGCGAATCGAGCGCCACGGTCGCTGCGCGGGTCGCCCAGGCGCGTGCGCTGCAGTTCGAGCGGCAGGGCAAGACGAATCACATGCTGAGCGGCCGCGAGACCGACGACCTGTGCCGCCCGACCGACGACGGCGAGCGGCTGCTGCGCGAGGCGGGGGAGCGCTTCGGCTGGTCGGCGCGCGCGTATTTCCGCGTGCTGAAGGTCGCGCGGACGATCGCCGACCTGGCCGGCGACCCGTTGCCGACGGCCGCGCAGATCGCCGAGGCGATCCGCTACCGGCGCGCGCTCACGGCGCTGTGAGCGCCCTCGGGGGACAAAATCCGGCTGTCAAGACTTGACTTATGCACAATTTAGCGAATCTGGCCCCGGATCGCCGCTCGCGAGCGCCTTGCTATCGCGAAATCCGTATCCCCTTGTTTCTATTGATTTTTCTTAAAGGGCGCGGAAGTCGCCGAATGCACCGGAAGGCCGTCCGGCGCGGCTTTGCGCGCGATTCGCCCAACTTTTCAACAAAGTTATCCACATGCGCTGTGGATAGCTGAAAAATCCCCGCAAAATCCGGAGATTAGCGTCGAAAGCTGCGAATGAACTTTCAGTTATCACAACGTGTCAGAGCGCCCTCGCCGGCCGGTGTCAGTCCAGTTTGAACGAGCCGAAAAACTGGTCGAGCTGTTCCTGCGCGAGCGGCCCGTCGGCGATCACGACGGCCTGATACGCATGCCGGCCGCGCGCCACGAGCCGCGCGACGATCGTCTTCTGCGCGTGGTCGCCGCCGCTGGCCGCGCCCGCGACCCGCAGCTCGAGCCCGTTCACCGCACCGCCGGCCGCGAGCGGCACCGGCACCGAGGCCGTCCGCGGCGCGCCTTCGAGATTGCGCGACAGCCCGGCGCGCAGGAACTCGAGCGCCGCGCGGCGCGTGTCGTCGCGGTCATCGGGCAGCGTCAGCGTGCCGACCGCGAACACCGCGCCGTCGACGTGCGCGGCCTGCATCCGCATCGGCATCGATGCGCCGCCCACCGCTATCGGGTGGTCCTCGACGGTCGGCTTCGCCGGCAGGTCGATCGTATAGCCGGCGTCGTTGTGCAGCGTGCGCCAGTCATAGGAGGGCGAGCACGCAGTCAGCGCCGCGCTCACGCACGCGAGCGCGGCGAAGTGTCGC
Organism: Burkholderia ambifaria AMMD; assembly: GCF_000203915.1. Lineage (NCBI taxonomy): Bacteria > Pseudomonadati > Pseudomonadota > Betaproteobacteria > Burkholderiales > Burkholderiaceae > Burkholderia > Burkholderia ambifaria. The sequence continues at coordinate 3,223,833 of NC_008390.1, forward strand.
AGCGGACGAAAAAGGGGGCGCAACGAATCGATGACTTCCTTCGGCATGGCAGGGATCGAGCAGGCAAAACGCTCATTATCCGCGAAGGCCGACACCGCGGATTAGTGGCCGCCGCCGGTGCGTACCGCGCATTCGCGCTAAAATGAGCGCCGAATTTCGACGTCCTTTGCATCGATCCGCGTCATCGACCGACTCCGAGAGCACCAGATGAACACCACGCCTCCCGCCCAGCGCCGCACCGGCCCCGCCCGCTATATCGTGGCGGCCGTCGTCGTCGCGGCCATCGCCGTTGCCGGCTTCTTTGCGTTCAACGGCAAGTCCAGCGTGCCGGACGCGACGTTCACGCTGCTGTCGGGCCAGAAGGTGTCGACGGCCGGCGACCTGAAGGGCAAGGTCTATCTCGTCAATTTCTGGGCGACGAGCTGCGCGACCTGCATGCAGGAAATGCCGCAGATGGTCGAGACCTACAATCGCTTCAAGGGTCAGGGGCTGGAATTCGTCGCGGTCGCGATGAATTACGATCCGCCGATGTACGTCGCGAACTATGCGCAGACGCGCCAGCTGCCGTTCAAGGTCGCGCTCGACGACGGCAGCGTCGCGAAGCAGTTCGGCAACGTGCAGCTCACGCCGACGACCTTCGTCGTCGACAAGAACGGCAAGATCCTGAAGCGCTACGTCGGCGCACCGCAGTTCGCGGAACTCGACGCGCTGCTCAAGAAGGCGCTCGACGGCAACGCGGCCTGAGCGCCGCCATCTGATTCCCCGCTCGCAGGGCGCACGCAGCCCTGCTCCGCACAACGGACCGCACTGCGGTCCGTTCGTTTTTCAGCGCTCGGTTTCGCCTTTCGCCGACAGCCCGTAGCGCTTCATCTTCTCGTACAGCGTCGCCTTGCCGACATGCAGCCGGTCGGCCGTCGCCGCGACCGCGCCGCCCGTCTGGTTCAGCGCCTGCGCAATCACCGCGCGCTCGAACTGCTCGATGCGCTCCTTCAGCGTCTGGTCGCTCTCGGCATCGTCGCCGCTCGCGCCCGCATCCTGCGGCATGTCGGCGACGCCGAGCACGAAGCGGTCCGCCGCGTTGCGCAGCTCGCGCACGTTGCCGGGCCAGTCGCGCTGCATCAGGCTCGCGCGCTGCCGGTCGGTCAGCACGGGGGCCGGCCGCCCGTAGCGCACGGCCGCGTCGAGCATGAAGTGCTCGAACAGCGGCACGATGTCCTCGCGGCGCTCGGCGAGCGGCGGCAGTGCGATCGTCACGACGTTGAGCCGGTACAGCAGGTCGCGCCGGAACGTGCCGGCGGCGACGAGCTCGCTCATGTCGCCCTTCGCGGCCGCGACGACGCGGCAGTTCACGCGGATCGGCTGGTTCGAGCCGAGCCGCTCGAGCACGCCGTCCTGCAGCACGCGCAGCAGCTTCACCTGCAGCGCGAGCGGCATGCTTTCGATTTCGTCGAGGAACAGCGTGCCGCCGGACGCATATTCGAGCTTGCCGACGCGGCGCTTCGCGGCACCCGTGAACGCGCCGGGCTCGTAGCCGAACATCTCCGACTCGAACATCGGCTCGGGCAGCGCGCCGCAGTTCACCGCGATGAACGGCTTGTCGCGCCGCGGCGACAGCTCGTGCAGGCTGCGCGCGATCAGCTCCTTGCCGGCGCCGGTGTCGCCGTTGATCAGCACCGAGGCGTCGGTGGGCGCGACGTTCGCGATCAGCTTGCGCACCTGTTCGATCGCCGGGCTGCGGCCGATGATGCGCGGCGCGACGATGTTCTGCCCGGCCAGCTCGCGCCGCAGCGCATGGTTCTCGAGCACGAGTTCGCGCCGCTCCAGCGCGCGGCGCACGGTCTCGATCAGCCGTTCGGCCGCGAACGGCTTTTCGATGAAGTCGTACGCGCCGTCGCGCATCGCCTGCACGGCCATCGAGATGTCGCCGTGGCCGGTGACGAGGATCACCGGCACGTCGGGCACGCGCTCGCGGCACTGCGCGAGCAGGTCGAGCCCGCTCGCGCCGGGCAGCCGGATGTCGCTGACGATCACGCCGGCGGTTTCCGCGACGATCGCCTTGTCGGCCGCCTCGGCCGATTCGAACCCGACGACGTCGAACCCCGCGAGCTGGAGGCTCTGCACGCTCGCCCGGCGAACGAGCGCATCGTCTTCGATATAGATCACTTGCAGCCGGTTGGCCATCGTAGTCACTTGCTCCTGACACGCCGCGCGGCGGGAAGCGCGCGGCTCTCGTTGATGCCGGTCGTGCGGCGAACGGGCCCTAGCGCGAGCCCGCCGGCTCGGACAGGGAGTCCGGATGATGCGTGCGCGTGCGCCGCAGCGTCAAGACGAACAGCGCGCCGCCGGACGGCGCGTTGCGCGCGGTCAGCGCGCCGCCCGCGTCGCTCGCGATCGACGACGAGATCGCGAGGCCGAGCCCGAGCCCGCGCCCCATTTCCTTGGTCGTGAAGAACGGTTCGAACAAGCGCGGCAGCAGGTCGGGCGCGATGCCCGGGCCGTTGTCGCGCACCTCGACCGCCAGCGTCGCGACCGACACCGCGATCGTCACTTCGATCGCCGGCGCGGCGACACCCGCGACCGCGTCGAGCGCGTTGCCGAGCAGGTTGATCAGCACCTGTTCGAGGCGCAAGTCCTCGCAGCGGGCGACGAGGTCCGGGTAATCGCGCGCGAGGTCGAGCGGCGCATCCTGCGCGGGCGACACGGTCGCATCCTGCAGCGTCAGCGTGAGCGCGACGCCGCGCAGCCGTTCGCCGAGCAGCGACAGCACGCTGCGCAGCGCGCGCACGACCAGCGCCTGTTCGTTGCGCGGCTTCGCGCGGCCGACGAACAGTTTCAGCTGGTTGGTGATCTTGCCCATCCGCTCGGTCAGCGCGGCGATCGCCTCGAGGTTCTCGCGCGCGGCCGCCTGCTCGCCGCGATCGAGCAGCACGCGCGTGTTGTCGGAGAAGCTGCGCAATGCCGCGAGCGGCTGGTTCAGTTCATGCGTGATGCCGGCCGCCATCTGGCCGAGCGCGGCGAGCTTGCTCGCCTGGATCAGTTCGTCGTGCGCGGCGCGCAATTCCTGTTCCGCGCGGATCCGGTCGCCGACTTCCTTCTGCAACTGCTCGTTTGCCTCCGACAGATCGGCCGTGCGTTCCTCGACGCGCCGGTTCAGCTCCGCATACGCCTGCTGCAGCAGCGCGCGGCCGCGGATCATCTCGCGCACGCGAGCGCGGCGCATGCGCCAGTAGAACGCGAGCAACGCCACCGACACGAAGCCGAAGCCCGTGACGATGGTCGCGTTGCGCGCATCGGCGTCGATCGGGGCGATCGGCGCGAGCGTGACGAGCAGCCAGTCGGGTTCGCCGATCCGCCGCTTGCTCGCCAGAAAGCGCGGTGCGCGCAGGCCCGGGCCGAGGCGCACGATCTCCGCGTCCGCGCCGAGCACCTGCTCGACGCGCAGCGGCAGCGGCGTGACGGGCTGCTGCGCGTACTGGCGCGTCTCGTAGATCGACGCGGCGACGGGCCCCGTCAACGGATGCAGCGTGTGGTATTTCCACGCGGGCACGGACGACAGGAACACGACGCCGTGATCGTCCGCGACGACGAGCGGTTCGGACGCGTCGGCGCCCTGGAACCATTCGAGATTGAGTTTCACGACGACGACACCCGCGATCTTGCCGTCGCGCCACACCGGCTGCGAGATGTAGTAGCCGGGGTCGCGCGAGATCGTGCCGATCCCGAAGAAGCGGCCGACCCGGCCGTTCATCGCGTCGATGAAATACGGACGGAAGCGGTATTCGATCCCGACGAAGCTGTCGGGCGCGCGCCAGTTGCTGGCGGCGACGCACAGGCCGTCCGCGCCGACCACGTAGGTGACGGTCGCGTGCGCGTGTTCGTTGAGATCTTCGAGATAGCGGTTCGCGCGCCCGGTGAAATCGGCGCGCTTCGGCTCGGCGAGCAGGTCCTGCACGTACGGATGGCTGCCGAGTAGATAAGGCAGCGATTCGTAGCGGTCGAGCGTGCTCTTGAGCGCGTTGGTGGTGCGGTCGACCCGCACCGCGGCGTTGCGCTGCAGCTCCGCGACGCCGCGCCGCCACGTGATGGTCCACGTCAGCGCGCACGCCGCCGCGAGCGCGACGGCAAGCACGACGAGGATGAGCAGGCGGCGCTTCACGGACGTGACTTCCTGGCGATGCGGATCGCCTATTGTGTCATAGGGCTCCGCATCACCGCCCTGGCCGCCCCGGCCGCCGCGCGGCGCGGCCGCCGCGGGCGGTACCGCCGCCTGCTCGCTCATGGTGTCAGACGCCGGCCGCCTCGGTCGTCTTGACTTCGCCGCCGCCGGTCAGCGCCTGGCGCAGCTTGTTGCGGTCGAGCTCCTTCTCCCACGCCGACACGACCACCGTTGCGACACCGTTGCCGACGATGTTGGTCAGCGCGCGGCATTCGCTCATGAAGCGGTCGATGCCGAGGATCAGCACCATGCCCGACAGCGGGATCGTCGGCACGACGGCGAGCGTCGCGGCGAGCGTGATGAAGCCCGCGCCCGTGACGCCGCTCGCGCCCTTCGACGTCAGCATCGCGACCGCGAGCAGCGTGAGCTGCTGCATCCACGTCAGTTCGATGTTGGTCGCCTGCGCGATGAACAGCACGGCCATCGTCATGTAGATGTTGGTGCCGTCGAGGTTGAACGAGTACCCGGTCGGCACGACGAGGCCGACGACCGAACGCGAGCAGCCGGCCTTCTCGAGCTTTTCCATCAGCTGCGGCAGCGCGGCTTCCGACGAGCTCGTGCCGAGCACGATCAGCAGCTCTTCCTTGATGTAGGACACGAAGCGGATGATCGAGAAGCCCGTGACGCGCGCGATCGTGCCGAGCACGACCAGCACGAACACGATCGACGTCAGGTAGAACGTGCCGATCAGCTTGAGCAGCGGCACCAGCGAGCCGACGCCGTACTTGCCGATCGTGAACGCCATCGCGCCGAACGCGCCGATCGGCGCCAGCTTCGTGACGATGTGCACGATGCCGAACAGCACGCGCGTGAGACCGTCGATGAAGTCGGTCACGACCTTGCCGCGCTCGCCGAGGTGCGCGAGCACGCTGCCGAACAGCAGCGCGATCAGCAGGATCTGCAGGATTTCGCCCTGCGCGAACGCATCGACCATCGTGTTCGGGATGATGTGCAGCAGGAAGTCGACCGTCGACTGGCCGTGCGCCTTCGCCGCGTACGATGCGACGGCCTTGCCGTCGAGCGTCGCCGGATCGATGTTGAAGCCGACGCCCGGACGCAGGATGTGCGTGGCCGCCAGGCCCAGCAGCAGCGCGAAGGTCGACACGACCTCGAAGTACAGCAGCGCCTTGCCGCCGACGCGGCCGACCTTCTTCATGTCCTCCATGCCGGCGATGCCGGTGACGACCGTACAGAAGATGATCGGTCCGATCACCATCTTGATCAGCTTGATGAAGCCGTCGCCGAGCGGTTTCATGTCGGTGGCGAGCGCCGGATAGAAGTGGCCGAGGATCACGCCGACGATGATGGCGAAAATCACCTGCACATAGAGCACTTTGTAGAAGGGTTTCTTCTTCACGATGGTTCCTGCTGAAGTAGATGAGCCGGTGGAAACGGCGTCACGCGCGCAGGCGAATGTCAGGGGAAAGAAACATTCGCCCGCGCGGCTGCCGTGCCGCAACAAGCGATGCCTCAAGTCATCCGACAGGGGAGGAAGGCATTGGTCATCGATTGTCTCCTTGGTTTAATAGTCAGGCCGGGGGGACGGCCGTGCTGTTTATATCGCAAGGTCGATGCCAGGTTTCCGGAACCCCTCAAGCCGTTGTTTTCATTGTATTTCTCATAATACGGCAGGCAAGGAAATCCGGGATTCCGGATTTCCGGAAAATATCCGTCCGGCGATCCGGACGGATTGCCCATTCATCGGACGGATCAGTGCTGCACGGCGCGGCTGGCCAGCACGCCCGTCTGCGCGTAGAACTCCTGCTGCGCGAACGCGTCGCGCTCGCGCCGCGCGCGCTCGCCGCGGTCCGCGAGCGAGCCGACCACGATCCCGAAGAACGCGAGCGGCACCGACACGAGTGCCGGATTGTCGAGGAACACCGGCGCGTGCGCGTGGTGCAGCACGTCGACCCACACCGACTTCGACAGCACCGTGAGCGCGACCGCCGACGCGAGGCCGAGGCCGCCGCCGAGCACCGCGCCGCGCGTCGTCATCCCGCGCCAGAAGATCGACATCGCGAGCACCGGGAAATTCGCGCTGGCGGCCACCGCCGCGACGAGGCCGACCATGAACGCGACGTTCACGTGCTCGAACAGGATCGACAACGCGATCGCGATCGCCGACAACCCGATCGTCGCCGCGCGCGAGATGCGCATTTCCAGCCGCTCGTCGGGCTTGCCGCGCGCCCACATCTGCGCATACAGGTCGTGCGAGATCGTGGTCGCGCCGGCGAGCGTCAGCCCGGCGACCACCGCGAGGATCGTCGCGAACGTGACGGCCGCGATGAAGCCGTAGAACCAGTTGCCGCCGACCGCCTGCGCGAGCTTCACCGCGACCATGTTCGAGCCGCCGAGCAGGTCGTGCGTCAGGTTGAACGTGCCGTTCGCGCCGAGCCGGAAAAATTCCGGATGCTGCGCGAGCAGCACGATCGCCGAAAAGCCGATCACGAAGGTCAGCAAATAGAAGTAGCCGATGAAGCCGGTCGCGTACAGCACCGACTTGCGCGCCTCCTTCGCGTTCGGCACCGTGAAGAAGCGCATCAGGATGTGCGGGAAGCCGGCCGTGCCGAACATCAGCGCGATGCCGAGCGACAGCGCGTTGGCCGGATCGCGAATCAGCTTGCCGGGGCCCATGATCGACAGCGCGCCCGGATGCACGGCCACCGCGCGGCGGAACATCTCGTCGACGCTGAAGCCGAATTCCCCGAGCGCGAGCAATACGAGCAGCGTCGCGCCGCACAGCAGCAGCACGGCCTTGATCACCTGCACCCAGGTGGTCGCGGTCATCCCGCCGAAGAACACGTAGACGACCATCAGCACGCCGACGATCAGTTCGGCCGTGCCGTACGACAGCCCGAACAGCAGCTGGATCAGCTTGCCCGCGCCGACCATCTGCACGACCAGGTACAGCACGACGATCGTCAGCGCGTTCGCGGACGTCAGCAGCCGGATCGGCCGCTGCGCGAAGCGGTACGCGACGACGTCGACGAACGTGAACTTGCCGAGATTGCGCAGCGGCTCGGCGATCAGGAACATCACGAACGGCCAGCCGACCAGGAAGCCGATCGAGTAGATCAGCCCGTCGAAGCCGAACATGAACACCATCCCGGAGAGCCCGAGGAACGACGCGGCCGACATGTAGTCGCCCGCGATCGCGAGCCCGTTCTGCAGCCCGGTGATGCCGCCGCCGGCCGTGTAGAAGTCGCGCGTCGAGCGCGTGCGGCGCGCGGCCCAGCGCGTGAGCGCGAGCGTCGCGAACACGAACGCGAAGAACATCGCGATCGCGACCGGGTTCAGCTCGACCTTGTCGGGCATCGGGCCCGCGACGGAGGTCGCGTGCGCAGTGGAGGAAACGAGAACGGCCAGCGCGCCGAGCGCGCTCGAAGTGAGTCGCATGGGGGCCTCCATCAGGAACGCTGCAGGATCGCGGCGACGCGGCGGTCGAACGCACGGTTCGCGCGCAGCACGTACCACGCGGTCAGGCCGATCGCGACCAGGATGATCGCGACGCCCGCGACGATCCCGACCGTGGTCGTCGCGCCGCGGTACAGCGGCGCGGCCAGCACGTGCGGCGCGAGCGCGACGAGCAGGATGAAGCCGTAGTAGGTGGCGATCATCAGCGCCGTCAGCGTGAAGCTGAAGCGGCGCCGCGCACGCACGAGCTGCTGGTAGTCACGGCACGCCGTGACCGATTCGATGACGGAAAGCTCCATGGTGTCTCCTCCTGTCGACCAGAGTTGGCGCTTTAGCGCTTACTCTGGTCCCATGCTTCGCGGTCGACCAGAGTTAGTGCTTCAGCACTTACCCGGGTCCCATGCTTCGCGGTCGACCGGTGTTGGCGCTTGGCGCTAACTCCAGTCCCCGCCGGGCAACCGCCTCGTCATTGCGAGCGGTGTCTGTTGGATGACCGGCGCGCGACTGCTCCGCCCGCGCCGCGGCGGCAAAAGCGATCTACACGATGCGATCCGCGCGCAGCCGCGCCAGCTCGTCCGTCGACAGCCCGAGCCAGCCGCCGAGCACGTCGTCCGTATCGGCGCCGAGCACCGGCGGCGCACCGCGCACCGGCAGGCGCGCGCCGTCGAAGCGGTACGGCGGCGCGAGCACGTCGACGCCGCCCGCGACCGGATGCGGCTGCCGCGTGACGAGCCCCGCGCGGGTCGCGCGCTCGGACGTCAGCGCGTCGTGCAGCCCGAGCACCTCGCCGCACGGAATGCCCGCCCCGGAAAGCGCCGCGAGCAGCGTTGCGCGCGGCCGGCGCGCAAGCTCGCGGCGGATCTCCGGCAGCAGCTCGGCGCGATTCGCGGAGCGGCCGAGGTTGGTCCTGTAGCGTTCGTCCGCGGCGAGGTCGGGCCGCTCGATCGCGTCGCAGAAACGCGCGAACTGCGTGTTGTTGCCGACCGTGATCACGAGCGGGCCGTCGGCCGCATCGAACACGCCGTACGGCACGATCGACGGATGCGCGTTGCCGTAGCGCGGCGGATCCTCGCCCATCAGCAGCGCGTCGAGCCCGTAGTACGCGGTGATCATCAGCCCGCAGTCGAACAGCGCCATCTCGATGCGCCGTCCGCGCCCCGTCGCATGGCGCTCGTACAGCGCGGCGAGGATCGCCTGCGCCGAATACATGCCGGTGAAGAGATCGACCGCCGCGACGCCGAACTTCAGCGGCGGCTGGTCGGCCTCGCCGTTCAGCGCCATCAGCCCCGCCTCGCCCTGCACGACAAGGTCATAGCCGGGCCGCGCGGCCTCCGGGCCCGAACGGTCGTAGCCCGAGATCGCGCAATGCACGAGCCGCGGATTCAGCTCGGCGAGCGCGTCGTAGCCGAGCCCGAGCTTTTCCGCGCCGCCGGCCTTGAAGTTGTGGATCAGCACGTCGGCCTGCGCGGCGAGCTCGCGCGCGATGCGCCGCCCGGCTTCCGTCTGCAGGTCGACGCAGATCGACCGCTTGCTGCGGTTCACGCTGTTGAAGTAGGTCGTCTCGGTGTCGCCGATCCGCAGCCCCCAGTCGCGCGTGTCGTCGCCGCGCGCCGGATGCTCGATCTTGATCACGTCCGCGCCGAAATCGGCGAGCACCATCGCGCTCCACGGGCCCGCGAGCACGCGCGAGAAATCGAGCACCTTCACGCCGGCCAGCGGCAATGCGCGCGGGTCGTTCGTCATCGTTGTCTCCTCCATTCGCGTCGTTCGTCTTTACTGTTTCGACAGCGCGATATAGCGCGCGAGATGATGATCCTCGTCGCCGAGCTGGTGATCGATCATCACCAGCCGCTTCGCGTAGTGCGACAGCGGCAGCTCCCACGTCATCCCGATCCCGCCGTGCAGCTGGATGCTTTCCTCGGCGACCAGCGTGCCGATCCGGCCGATGCTGTACTTGGCCGCCGCGAGCGCGCGCTCGCGCACCGCACGCGGCGCCTCGAGCTGCGCGGCCGCGTTGATCACCGCCGAGCGCGCCTGCTCGACTTCGAGCAGCAGGTCGGCCATCCGGTGCTGCAGCGCCTGGAAGCTGCCGATCGGCATTCCGAACTGCTTGCGCGTGCGCAGGTAGTCGAGCGTGTATTCCTTCGCGATGTCCATCGCGCCGAGCGCTTCGGCCGACAGCGCGAGCAGCCCGTAGCCGAGCACGCGTTCGAGCAGCGCGGCGCCCGCTTCGCCGTCGTGCGCATTCGGCGCGCCGAGCGCGGCATCGGCCGGCAGCGCGACGCGCTCGAAACGCACTTCGGCCGCGCGGCCGCCATCGATCTTCCGGTAGTCGCGCAGCGACACGCCCGGCGCGTCGGCCGGCACGACGAACAGGCCGATGCCGGCCGCGTCGTCGTCGTGACCGGACACGCGTGCGCTGACGACGAAGAACGCCGCCTGCGCGGCCTGGTCGACGACGCCCTTCGCGCCCGTCAGCACCCAGCCGTCGCCGACACGCTCGGCGCGCGTGCGCACCGTCGTCAGTTCGTAGTGCGAGCCCGGCTCGTCGTGCGCGAACGCGGCGCTCGCGCTGCCGTCGATCAGCGCGGCAAGCCGCTCGCGATGCGCGGCGCCGCCGGCGAGCGACAGCGCGCGGCCCGCGAGCAGCGCGCCGAGGAACGGCTCGACGACGAGCCCGCGCCCGAGGCATTCGAACACCACGGCGATGTCGAAGCCCGCGCCGCCGAAGCCGCCGTCGGCCTCGGCGAACAGCGCGCCGACCGCGCCCAGTTCGGCGAAGCGCTGCCACATCGTGCGATCGAACCCGTCGGCCGACTGCGCGATGCGATCGCGCACCGGGAACGCGTACTGTTCGGCGATGAAGCGGTTCAACGTGTCCGCCAGCATCCGGCGGTCTTCTGTGTGCTGGAAATCCATCGTCGCGTCCCTCGTTACAGCCCGAGCATCATCTTCGCGATGATGTTCTTCTGGATCTCGTTCGAGCCGCCGAAGATCGACAGCTTGCGGTTGTTGAAGTACTGCTGCGCGGCGCTCGCGGCCTCCTCCGGGCCGATCGGCTCGCCGTCGTAGTCGGCGTCGAGCGCATCGTCGACGAACGGTTGCGCGTACGGCCCCATCGCGCGGCGCATCAGCGCGGTGATCTCCTGGCGGATCTGCGTGCCGCGGATTTTCAGCATCGAGCTCTCGGCCCCCGGCACGCCGCCGCCCGCGACCGCGGCCAGCACGCGCAGGTTGGTCGTGCGCATGTTCTCGAGTTCGATCTCGACGCGCGCGACGCGTGCCGCGAAGAACGGATCGTCCGCGAGCGGCCGGCCGTTCTTCGTGACCTTCGCGGCCACCGCGCGCAACCGCTCGAGCGCGGCCGTCGAGAAGCCGATGCCGGCGATGTTGGTGCGCTCGTACGTGAGCAGGTATTTCGCGCAGGTCCAGCCGCGGTTCTCTTCGCCGACCAGGTTCTCCACGGGCACGCGCACGTCGGTGAAGAACACTTCGTTCACCTCGTGCTCGCCGTCGAACGTGATGATCGGACGCACTTCGACACCGGGCGTGTTCATGTCGATCAGCAGGAAGCTGATGCCTTCCTGCTTGCGCACGTCGGTCGCGGTGCGCACGAGACAGAAGATCATGTTCGCGTAGTGACCGAGCGTGGTCCACGTCTTCTGGCCGTTCACGACGTAGTGATCGCCGTGGCGCACCGCGCTCGTCTTCACCGACGCGAGATCGGAACCGGCGCCCGGCTCCGAATAGCCCTGGCACCACCAGTCGGTGCCGTCGAGAATGCGCGGCAGCCAGTGGCGCTGCTGCGCTTCGCTGCCGTACTTGATCAGCACGGGCCCGAGCATGTTGACGCCGAACGGGACGATGCGCGGCGCGCCCGCGAGCGCGCATTCGTTGTCGAACAGGAACTTCTGCGCGACGCTCCAGCCGGGGCCGCCGAACTCGCGCGGCCAGTGGCTCGCGAGCCAGCCGCGGGCGTTCAGGATCGCGTGCCATTCGCGCATGTCGTCGCGCGTCAGATGCAGGCCGCCCTTCACCTTGCGCGCGGTGCGCGCCGGCAGTTCGGCGGCGAGAAAGCGCTGCACGTCCGCGCGGAACGCTTCCTCTTCGGGAGTGAAATTGAGGTCCATCGTAAGTCCGTTGCGAAGGCGGTGGGCGTTCAGTCGATGTGGTTCAGGCTCGCGAAATCCGCGCCGCGCTCGACCAGCTCGACGATCAGCGGCGAAGGCTTCCAGAACAGCGGATCCTCGTTCGCGAACGCGCGAATGTCGGCGAGCACGTTCGCGAGGCCGACCGTGTCCGCGTAGTGCATCGGGCCGCCGCGATAGCGCGGGAAGCCGTAGCCGTGCAGGAACACCGCGTCGACGTCGAGCGGGCGCAGCGCGATCTTCTCGTGCACGACGTTCGCGCCTTCGTTGATCATCGCGGCGAGGTAGCGGCGCAGGATCTCGTCGTCGCTGAACGCGCGCGGCGTGATGCCCTTCTTCGCGCGCTCGTCGGCGACGATGGCCTCGACTTCCGGGTCCGGCGTGCCGACGCGTGCGCCGTCCGGGTACAGGTAGTAGCCGCGCGCGGTCTTCTGCCCGAACCAGCCGCGCTCGCACAGCCGGTCGGAAATTTCCACGTAGCGCGCGCGCGGGTCGCGCGTCGCCGCGCGGCGCTTGCGGGTCGCCCAGCCGATGTCGCCGCCCGCGAGATCGACGACCTGGAACGGTCCCATCGGGAAGCCGAATTCGCGCACCGCGCGATCGATCTGGTACGGCGACGCGCCGTCCTCCATCAGGTAGTCGGCCGCGGTGCGGTAGACCGCGAGGATCCGGTTGCCGATGAAGCCGTCGCACACGCCCGCGCGCACCGGCGTCTTCTTCAGCTGCTTCGCGAGCGCGAACGCCGTCGCGACGACCTCCGCGCTCACGCGGGCCGGCACGACGATCTCGAGCAGCTTCATCACGTTGGCCGGCGAGAAGAAATGCAGGCCGATCACGTCGGCCGGCCGGTCGATGCTGGCCGCCAGCTCGTCGATGTCGAGATACGACGTGTTGGTCGCGAGCACCGCGCCCGGCTTGCACACGCGCGCGAGTTCGGCGAACACCGCCTGCTTCACGGCCATGTCCTCGAACACGGCCTCGATCACGACGTCGGCCTGCGCGAGCGCGTCGTACGACGTGCTGCCCTTGAAGCGCGCAAGCCGCGCCGCATGCGCGGCCGGCGTCATCCGGCCCTTCGCGACGAGACCGTCGTAGACCTTCTCGACGTGCGCGCGCCCGCGTGCGAGCGCCGCTTCGTCGCGCTCGATCATCGTCACGGGCAGCCCGGCATCGAGCGCCGCGACCGCGATCCCCGCGCCCATCGTGCCGCCGCCGACCACGCCGATCCGCTCGACCGGACGCGCGCTCGCGCGGCGCGCCTCGGGCGCCTTCGCCGCCTCACGCTCCGCGAAGAACGCGTGCACGAGGCCCGCGCGCTGCGGGCTGTCGATGCACTGCAGGAACAGGCTGCGCTCGAGCTTCATCCCCGCGTCGAACGACTGCGTGAGCGCGGCCTCGACCGCGTCGACGATCTTCGCCGGCGAGAACAGGCCGCGCGACTTCTTCGGCAAATCGGCGCGCGCCGCGTCGATCGCGGCCTGCGCGCTCACGCGATCGGCGAGCCCCCGCGCATCGCGCGTGCGCCGTGCCGGCGCGCCGAGCGACACGAGTTCCTGCGCATAGGCCAGGCCTTCGGCGAGCGTGTCGTCGCTGTGCGCGAGGCGATCGATGAGGCCGAGCGCGAGCGCTTCGTCGGCGCTTGCGTGACGCCCCGTCAGCATCAGGTCGAGCGCGGCCTTCGCGCCGATCAGGCGCGGCGCGCGCTGCGTGCCGCCCGCGCCGGGCAGCAGGCCGAGCGTGACTTCGGGCAGCCCGAGCTTCGCGCCGGGCACCGCGAGCCGGTAATGCGCGGCGAGCGCGACCTCGAGGCCACCGCCGAGCGTCGCGCCGTGGAGCGCGACCACGACCGGCTTCGCGCTCGACTCGATTTGCTCGCACACGTCGGGCAGCGACGGCGGCACCGGCGGCTTGCCGAATTCGCGGATGTCGGCGCCCGCGATGAAGTTGCGGCCTGCGCCGACGATCAGCACCGCGCGGATCGCGTCGTCGGTCTGCGCGGCGTCGAGCGCGTCGGAAAGGCCGCGCCGCACGTCGGCGGACAACGCATTGACGGGCGGATGGTCGATCGTGACGACGAGCACCTTGTCGCGCCGTTCGCGCGTGACGGTGCCGGCGCGGGAGGGTTCGGGGGAAGCGGTTGAATGCATCGTGTCTCCAGTGCGGTACGCCGGGCGGCAGCCGCGGGACGGGCCGGCGGCGCCGGTTCCGGGATCCCGCGCGGCGGGAAACGATCCGGCGTGGTTGCCGGGGATGACTCGATTCTCGATTGATCGAGATTCATTGACAATTCCCGCATGCCTTTACAAGCTGTCAAGTCTGACTTGACATTGAATGCTTTCGAACCGTTAAACGGGACGGATCAGGAGACACCGGACATGGACCTGAACGCGCTGACGCTGCTCGTCGAGATCCTCGACGCGGGCAATCTGAGCAAGGCCGCGCAGCGGCTCAAGGTGAGCCGCGCGAACGTCAGCTACCGGCTGAACCAGCTCGAACGCTCGATCGGCCAGCAGCTCGTGCGCCGCACGACGCGCCGCATCGAGCCGACCGAGATCGGGCTGAAGCTGTACGAGCACGGCCGGCGCATCCGCAACGAACTGCTGGCCGCGCAGGAGTCGGTGACGACGCTCGGCCAGGACCTGCAGGGCCGCGTGCGGCTGTCGGTGCCGAGCGGCTACGGGCAGATGGTGATGTCCGACTGGCTGCTGGCGTTCAAGCGGCTGCATCCGGGCATCGTGCTCGACGTGGTGTTCGAGAATCGCGTGGAAGACCTGATGCGCGACGAGATCGACATCGCGGTGCGCGTGATGCCGGAGCCGCCGCAGAACCTCGTCGCGCGCGACATGGGGGCGGTGCGCTACGTTGCGTGCGCGTCGGCCGCGTTCGCGGCCGCGCACGGGATGCCGGCGAGCCTCGGCGCGCTGGCCGCCGCGCCGGTCGTCACCGCGACCGTGATGGGGCGGCAGTTGCGGATCGCCGCGTATCTCGGCGACGAGCGCCACGAGGTGCTGCTCGAGCCGACGCTGATTTCGGAGAACTTCCTGTTCCTGCGCCAGGCGATCCTCGCCGGGATCGGCGTCGGCATCGTGCCCGACTACGTGGTGCAGGAAGACATGCGGCGCGGCATGGTCGTCACGTCGCTCGACGCGTACCGGCTCAGCATCTTCGGCACGCACATGTACATGCTGTACATGCCCAACCGGCACCACACGCGTGCGACCGCAACGTTCATAGAGTTCATCCTCGAACAGGCCGGAAAGACCGGCCGGGGCGGGCCGGGCGCGATGCGTCAGGGTTTCCTGTCGGATGACAATCCGCCGCCCGCACGGCGACAATAGCGCGCCGCCCGTGCGGAGCGCGTGCCGCGCACACGCCGCCGCCTTCGAATTCACCGTTGCCGAGGGTTCAATGTTCGATCGGATTCGTCCGCATTCGCGTCCCTGGACGCTCGCCGCCGCAGTCGCATTCGCACTCGTCGCCTTCGGTGCCGGCTGCACGTCACCGTCCGCGCCGTCGGGCGCCGTCGTCCCGGTCGCCGCCGCATCGGGCGCCGCCGTGCCGCTGCCCGGCGTTCACTCCCCCGAACTGTCGTCGGGCTGGACCGACAAGCCGGGCTGGACCTCGCAGCACGCGATGATCGCGGCCGCGAACCCGCTCGCGACGCAGGCCGGCTACGACATGCTGAAGGCCGGCGGCACCGCGATCGACGCGGCGATCGCGACGCAGATGGTGCTCGCGCTCGTCGAGCCGCAATCGTCGGGCATCGGCGGCGGCGCGTTCATGCTGTATTTCGACGGCCACGCGACGCAGGCGTACGACGGCCGCGAGACCGCGCCGGCCGCCGCCACCGAGCGCCTGTTCTACGGGCCGACCGGCCAGCCGATGCGCTTCTACGAAGGTGTCGTCGGCGGGCGCTCGGTCGGCACGCCGGGCGTGCTGCGGATGCTCGACGCCGCGCATCGCGCGCACGGCAAGCTGCCGTGGCGCCGGCTGTTCCAGCCCGCGATCCGGCTCGCCGAGCACGGCTTCACGATCAGCCCGCGGCTGGCGATGCTGATCGCGAACGACAAGTACCTGATGAACGACCCGGCCGCGCGCGCGTACTTCTACAACGACGACGGCACGCCGAAGGCGGCCGGCACCGTGCTGAAGAACCCCGCGCTCGCGACCGTGCTGCGCCAGGTCGCCGACCGCGGCGCGAACGCGTTCTACACCGGCGCGATCGCGCGCGACATCGTCGCGAAGGTGCGCAAGCACCCGACCAATCCGGGTCTGCTGTCGCTGCAGGATCTCGCGCGCTACAAGGCGAAGGTGCGTGCGCCGCTGTGTACCGACTACCGGCGCTCGGTGGTGTGCGGGATGCCGCCGCCGTCGTCGGGCGGCCTCGCGATCGCGCAGATGCTCGGCATCCTGGAGACGATGCCCGACTGGCAGCAGATCGGCGCGCAGAAGCCGGTGCGCAACGAGGTCGGCTACGAGCCGACGCCGTTCGCCGCGCATCTGTTCAGCGAGGCCGGCCGCCTCGCGTTCGCGGACCGCGCGCGCTACGTCGCCGATCCCGATTTCGCGCCGCTGCCGGGCGGCAGTTGGGCGAGCCTCACCGACAAGGCCTACCTCGCGCAGCGTGCGCGCCTGATCGGCGACAACAGCATGGGCGTCGCGCAGGCCGGCACGCCGCAGGGCGCGGCGCTCGCGCTGGCCGACGACCGCAGCCCCGAATTGCCGTCGACCTCCGACATCGCGATCGTCGACCGCTACGGTCAGGCGCTGTCGATGACGACCAGCGTCGAGGACGCGTTCGGTTCGCGGCTGATGGTGCGCGGCTTCATGCTGAACAACCAGCTCACCGATTTCTCGTTCGTGTCGAGCGAGAACGGCCGGCCGGTCGCGAACCGTGTGCAACCCGGCAAGCGGCCGCGCTCGGCGATGTCGCCGGAGCTCGTGTTCGACCAGAAGACGAAGCAGGTGACGATGATCGTCGGCTCGGCCGGCGGCCCCGCGATCATCAACCACGTCGCGAAAACGCTGATCGGCGTGCTCGACTGGGGGATGACGATGCAGCAGGCGATCGCGCTGCCGAACGTCGGGTCGACGAACGGACCGACGCAGCTCGAGCGCGGCCGCGTGTCGGACGCGCTCGTCGACGGGCTGAAGGGACGTGGGCACGACGTGCAGGTCGTCGAGTTGAACTCGGGACTGCAGGGGATCCAGCGGCTGAACCTGCAGGGTCAGACGGTGTGGTTCGGCGGCGCGGATCCGCGGCGCGAAGGAGTCGCGATGGGGGATTGAGGCTGCGGAAGCGGTGCGGCCCGCGCATGCGGTATCAGACTGGCAACCTTGCTCATGCCGAAAATGGCCATGCCCAGACAGGGTGAACAAGATACGCTCCGAGCGCCCTTCCCGCTTCCACCGCAATGCCTTTCGCTGAACCGGATCGCGCATCCGGTCAGATGACGATTGTCGTACGCATGCGCGAGCAGAGCAGCAGCCGCGCCAACGAAAAAGCCCGCATCGCTGCGGGCTTTTCTTTTCGACTGCGTGGCTGCCGCAGAGAGGCGGACGCGGCGCTCAGACCACCCCGGCTCCATGCGCCTGCAGATCGGCGTGATAGCTCGAACGCACCATCGCGCCAACCGCCGCGTGCGTGAAGCCCATCTTGTACGCCTCTTCCTCGTACATCTTGAACGTATCCGGATGCACGTACGCACGCACCGGCAGGTGGTGCTCCGACGGCTGCAGGTACTGGCCGATCGTCAGCATGTCGACGTCGTGCGCGCGCAGGTCGCGCATCACCTGCAGGATTTCCTCTTCCGTCTCGCCGAGGCCGACCATCAGCCCCGACTTCGTCGCGACGTCCGGATGCAGCGCCTTGAAGTCCTTCAGGAGCTTCAGCGAGTGCGCGTAGTCCGAACCCGGGCGCGCTTCCTTGTACAGGCGCGGCACCGTTTCGAGGTTGTGGTTCATCACGTCGGGCGGCGCCGCGTTCAGGATCGAGATCGCGCGGTCGAGACGGCCGCGGAAGTCGGGCGTCAGGATCTCGATGCGCGTTTCCGGCGACTGCTCGCGCACTTCGCGGATGCACTCGACGAAGTGGCCCGCGCCGCCGTCGCGCAGGTCGTCGCGGTCGACGCTCGTGATCACCACGTACTTGAGCTTCAGCGCGGCGATCGTGCGCGCGAGGTTCTTCGGTTCATCCGCGTCGAGCGGATCGGGGCGGCCGTGGCCGACGTCGCAAAACGGGCAGCGGCGCGTGCACTTGTCGCCCATGATCATGAACGTGGCGGTGCCCTTGCCGAAGCATTCGCCGATGTTCGGGCAGCTCGCTTCCTCGCACACCGTATGCAGGTTGTGCTCGCGCAGGATCGTCTTGATCTCGTTGAAGCGCGAACTGCCGGTGGCCGCCTTCACGCGGATCCACTCCGGCTTCTTCAGCTTCTCGATCGGAATGACCTTGATCGGGATGCGCGCCGTCTTCGCCTGCGCCTTCTGCTTGGCGGTCGGATCGTAGGCTGCGGTCGCGGCCGAATCGGCCGGTGCGGGGGAAGCGGTAACGTCAGTCATTCGAATGTTCCAGTGCCTGCGGCTTGTCGGCGGCCGCGGATTCGCCATCGAGGTTGGCAATCAGACGCCCCACCAGCGTGTGGGCGACGTCGTTCCAGTCGGCGGCAACCTCGAGGCTCGCCATGTCGACGGTTTCCAGTCCGGCATAGCCGCACGGGTTGATCGCAAGGAACGGGCGCAGATCCATCTTCACGTTCAGGCTCAGCCCGTGATAGCTGCAGCCGTTGCGGATCTTCAGCCCGAGGGCCGCGATCTTCGCGCCTTCGTGCACGCCGGAAGCCACGTAGATGCCCGGCGCGCCCGCCTTGCGGACCGAAGCGAGATTATACGCCGCGAGGGTTTCGATCACGGCCTCCTCGATCTTCGTCACGAGCGTGCGCACCATCAGCTTGCGCCGGCGCAGGTCGAGCAGCAGGTAGACGACGATCTGGCCGGGGCCGTGGTAGGTGATTTGTCCGCCGCGGTCGACCTTGACGAGCGGCACGCCGCTGTCGGCCACCAGCAGGTGGGCCGGGTCGCCGGCCTGGCCGAGCGTGTAGACGGGCGGATGCTCGACGACCCAGATTTCGTCGCCTGTGTCGGCCGTGCGCGTGTCGGTGAACGCACGCATCGCGTCGAAGCTCGTCTGGTACGCCTCGCTGCCCCGCCAGCGCACGGTGACCGGCACGGCGGGCTGAACCGGAGACCCGGCGGGCGATTCGGAAACGGCGACGGGCGTGGACACGATGGAAACCGGCGAGACGGACATGGGCGGTAGTTTACCGAAAACCCATGGGTCTCGCCGGCCGGGGAAAGGGACGGATCACGAGGATCCGTCGGAGGAAAGGTCCGTCAGACGGTGCGCCAGCCGTCGTGCACCAGCGCATTCACACGGTCGCGCACCCGGGCCAGCACGCCGCGCGCGACTTCCGCGGCCGGCCGCGACACCGAGAACGCCACATGGGCGCCCTGCCCGCTTTCCGCGCTGAGCCACAGCCGCTCGCCGCGGCGCAGCCGCAGCGTCTCGCCGTCGACCAGGAAGTAGTCTTCGACGTCGTTGCTGCGCGTCGCCCACACCGGCCCGCATTGCACGGTCAGACGCGTGCTGCGTTGCACCTTCATCGGCACGGTTTCGCCCGCCGGGATTTCGAACGTGATGCTTGAAGAAATTTCTTGCATGATCGACTCCGCCAATAAGTGCTTCGATGGCTACAATCGTAGTCACTTAAAGGCGCCCGACCAAACGACCAATTTTCACGTCGATGTGAGGAAAATTAGCAAATGGACCTCCGCCAGCTCCCTGCGCTGAACGCCATTCGGGCGTTCGAAGCCGCTGCACGTCACGAGAATTTCTCGCGCGCCGCCGACGAACTCTTCGTCACGCACGGCGCGGTCAGCCATCAGGTGCGCGCGCTCGAGGAGGAGCTGGGCGTGCAATTGTTCGCGCGCAACGGCAAGCGGCTGTGCCTGACCGGCGCCGGCATGCGCTACGCGCAGCAGGTGCGCACCGCGCTGATGATGCTGGCCGACGCGACGCGCGAGGTGCGGGCAAGCGACCGCGACCGGCGGCTGGTGGTGTCGATGCTGTCGTCGTTCGCCGCGCGCTTCGTCACGCCGCGCATCGGCACGTTCATCGAGCGGCATCCGGAAATCGACGTCGAACTGCAGTCAACCAACAATCTGACCGATTTCGCGCGCGACGACGTCGACCTCGCGATCCGCTTCGGCTTCGGCAACTATCCGGGGCTGCACGTCGAGCCGCTGTTCGACGAAGTGTTCTTTCCGGCGTGCGCGCCGACGTTGAACGGCGGCAAGCTGCCGCAGACGCCCGCCGATCTCGTGCACTACAACCTGCTGCGCTCGGACGACGAGCTGTGGCGGCCGTGGTTCGACGCGGCCGGGCTCGACACGCTGACCGAGCCGAAACGCGGGATTCTGTATCAGGATTCGTCGAACCTGCTGCTGGCCGCGATCGAAGGCCAGGGCATCGCGCTGGTGCGGCGTTCGCTGGCGGTGCACGACCTGCTCGACGGGCGCCTCGTGCGCCTGTTCGACATCGACGGGGCGAGCCCGTGGCACTATTTTTTCGTGTGTCCGCCGCCGCTGCTGAATGCGCCGCGCGTGCAGGCATTCAGGGCGTGGATGTTCGAGGAAGTCGCGCAATTCAAGCTGCTGTGCGACGAACTGGATGCGCGGCGCGCGGCGGGGAAGACCCCCGCCGAGTGCGCGCAGGAAGGCGGATGGAAGGGACTTAGAGCACAACCTTGACCATAGGATGGCCGGTCAAGGCGCGGTAGATGTTATCGAGCTGTTCCTGGCTCGTCGCGCGAACGGTGATCGTGAGGCCGGTGTAATTACCGCCGCTCGACACACGCTCTTCGATCTTCTCCACGTCGATCTCGTTGTCGTGAACGGCCACGACCTTGAAGATCGTGTCCTTGAATTCCGGGTGCGCCTTGCCCATGATCTTGATCGGGAAATCGCACGGAAACTCCAGCAGCGACTCCTTCCGGGTATCGATCGCGCCGGTGACCTCGATGGTTTTGGTCGGTTCGCTCATCATTTCCTCCGGGTTAGGTCAAACTGTTCAAACTCGCGCGCTTTCGCACGCTGGTACGCGTCGTACAACGCCGCGAACACGGGGCCCGGCTTGCCGCCCTGCACGGGCAGTTCGTCGAGCGACGTGACAGGCAGGATTTCCTTCGTGGCCGACGTGATCATGATCTCGTCCGCCGAGCGCAGCTCGACCTCGCTGAGTTCGCGCGCGACGAACGGAATCCCGCATTGATTGGCCAGCTCCTCGACGAGCGCGTAGCGGATCCCCTCGAGGATCTTGTTGCTGCGCGGCGGGGCCATCAGCTCGCCGTTCTTCACGATCCACACGTTCGACGACGACCCTTCGGTCACCTTGTCGTCACGCAGCTGGATCGTCTCGAACGCATCGCGTTCGGCCGCATGCTGCGCCATCAACACGTTGCCGAGCAGCGAAATCGACTTGATGTCGCAATGCAGCCAGCGGCGATCCTCGGCCGTCACGCAGCGCACGCCGCGCGCGCGCTCGTCGTCCGACGGCAGGCGCAGCGGGCTCGTCATCGCGAACACCGTCGGCACCGCATCGGCCGGGAACGCGTGGCCGCGCTTCGCGACGCCGCGCGTCACTTGCAGGTAGACGAGCGCATTGCCGTCGGCCAGGCCTTCCGCGTTCGCGGCGACCAGGCGCTCGATCAGCGCGCGCCAGCCGGCCGCGTCGTGCGGGTTGTCGATGCCGATCTTCTTCAGGCTGCGCGCGAGCCGGTCCAGATGCTGTTCGATCCGGAACGGCACGTGCGCGCCGTCGTGCGCATAAACGGGGACAACTTCATACACGCCATCGCCGAAGATGAACCCGCGGTCGAGCACCGGCACACGGGCTTGCGACAGCGGCACCAGTTCCTCCTGCGACGACACGCTGAGGTAGACGATCGGTTCGAATTCGGCTTGGCTCATAGCTATACCAGATGGGGATGAAGTCGTGAAAACAAAGGCCCGTCGCGCCTACTTCTTCTTGCTGAACATCAGCAGGATCGAGTCCCAGATACGCCCGAAGATACCCGCTTCCGGCACCGGCTGCAGCGCGACGACCGGGAACTCCGACAGCGTCTTGCCGTCGGCGACGAGCTTCACGGTACCGACCTGCTGGCCTTCCGCGAGCGGCGCGATCAGCGGCGCGTTGACGTCGACTTCCGGCTTCACCTTGTCGCCCAGGCCGCGCGGCACGGTCACCCACTGGTCGCTCTTCACGCCGACCTGCACGGTGCTCTCCTTGCCCTTGTAGACGCGCGGCGTCGACATCGCCTGGCCACCCTTGAACAGGCGCACCGCGTCGAACGCGCTATAGCCGTAGTTCAGCATCTTCATGCTGTCCTGCGTGCGCTCGCCTTCCTTCGGCTCGCCCATCATCACCGACACGAGACGGCGCTGGCCGTCGACACCCGGGATCGCGCGCTTGGCCGATGCGATCAGGCAGTAGCCGGCCGCTTGCGTGTGGCCCGTCTTCAGGCCGTCGACCGTCGGATCCAGCCACAGCAGCCGGTTGCGGTTGCCCTGGCGGATGTTGTTGTACTTGAATTCCTTCTCCGAGAAGATGCCGTAGTACTGCGGAAAATCGCGGATCAGGTGCGCGGACAGCTTCGCGAGGTCGCCGGCCGTCGTGTAGTGGTTCGGATCGGGCATGCCGTTCACGTCGGCGAAGTGCGTGCCCTTCATGCCGAGGCGCTGCGCCTCGGCGTTCATCAGCGTGACGAACTGCCCTTCGCTGCCGCCGACCAGTTCGGCCAGCGCGATCGCGGCGTCGTTGCCCGACTGGATGATCATCCCGTACACGAGGTCGTGCACCGACACCGGCTTGTTCGCCTCGATGAACATGCGCGACTCGTCGAGGCCGACGCGGCGCACTGCCTCGCTCGGCGTGATGATCTGCTCCATCGAGATCTTCTTCTTGTCGAGCGCCTCGAACACCAGGTAGGCCGTCATCAGCTTCGTGAGCGATGCGGGCTCGACGCGTTCGTCGGCGTTGCCCGATGCGAGCACCGTGTTGCTCGTCGCATCGACGAGCACCCACGAGCGCGCGTTCACGCCCGGCGGCGGCACCGCGCCCGGCATGAAGGTCGCGGGCGCGCCGGTGAACTGCTCGGCGGCCGGCGCCGCGTGCGCGGCCTTGGCCTTGGCGGCCGGCTTCGCCTCGGCGACGACGATCGTCGATGCGAGCGCGACGGGCAGCATCACGCCCAGCGCGACGTTGCGCGCGGCGGTGCCGAAGGCGATGGAAGAAGCGAGGGACTTGAGGCCTTGGGGAGACAGACGCATGATCGATTCAGGCTGGTGGCAGAAAGTGCGGCGCGAAACGCGCAGGGTTGAACGGCAAGGCGGCGGGCGTTCCGGGCATTCGTCCGACTGCGTCGGACGGCGCGAAACGCGCCGGTTGGACTCGTGCGGACGCGTTCGGTTCGCGGCCGTCGCGAGCGGGCTGACAGGCGGCGAAACGAGCGCCGCATGGGCCCGGCCGGGCCGCGGGCGACGCGAAATGCGGCCATTATACGTGGCCGCGAACGACGTTTTCGCGAACCGTGCGGGTGGCCGCACGCGGGATTCGGGAGGATAGCGCGGCTTCGCTGCGGATAATCGCGCCCGAAGCCGCGCGAAACGCGTGCTCGGGTGCGGTGCGGGACGGGGGCGCCGCGCGGCGGCGGCGGGCATGTGCGACCGGGTTCGACACGGTGCAATACGGTGCGACGCGATGCCGCGCGAGCGGCGGCATCGTGGTGGCGCGGCAACGCCGATGCGCGCCGCGCTACACGCATCGATGCTTCAACGTATCAACGCTTCAACGCCACGCGTCGACGATGATGCGCTTCAGCACGTGCAGCTTGCGATGGAAGAAATGCTCGGCGCCGGGGATCACGACGACCGGCAGCTCCTGCGGCCGCGCCCAGTCGTAGACCGATCCGATCGGCACCGTGTCGTCGGTTTCGCCGTGGATCACGAGCGTGTTCTCGGGCACGTCGGCGACCTGCCAGCGGCTCGCGGCCGTACCGACGAACACGATCCGCTCGATCGTCTCGCCCGCGTCGCGCAGCCGCTTCGCGACATGCGACAGCACGAAGGTGCCGAACGAGAAGCCCGCGAGCACGAGCGGCAGCTCCGCCTGCGCCGGCTGCGCGCGCATGTGCGCGAGCACCGCGAGCAGGTCGTCGGCCTCGCCGATGCCGTTGTCATGCACGCCCTCGGTCGCGCCGACACCGCGGAAGTTGGACCGGTACACCACGTAGTTGAGCTGGACCAGCGTGCGCGCGAGCGTTTGCGCGACCTTGTTGTCCATCGTGCCGCCGAACAGCGGATGCGGGTGCGCGACGAGCGCGATCCCGCGCGGCGCGGCGCTGCCGTCGCGCACGGCATCCGGCAGGTCGACCGCGATTTCGATCTGCCCGGCCGGGCCGGCGATCAGCGACTTCTGCGTATGAACGTTCATTCGGCCGGCCCGCTCAGATCTTCAGGCGATCGACGACCTTGCCGTCGCGCAGGTGCGATTCGACGATCTCGTCGATGTCGGCCTGGTCGACGTACGTGTACCACGTGCCTTCCGGATACACGACCATCACGGGCCCTTCCTCGCAGCGGTCGAGGCAGCCGGCCTTGTTGATGCGGACCTTGCCCGGCCCCGCGAGGCCGAGTTCCTTCACGCGCTTTTTCGCGTATTCCTGCATGGCCTGCGCATTGCATTGCGCGCAGCTCGGACGCTCGGCGCCCGGGTCGCGCTGATTCAGGCAGAAAAAGACGTGGTGCTGGTAGTAGGAATCCATGATGGTGACGAGCGGCCCGGCGCGGTGCCGGGCGGAAAGAGGGGCGATTGCCGTCGCGCGCGGCAACGGATGTGCGGACGATTATAACGAGCGGCGCGCGGCGCTGCCGGCGAGCGGGCCGTGGCCGCCCTGCCCCGCGTGCCGACTCAGCGCATCAGCGCCGCAGCGCGCCCGGCAGCCACGCGTGCTCGACCCGCTGGCCGAGCCAGATCAGCGCCGCGTAGGGCCAGATCCACGCGAGCCAGCGCGCGATGCTGTTGAAGTGCACGTAGCGGCCCTGCCGCCAGCCCGACAGCGTGAAGTCGAAGAACGGGTTGACGGGCAGCAGGTTGACGAGCGCCACGCAGGCCAGCAGCGCGGCGGCCGCGAGCAGCGCGCGCCACGTGGCCGGCACGCGCAACGCGACCAGCGCCGCCGCGAAGCCGAGCTCGATACCGAGCCGCGCGCCCGGCGTCGCCCACACGACGACGAGGCCGGTGCTCGACTGCATGAAGGTGGCGCCCGCCTTCAGCGCGAGCGCGGCCGCGACGAACGCGATCAGGAGTCGCACGCGCGGCGCGCCGGCGCGCATCGCGAGCGATGCGATCGCCAACGCGGCGAACAGCATCAACCCGCCGAGCACGGCTTCCCACGCGGAGTCGGACAGCCAGCCGTCGACGCGCTCGGGCCACTCGCTCACGCGCCATGCGGCCGGCAGCCACGCGAGCAGCGCGTCCTGCATCGAGCCGTCGGCGCGCTCCCACAGCGCGGCCGGCCAGTCGCCGATGCCGAACAGGAACGGCGACGGAAACAGGATCGCGAATGGCCACAGCGCGGCGAGCAGCAGCGGCGTCGCGCCGTCGTTCTCGAACCATGCGAAGCGCAGCCGGCGCAGCGCGCCGCGGTCGAGCAGCGCGCCGGTGGCCGGGGCCGCGAGCGCGGCGCCGAACAGCGCGCCGAGCGCGTTGGCCGCGAGGTCGAGATTCGACGCGACGCGCATCGGCAGATAGGTCTGCAGCGCCTCCATCGCCCCCGACAGCAGCACGCCGAGGCCACCCACGATCAGCGTCGCGGCCACGCCGCGCCAGCGCGGATGCAGCGCGAGCACGCCGAGTGCGCCGAACGGCAAATAGCCGAGCACGTTGGTCACCACGTCGAACGCGGTCACATAACGCTGCATCGGCGCGAACAGGTAGTCGAACGGCCCGATGCCGAGCGACAGCCAGCCGTCGAACGGATACAGCGACGCATAGACGATGAGCGCCGCATACGCGGCGAACGCCTGTCGCGCGAGCGACGACGCGCGCGGCGTGACCGGCGCGCTCATCGCGGCTGCACGCTGCGCGTCACGGGTTGCCCGCGTACGCCTGCACGCCGACCCACGCGGCGATCTGCGACACGAGCTCGTCGCTCGCGGCCGCGAGCGCACGCGCGCCGCCGGCCGCATCGGGCGTGCTCGACGGCGCGCGCGCGACGAACGTGCGCTGGCCGAGCACCTTGCCGTCCTGCATCAGCGTCGCGCGCGCGGTGACCGCGCCGTGACTCTGCGACTCCCCGTCGAACACCTGCTCGAATTCGTTCAGGTCGACCTTCAGCGTCGGCGCGCGCACGCCGTCGGAGCCTTCGAGCACCGCGCCGCGCGACGACAGCGCGCCGCGCAGCCGCTGCGTGAGCAGTTGCGCGGGCGGTGCGGTCCAGCGGCTGTCGCGATAGACGGCCGTGCGCTGCGCATCCGCATACGTGAGGCGGTAGACGAACTTGTCGGTGTCGAGCGCGTCGGGCGCGGCGACGTCGAGCACCTTCAGCGCGGGGCCCGTGCCGGCCGTCACGACCGACGCGGCCGGCCCGAGGTCGTAGCGGACGTTCGACAGCGCGGTGCCATTGCCGGCGCAGCCGGCGGCGAATGCGAGCATCAGTATCGCGAGGGTGGTCGCGGCCGGACGCAGCGCGCGATCAAGGATTCGTGGCATGGCATGTTCCTGCATGATGTTTCCGGTTTCGATGGCGTCAGTGCCCGGCCTCGCTCCGGGCCGGGCGGTCGATGGGCTGGCGCTGCCCGTCATTTGCCGGCCGCACCCGAGCCCGGCCAGACGAAGCCTGCTTCGCCGGGCCCGGGCGCGGCGCCTGGCGAACCGAACAACAGACTGCTCGGGTTGCGGCCGAGTTCACCGGCGACGTCCTTCAATTGCCGCGACGCATCGCCGACGCTGTCCGCCAGCGTGTTGAAACGCGGCAGCGTGTCGTACTGGACCCGCGCGTTCAGGTCGTTCAGCGCGACGCCGACCTGCTCCGCGGCCGAGCCGGCCTTGTTCAGGTTCGACACGAGCGGCCCGTTCGGCTGCAGCAGCGTGTTCGCGGATGCCATCGCGCGATCGACCTGGTGCATCGTCTGCGGCAGCGCGGCCACCGCCGGCGCGAGCTGCTTCGACAGCGTCGCCGCGCCGTCCGCCGCGTGCTGCAGGCTTTCGGCCGTCGCGCGCAACTGCTCGCGCATCTCCGGCGACATCAGCGCATTCGCGCTTTCCGCCGCCTGCTCGAGCTGCCGCAACAGCACGTCGCCGCGCTCCTGGATCTGGTCGAACAGGCTCGGCCGCATCGGAATCTGCGCGATCGACTTCGGCGACGACGGCAGCGGCGCCAGATCGCGGCCGGTGTCCTCGAGCTGCACGAACGCGATGCCCGTCACGCCCTGGAAGCCGAGGCTGCCGTAGGTCGACTGCGTGATCGGCGCATCGCGGTCGACGAGAATCCGGATCCGGATCTGGCCCGGATGCGTGCGATCGAAGCCGATCGACTGCACCTTGCCGACGTCGAGCCCGCGAAAGCGCACGGCCGCATCGGGGAACAGGCCCGTCACGTTGGTGCGCGCGAGCAGGTCGTACGGCACGCGCACGGTGCGGTCGACGTTGAACCAGAACACGGTGCCCGCGATCGCCAGCGTCAGCGCGATCGTGAACAGGCCGGCCCAGAACGCATGTGATTTGTTTTCCATCAGGAGATTCCTTGTCCTTGCCGTTACAGCTCGACGCTCGAGAGCGCCGGTTCGAGGGCGGCCTTCGGCAGCTTCGCGCGCCGCTCGGGCGGCAGCGCCTGCAGTGCGCGGCGCCCGCGCAGCCCCAGGAAATATTCGTGGATGAACGGATGGTCGACGTTCGCGGCCTCCTCGACCGGCGCGGCGACCAGCACCTTGCGATCGGCGAGCACCGCGACGCGCGTCGACAGCGCGACCATCGTGTCGAGGTCGTGCGTCACCATCACGACCGTCAGCCCGAGCGTGCGGTGCAGCGTCGCGATCAGCTCGACGAATTCGTCGGATGCCTGCGGGTCGAGGCCGGCGGTCGGCTCGTCGAGGAACAGCAGTTCGGGCTCCAGCGCGATCGCGCGCGCGATGCCGACCCGCTTCACCATCCCGCCCGACAGCGCGGCCGGCATCTTCGACGCGTGCTTGCACGGCAGCCCGACCATCTCGAGCTTCAGCATCACGATGTCGTGCAGCAGGTCGGGCGGCACGCGGCCGAGCTCGCGCAGCGGCTGCGCGACGTTGTCGAACACCGTCATCGACGAGAACAGCGCACCCTGCTGGAACAGCATCCCCGAGCGCGTGCGCATCATCCGTGCGCTCGCGTCGTCGATCTTCGAGGTGTCCTCGCCGAACACCTTGATCGTGCCGGACGTCGGCCGCTCGAGGCCGAGGATCTGCCGCACGAGCGTCGTCTTGCCCGACCCCGATCCGCCGACGATCGCCACGATCTCGCCGCGCCGCACGTCGAAATCGAGCTTCTGGTGAATGATGTTGCGCCCGTAGCGCTTCGTCAGGTTGCGCACCTCGATCACGAAGTCGTCACCGGGCGCGGCGGCCGGCGGTGTTCCGGCTGCCGCCGTATGGGCGCTGGCGGCACCGGCCGCCGGGTCGTTCGACGCGTTCATCCGAGCCCCACGTTCTGGAACATGATCGCGAACACCGCGTCGGCGAGGATCACGACCGTGATCGACGAGACGACCGACGTGGTCGTGCCTTCACCGAGGCTTTGCGAGTTCGCCTTGATCCGGAAACCGAAATGGCACGCGACCAGCGCGATCAGCATGCCGAACACGACGCCCTTGCCGACGCCGATGTACAGGTTCGCGATCGGCACGACGCCCGGCAGCGAGCGCACGAAATAGTTGATGTCGATGCCGAGCACGAATTTCGCGGCGAGCGCGCCGCCGGTCAGCGCGATGATGTTGGTCCACATCACGAGCAGCGGCATCGCGACGCCAAGCGCGAGCACGCGCGGCAGGATCAGCCGCAGCCCGTGCGGGATGCCCATCACGCGCATCGCATCGAGCTCCTCGGTCACACGCATCACGCCGATCTGCGCGGTGATCGCCGAGCCCGAGCGGCCCGCGACGAGGATCGCCGACAGCACCGGGCCGAGCTCGCGGATCACCGACAGCCCGAGGATGTTCACGATGTAGCGGTTCGCGCCGAATGTCTGCAGCTGCTGCGCGGACAGGTAGCTGAGCACGATGCCGATCAGGAACGCGACCAGCGCGGTGATCGGCAGCGCCTGCGCGCCGGCGCTGTAGATGTTCGCCGAGGTTTCCTTCCACGGCATCGTCTTCGGACGGCGCAGCACCGACAGCGCGTCGAGGATCACGAGGCCGAACATCGCGATGCCGCCCTGCAGGTGCTCGGCGAACGCGAACAGCATGAAGCCCAGGCGCGTGATAGGGCCGAAGTGCACGACGCGCTCGGGCGCCTCGCGCTGGCTGTCGAGCCGCTCGATGCGCTCGAAGATCGTGCGCTGCGTGGGGCTCAGCGCGACGCCGTCCGGCAGCTTGCGGCCCCACACGCGCCACAGCGCCTGGCCGCCGACGTGGTCGAGCCGTTCGATGCCGGACAGATCCCATTCGCTCACGCGCCCGGACGCGATGCCCGCGACGCGGCGCGCGACCGCGCCACGGTTGCGCGCGAGCGCGAGCGCGGTCCATTGGCCGTACAGGCGCACCGTCTGGCCCTGGCCGCCGGCGTCGACCGACAGGCCGGGAGGAGTCTCGAAGTCCAAGGGCGGATTGTTTGCAAAAGGATGACAGCGGCCATTGTAGCGAACCGCCCGGCGCAGCGACGTGAGGATTTCCGTCGCGGCGCCCGGCCCGAGGCGCCTGCCTGGACGTGGGTGGCCTGGATCGGCTTGCCTCGCTGGCGACCTTTCATTCCTCCGTCATGTTTCCTTTCGATACTCTCACGCGCGCACATCAGGCCGTCGGCGCCCGCGCCGTCATTTCGTTGCGCACTTCGCGCTTCATCGTCGCGACTCATAGAACAGAACACCGAACAGGACAACCGATGCGTCTCCCCCCGCTTTCCCGCCGCCGCGCGGGCTCCACCGCCGCGCTCGCCAGCCTCGCCTTCGCCCTCGCCGGCTGTGGCGGCGACGACGTCACCGCTCCGCCGTCGCAGGCCCAGGCGCCGGCCGGGACGACCGCCACGCTCGCGCTGCTCGAAACGACCGACCTGCACACCAACGTGCTGTCATATGACTATTTCAAGCTCGCCGCGGACAACTCGCTCGGCTTCGAGCGCGTGTCGACGCTGATCGCGCAGGCGCGTGCGCAGTACCCGAACACGCTGCTGCTCGACAACGGCGACACGATCCAGGGCACCGCGCTGTCGGATTACCAGGCGCTCGTCAAGCCGATCGGCTGCGACCAGACGCTCGCGATCTACAAGGTGATGAACGCCGCGAAGTTCGACGGCGGCGGGATCGGCAACCACGAGTTCAACTACGGGCTGCCGTACCTGTCGCAGGTGACCGGCAACACGTTCGACGTCGACGGGCTGCCGGCCCCCGCGCAGCAGAAGAAGTGCGCGGGCCCGAACTTCCCGCAGGTGCTCTCGAACGTGATCAGCGCGAAGACCAACGCGCCGCTGTTCACGCCGTACACGATCCTGACCCGCACGGTGACGGCCGTCACGCCCGACGGCAAGACCGTCAGCGCGCCGGTGAAGGTCGGCATCATCGGCTTCACGCCGCCCGCGATCATGAACTGGGACAAGCGCTGGCTCGACGGCAAGGTCTATACGACCGGTCTGAAGGAAGCGGCGGAGAAGTACATTCCGGAGATGCGCGCGAAAGGCGCCGATCTCGTCGTCGCGATCTCGCACGGCGGCCTCGACAACTCGGCCTATTCGCCGACGATGGAAAACGGCAGCTGGTGGCTGTCGAAGGTGCCCGGCATCGACGCGATGCTGATCGGCCACTCGCACCAGGTGTTCCCGGACGCGAACAGCACCGTGCCGCAGTTCAACCTGCCGGGCGTCGACAAGGCGAAGGGCGCCGTCAACGGCGTGCCGACGGTGATGGCCAACTTCTGGGGCAAGCATCTCGGCGTGATCAAGCTCGGCCTGAAGTTCGACGGCCACGCGTGGAGCGTCGACAAGTCGCTGACGACCGTCGAGGCGCGGCCGATCCAGAACGCGGACAAGAGCTACGTCGCCGCCGACCCATCCGTCTCCGCCGCGATCGCCGCCGAGCACCAGGCGACGATCGACTACGTGAAGACGCCGATCGGCTCGACCGACTACCGGATGAACTCGTACTTCGCGGACGTCGGCGATCCGGGCGCGATCCAGATCGTCAACGAGGCGCAGGCCGACTACGTGCGGACCTACGTGCAGGCGAACCTGCCGCAATACGCGTCGCTGCCGGTGCTGTCGGTGAGCGCGCCGTTCAAGAGCGGTTTCGGCGGGGGCAGCGACTACACCGACGTCGCGCCGGGCGCGCTCGCGATCAACAACGCGGCCGACCTGTATCTGTACCCGAACACCGTGTACGCGGTGAAGGTGAGCGGCAGCGACGTGAAGAACTGGCTCGAGACGGCCGCAAAGCGCTTCAACACGATCGACCCGAGCAAGGCGACCGTGCAGCCGCTCGTCAGCAGCTTCCCCGGCTACAACTTCGACATGTTCACGTCCGCCGATCTCGCGTACGAGATCGACGTCACGCAGCCGGTCGGCAGCCGGATCAGGAACCTGACGTACCAGGGCGCGCCGATCGACCCGAACGCGCAGTTCATCGTCGCGACCAACAACTACCGCGCGAGCGGCGGCGGCAACTTCCCGGGCCTCGACGGCAGCAAGACGATCTTCGCGTCGCCCGACGCGAACCGCGACGTGCTGATCTCGTTCATCAAGAAGCGCGGCGCGATCACGCGCGCGGCGGACGGCGCGCAGCGCAGCTGGCGCTTCACGAAGCTCGCGAGCTCGGTCGCGCACGTGCGGTTCACGTCGGCGCCGAATCGGCTCGGCGACGCGGCGGCAGCCGGCCTGAGCGGCCTCACGCAGGTCGCGGCCGACGACGGCTCGGGCAAGAACCTCGCCATCTACGAGATCGACCTCACGCAATGACCATGAGACCCGCGATGCAACCGATCCGGACGATGCGGCCGGCCGAGGCCGGCTTCACCGCCGCCGCGCGGCGCCTGCTGCGCGCGAAACTCCCGCCGGCCGCGTTGCTCGCGGCGGCGGCCGTGACCGTCGCGGCCGTCGTCGCGACGACCGGCTGGCGGGCCGCCGGCCCCGCGCCGAGCGCCGCTCAGCTCGACGAATGGCAGGCGATGGTCGCGCAGGCCGTCGAGCCGCATGCGCTCGCGCAGTTGCGCACCCTCGCACGGCGCGGTTCGGGCGATGCGCAGGCGGCGCTCGGGATCGCGCTCGTCGATGCGCGCGAGCCGGGGCTGCGCGACGAGGGGCGCGGATGGCTGGAAACTGCCGCGGACGGCAAGGCCGACTCATCCGCCGCGCGACGCGCGCAGCTCGCACTCGGCAAGGCGCTGCTGCTCGGCAGCGGCGACATCCCGAAGGACTACGCGCGCGCCCGCGCGCTGCTCGGCGAAGCGGCCGGCCAGGGCGACCCGGCCGCCGCGTACTACCTCGGGCTGATCTATCGCAGCGGCTACGGCACCGCGGCCGACCCCGTGCAGGCCGCGCACTGGTTCGAGCTCGCGTCGCGCGCCGACATCCCCGCCGCGGATTTCATGCTCGCAAACGCGTACCGCGACGGCAGCGGCGTGCCGCGCGACGAGGCGCGGGCGCTTGCGCTGTATCGGCGTGCGGCGGAACACGAGCTGCCGGAAGCCGTGCAGACGCTCGCGATGGCGTATCGCAACGGTGAGCTTGGGCTCAAGCCCGATGCGGATGAGTTCCACGCGCAGTGGATCGAGACCGCGCACGCGTTGAAGCATCCGGTTGTGGCGCCGTGACGGTGCGGCAATGCGCGGCGGGCCGCCAGTCCGCCGCGGACCGACGCACGTGACATCCCGCGATCGAACCAGGGATGCCACGTCTGATACGGGGGGACGGACCGCTGCGCGCGGCGCGGCAAACGCGGCACCGTCGAACGCCGCGGCCAAACCGCCGCCCGGCACGCACCGCCCCCCTGTCGCTACAATATGCGCCATGAACGCCCCCACCTCCTCCGACACGCCCGATACCGGTGACGCGCGCATCGCGCGCAACCGGCTCGAGGCGCACCTGGATGCCGCGCCGCGCGCGTGGCCGCTCGACATCGTCGCCGCCACCGGCTCGACCAACGCCGACGTCGCGACGCGCCTGAAGGCGCTGCCGCGCACCGCGAGCGCGCTGCCCGCGCCGCTGGTGCGCGTCGCGTTCGAGCAGACGGCCGGCCGCGGTCGGCAAGGCCGCCCGTGGTTCGCGCAACCCGGCAACGCGCTGCTGTGCTCGGTCGGCTGCATCGTGCCGCGCCCCGTCGACGCGCTCGCCGGCCTGAGCATCGCGATCGGCGTCGCGCTCGCGGAAGGGCTCGCCGCGCTGCCGCTCGACGCCCGCTCGCGTGTCGCCCTCAAATGGCCGAACGACCTGCTGCTGACGGCCACCGACGACGGTACGTCGCACATCGTCGGCAAGCTCGCGGGGATCCTGATCGAAACCGTGTGGAGCACCGCCGACGCGACCGCCGTCGTGATCGGCTTCGGCATCAACGTGCGCGGCGCGGAAGCCGTCGCCGCGCAGGTCGAAGCGCTGCGCGCGCGCGAAGCGACGCTCGCGAGCGGGCTGCCGCCGGCCGCGCTGTCGGCCGCGTGCGCATCGGCCAACCTCACCGATACGCTCGCCGCCGCATTGAACGCGCTCACGCCCGCCCTCGCGCAGTTCGGCACCGACGGGCTCGCGCCGTTCCTGCCGCGCTGGCACGCGCTGCACGCGTACGCCGGACGCGAAGTCGTGCTGCTCGAACGGGGCGTCGAACGCGCGCGCGGCGTCGCGACGGGCATCGACGCGACCGGCCAGTTGCTGCTCGACACGCCCGACGGCGTGCTGGCGATCGCGGCCGGCGACGTATCGCTGCGCGAAGCGCAATGAACGACCCGCATCTGCTGATCGACGCCGGCAACAGCCGGATCAAGTGGGCGCTCGCCGATGCGCGGCGCACGCTCGTCGACACGGGCGCGTTCGGCCATACGCGCGACGGCGGCGCCGATCCCGACTGGTCGGCCCTGCCGCGTCCCCATGGCGCATGGATCTCGAACGTCGCGGGCGCCGACGTGGCCGCACGGCTCGACGCGCTGCTCGACGCATGCTGGCCGGGCCTGCCGCGCACGACGATCCGCTCGCAACCCGCGCAATGCGGCGTGACGAACGGCTACACGACGCCCGACCAGCTCGGCAGCGATCGCTGGGCCGGCTTGATCGGCGCACGTGCGGCGTTTCCGGGCGAGCATCTGTTGATCGCGACATTCGGCACGGCGACGACGCTCGAAGCGCTGCGCGCGGACGGTCGCTTCACCGGCGGGCTGATCGCGCCGGGCTGGGCGCTGATGATGCGCGCGCTCGGCACGCACACCGCGCAGTTGCCGACGCTGACCACCGACATCGCGAGCGGGCTGCTCGCCGGCGCGCAGGCCGAGCCGTTCCAGGTCGATACGCCGCGCTCGCTGTCGGCGGGTTGCCTGTACGCGCAGGCCGGGCTGATCGAACGCGCATGGCGCGATCTCGCCGATGCGTGGCAGGCGCCCGTGCGGCTGGTGCTGGCAGGCGGCGCGGCGGACGACGTCGCGCGCGCGCTGACGCTGCCGCATACGCGGCACG
Organism: Burkholderia ambifaria AMMD; assembly: GCF_000203915.1. NCBI lineage: Bacteria > Pseudomonadati > Pseudomonadota > Betaproteobacteria > Burkholderiales > Burkholderiaceae > Burkholderia > Burkholderia ambifaria. The sequence goes on from NC_008390.1 coordinate 3,258,555, forward strand.
ACGCGCTGATCCTGTCGGGCCTTGCGTTGATCGCCGCGGAAGGGGCGGCGCAGGATTGACGGAAACCGGCCGGCATCGCGCCGACCGCGTCGACGGATGCCCGGCTGCGTTGCTTCGTCACGGGAAGGATGGAAGAACGGGCGCGGTGTGTGCGCCCATGCAGGCAGCCGGCCGCCCACGCGGCCCGGCCGTCGCGAACGATGGCCGGCTGCAACGGCAACCTTTGCCATGCAGCAGGCCCGACTGAACGGTTGAACGACTGAACGACTGAACCACGACGAGGAGTGTCGACGATGCTGCGCTGGCTGATCGCTGTTCTCTTTCTCGCGAACCTGCTCGCGTTCGTGGCGGTGCGCGGCGTGTTCGGGCCGCCGCCGGCGGCCGGCGCGCGCGAACCGGGCGTGCTGTCCCGGCAGGTGCGGCCCGATGCAGTGCATGCGATGCCGCTCGCGCAGGCGACCGATCAGCCCGTGATCGGCGCTCCGATCGCCGCGCCGGCTCTCACGGAGGCGCCGCTCGCGGCATCCGCGCCCTGACGGCGCGGCGTACGCATCAGGACTGCTGCGCGCGCACCTTCTTCAGCAGCGCGGTGGTCGAGCGGTCATGCGCGAACGGAATCGCGAGCGCACGGCCGCCCCAGCCGCGCACGATGGCCGATTCCGGCAGCGCGTCCATGTCGTAGTCGCCGCCCTTCACGAGAATGTCCGGACGGACGGCCTCGATCAGCGACACCGGCGTCTTTTCCTCGAACTTCACGACCCAGTCGACGCTCTCCAGCGCCGCGAGCAGCGCCATCCGGTCGTCCTCGCGGTTGATCGGACGGTCGTCGCCCTTGCCCAGCATGCGCACCGACCCATCGCTGTTCACGCCGACGATCAGGCACGCGCCGAGCGCCTTCGCATCGGCGAGATACGTGACGTGGCCACGGTGCAGGATGTCGAACACGCCGTTCGTGAACACGACGGGCGAAGGCAGCGAAGCGCGCAGGGCAACCAGGGCGTCGCGGGTGATCAGCTTGCGTTCGAAGGTAGCGGACATGATGGAGTTCGGATGGCGTGAGCGGCGCGCGGTGCACGTCGCGACAGGACGCGGCGGCGCCAGATAATGAAAAGCCCGCCGGCGGGCCGGGCGGGCTTCATGCAGGAATTCACTGCGACGATCGCAACCGGCGGAGCGTCACGGCGGCTGCGCCGCCGCGCGGCCTCAGGCCGGTTGGGCGGCCGACGACGGGCCGCTTTCGGACTGCAGGCGGCCGGTGACTTCCTTGCGATAGCGGTTCAGCTCCTGCGCGGTCGCGAACGTGCGCTCGAACAGGATCGACAGGTTGTGCAGGATCCGGTCGACGACCTTCTTTTCCCACTCGCCGTCGAAGCGGATCTGCTCGTCGAGCCAGCGCTCGAGCCATTCCGGATCGGGCAGGCGCGACTGCACGGTGTCGCGCGGGAACAGCGCCTGGTTCACGTGCAGGTTGGTCGGGTGCAGCGGCTTCTCGGTGCGGCGCGCCGACGCCATCAGCACGCCGATCTTCGCGAATGCCGCGCGCGCGACGTCGCCGCAGTTGTTCAGCGCCTTCTTCATGTAGCGCAGGTAAGCGCCGCCATGGCGCGCTTCATCGCGCGAGATCGTTTCGTAGATGTGCTTGATGACCGGCTCGGTGTGCCAGTCGGCCGCGCAGCGATACCAGTGGTTCAGGCGGATCTCGCCGCAGAAGTGCAGCATCAGCGTCTCGAGCGGCGGCGCCGGATCGAACTGGAAGCGCACCGCGTGCAGCTCTTCCTCGGTCGGCACCATTTCCGGACGGAAGCGGCGCAGGTATTCCATCAGCACGAGCGAATGCTTCTGCTCCTCGAAGAACCACACGCTCATGAACGCCGAAAAGTCGCTGTCGTGCTGGTTGTCGCGCAGGAACATTTCCGTTGCGGGCAGCGCCGACCATTCGGTGATCGCGTTCATCTTGATCGTCTTCGCCTGCTCGTCGGTGAGCAGCGAAGCGTCGAACTTGTCCCACGGAATGTCCTTCTCCATGTCCCAGCGGACAGCTTCGAGCGACCTGTAAAGTTCCGGATAAAGCATGGTGTTCATGATGGTCCCACCCCTGTTCTGCGCAATGCGACTTCTCTAAACGTGACTGTTGCCGCGTACGCGCGCGAGCGCGCTTTTCGCAGCCAAGACTCTAATTTTACGCGGGAATCCAGCCGCCGGACGCAGATTCCGCATCCGGCTGCCAGGCGGCCGCGCCGCCGCCTCGACGCACGCCGCAGCCCCGCTCCGCTCGAACGGAACCGGCCGCGCGTGCCTCATGTGGGGGCCGGCGCAAGCCGGCTCGTTGACGAGCCGGCCCCGGCGTCACACGGCTCCCGGACGGGTTCCCCGTACGGCTGCCGGACGGGTTCCCCGTACGGCTGCCGGACGGCAGGCTGCTCGATATGGTGTATACGGCGGCGGCCATGATAGCACGCACCCATGACGGTTCCGAGACGCCGGGCCGGTCGTGCGCCGCCCACGGCGGTGCGGCGATCGGTCGCGGGCGGGCGTCGCGAAAACGCAACCGATCTGTAAGGCGCATTTGCTTCCGCGCCGTTTCCGGCAGCCAGATTCGCATCAGACCCGTATTTCACCCGTCGCGATACCGCCATCCGGCGGCATGCCGGTGGGCGGTGCGCTGCAGCCATCGGCCCCCGCGATCCACTCCGCCAGCGTGTCGCGCTGCGCGCGCCCGTCGCGGTAGCCGAGCTCGATCAGCTCGCGCGTGAACGCCTCCTCGAACAGCAGGTAGCTCGCGAACGACGCGCCGGCCGGCTGGCTGCCGCCGATCGCGCCGAGCAGCCCGCGCATCGTCGCCGGCATCTGCTTCAGGTGCTTCGCGGCGATCAGCTCGATGCGCTCGGACGGCGCGATCGCGAGCACGTCCACATGCCGCCAGCCGCTGTCCACTTCCACCTGCTGCGGCAGGTGCTCGATCATCCGGTTGATGTGCTCGATGCGCTCGATGTCCGCGCCGATCGAGTCGAGAAACACGCTCGCGAGCACCTGCTGGCCGATCTGCGCGAGCGTCGGATAGCCGCGCACCCGTCCCGAACCGTTCGCGGCGGGAATCTCGGGCCGCGGATCGGCCGCGCCGATCACGACGATCCGGTTCGCGCCGAAATGGATCGCCGGCGACAGCGGCGCGACCTGCCGGATCGACCCGTCGCCGAAGTATTCGACCTGTCCGTCGAGCACGAGCGGCACGGCCGGGAACACGAACGGAATGGCCGACGACGCGAGCAGGTGCGACGCCGACAGGTCGACGAGCCGCGCGGTGCGCTGCGCGCGCCGCCATGCCTGGATCGGCTCGGCGGCCTGGTAGAAGGTCAGGTGCCGCCCGCTCGAATAGCTGAGCGCCGTGATCGACAGCGCATGCAGCAGCCGGCTCTCGAGCATCTGCTCGATCCGGTGGAAACTCAGCTCGCGCTGGAGCAGGTGCGCGAGCGGCGCGTTGTCGAGCAGCCCGCGCGGCGAACGGCGTGCCGCCCAGCCGAAACTCATCGCCGCGAGCCAGCGTGCACCGGCCGCCGCGATGCCGAGCCAGTCGGTGCGATACACGTAGTCCGCGCGCAGCGGCTCCCAGAATTCGAGCAGGCGCCGCACGCCGTGCGAAAAATCGTCCGCGTGGCTCGCGATCGACGTTGCATTGATCGCGCCGGCCGACGAGCCGCATACGACCGAAAACGGCACCGTATGCCGCTGCGGATCGGCCTCGCGCGCGATCTCGGCCAGCGCCTTCAGCACGCCGACCTGGTAGGCGGCGCGAGCGCCGCCCCCCATCAGAACGAGCGCGAGCCGCATGATCGACCTGCCATCCGGTTCGCGTCAGGTCGAGCGCTTCGGCGGACGAGTTTCGGGCGACGAAGCGGCCGCCGCGCGCGCCGCGGCCGAACCGGACGGCTTCGCGCGCTTCGCGGCCGGCTTGCGCGGCGCGGCGGCAGCGGCCGGTGCGGGCGGTTCTGCCGGCGTCGTCGGCGCGGGCTGCGCGGGCGACGCATCGTCCGGCTGATCGCCCTGCACGCCCGGCTGCGTCATCGCAAGGCTCGCGAGCTGGTTGAACTGCGCCTGCAGCAGGTTCCACCAGCCGGCCGGGTCGAACGCCTGCTGCGCGGCGTCGCCGGCCGGCGGCGCGTCGGCAGCGCCAGCACCCGGCGCTTGCTGCGCATCGGCGCGCGGCGCGGACGCCGCTTGCGCGGCGGCGATCGCGGCTTCCTCGGCCGCCGACATCGAGCTCTGCGCGAATGCGCCGAACGCACGCAGCGTCGCGAGCGTCGCGCGCTGCACCTCGAGCGCCTGGATCGCGGACTGCAGCATCCCGAGATTGAGCTTGAGCCATTGCTCGACCGCGCGCAGATCGGTGATCCGCTTGTCGAGCTCCTCGACGCTCGTGAGCGGCGCCATCATGTCGGACATGCTCGACAGCGACGGCGGCAACCCCGAGGCGGCGCCCGGAAACGACGCCATCCCGCCGAACGGCGACATCCGCATCATGTCCCACATCCGGTCGAGCATGTCGGCAGGCTTGAAACCGGCAAAGCCGGCGAAAGGATTGGAGCCGGAGGCTTCGTTCGTCATTACGGGCATCCTGGTTGACTGGGTGAGCGAAGCGGCCGGCGCGGGTCGCGCGGCCGCCCTGGTTCGATGATAGCGCGCGTCAGAACGGTGCGTCGCCGGGGAAGTCGGGCGGGCGCCGCTCGCGCAGCGAGCGGATGCCTTCCTGCACGTCGGGCCCCGAGAAGCCCATGAATTCGAGCGCGAGCGACGTATCGAACGTCGGCCCGGCGCTGCGCAGCCAGTTGTTCAGCGCGTACTTGGTCCAGCGGATCGCCGACTGCGACCCGTGCGCGAGCCGCTCCGCGACTTCGTACGCCTTCGGCAGCAGGTCGGCCGACTCGACCGCGAGCGACACGAGGCCGATCCGCTCGGCTTCCTCGCCGCTCACCGGCTCGCACAGCAGCAGGTAGTACTTCGCCTTCGCCATCCCACACAGCAGCGGCCACACGATCGCCGCATGATCGCCGGCCGCGACGCCGAGCCGCGTATGACCGTCGATGATGCGCGCATCCTTCGCGGCGATCGAGATGTCGGCGAGCAGCCCGGCGACGAGCCCCGCGCCGACGGCCGGGCCATGCATCGCGGAGACGATCGGCTTGCTGCAGTTGATCACGTTGTAGACGAGGTCGCGCGCTTCGCGCCACACGCGGGCGCGCACGTCGAAGTCGTTCGCCATCGCGTCGACGAGCGCGAGATCGCCGCCCGCCGAAAAGCCCTTGCCCTCGCCGCGGATCACCGCGACGCGCGTGTCGGGATCGCGGTCGACGTCGCGCCAGATGTCGGCGAGTTCGCGATGCATGCGTTCGTTCGCGGTCGCGAGGCCGCTGCGATTCGCGCCCTCGCCGCTCATCACGATATCGAGCACGCCATGCTCGCGGCGCGTCACCTTCAATGCTTCGTAACCGCCGTATGCGGCAAGATCGGCCATGCGCAGCTCCCGGTGCTTGAGGCGTTTGAAACGCCTGAATCGAGTGTAGCCAAGCCCGCGCGGGCAAACATCGGGCGAAACCCGGCGCGCGGGCCGGGAGCCGGGCTTCGCGCGTGCGTCAGGCCGCGCCGTCGGGCGGTGCGACCGACTGCTCGATCGCGCCGAAGATCGACTTGCCGGCCGCGTCGAACATCTCGATGCGCACGGTGTCGCCATAGCGCATGAATTCGGTCTGCGGCGCGCCGTGCTCGATCGTCTCGAGGCAGCGCTTCTCGGCGATGCAGCAATAGCCGCGCTTCGCGTCCTTGTTCGACACGGTGCCCGAGCCGACGATCGAGCCGGCACGCAGGTTGCGCGTCTTCGCCGCATGCGCGATCAACTGGCCGAAGTGGAACACCATGTCGGTGCCCGCGTCGGGCTGGCCGACCTTCCTGCCGTTCCAGTGGACGATCATCGGCCGATGCACGCGGCCTTCGCGCCATTCGTCGCCGAGCTCGTCGAGCGTCACCGCGACCGGTGCGAACGCGGTGGCCGGCTTGCTCTGGAAGAAGCCGAAGCCTTTCGCGAGCTCGGCCGGAATCAGGTTGCGCAACGACACGTCGTTCACCAGCGTGACGAGCCGCACGGCCTTCAGCGCGTCGTCGGGCGATGCGCTCATCGGCACGTCGCCGGTGATCACCGCGACTTCGGCCTCGAAATCGATGCCCCACTCCTCGGACGCGCACACGATGTCGTCGCGCGCGCCGAGGAAGTCGTCGCTGCCGCCCTGGTACATCAGCGGATCGGTCCAGAACTCCGGCGGCATCTCGGCGCCGCGCGCGCGGCGCACGAGCTCGACGTGATTCACGTACGCGGAGCCGTCGGCCCACTGGAACGCGCGCGGCAGCGGCGCCATGCAGTTCGCCGGATCGAACGCGAACGCGTTGCGTGCGCGGCCGTGGTTCAGCGCGTCGGACAGGTCGCGCAGTTGCGGCGCGTAGAACGCCCAGTCGTCGAGGACGCGCTGCAGCGTCGGTGCGATCGCATCGGCGATCGCCGCGGTGTGCAGGTCGCGCGACACGACGATCAGCTGGCCGTCGCGCGTGCCGTCCTTCAGCGATGCAAGTTTCATGGGGTGTCTGCCGTTGTAGTGACGATGGAGGGAATCTATTTTACGATGGTGAATCCGCGCGGCGCGCCACGATCGTGCGTGCCGCTTTCGTCCCGACCCTTGCCGCTTCGCCGCGCCCCCGTTGCCCATGCCCGCCAACCCGCTTCCCGACGACGATCTCGCTGATTCCGACACCGACGACACCGGCTCCGGCGAGCATGGCGAAGGCGGCGAGAAGGTCCGCTCCGGCATCCAGTCGATCGAGGTCGGCTTTCGCCTGCTCGAGGTGCTGACGAGCGAGCCGCGCGCGATGATGCTGCGCGATCTCGCGCAGCGCGCGGGCATGAGCCCTGCGAAGGCGCACCGCTACCTGGTGAGCTTCTCGCGGCTCGGTGTCGTGTCGCAGGATCCCGTGTCGGGCCGCTACGAACTCGGCGGCTTCGCGCTGCAGATGGGCCTCGCGCGGCTCGCGCGCGTGGACGGCGTGAAGCTCGCGCGCATCGCGCTGACCGAGTTGCGCGACCGCGTCGACCAGACGGTCGGCATCGCGGTGTGGGGCAATCAGGGCCCGACGATCGTGCACTGGATGGAGTCGAGCCACCCCGCGAAGGCGTCGCTGAAGCTCGGCGACGTGATGCCGCTGCTCGGCTCCGCGACGGGCCTGCTGTTCGCCGCGTACCTGCCGCGCAGCAAGACCGCGGCGATGCTCGAACGCGAACTCGCCGATACGCGCCGCTCGCCGCATCACGGCGGCCCGCGCACGCTCGAGGAAGTCGACGCGGTGCTCGCCGACGTGCGCGCGCATCAGGCCGCGCGCGTCGAAGGGATGCTGCTGCCGACGATCCACGCGTTCTGCATGCCGGTGTTCGATGCGGTCGGCGAACTGGCGCTCGCGATCGTCGCGCTCGGTCAGGAAGGCACGTTCGACATCGCGTGGGGCGGCGAGATGGACACCGCGCTGCGCGCGTGCGCGCAGAAACTGTCTTACGAACTCGGCTATAGTCCGGACGCGCGCGACGCCTGACACGCGACGCGCGCGACACCCGGACGAATGCGCGCGATGCAGCGCGAACGCGCGGCGCGGCCGGCGGTCCGATGGGTGTGACGTGCGATCGTGATGTGCCGTTGCGATGTACGTCATGCACGATCCGCCACGACTGCCCCAACCCTGTTCCGTTTTCGCCGATGCCGCCTGCCGACACCCGTCCTCGTCACGTCCTGCCCCGCCACTGGCTGCGCGCGGGCATCGCGATCGTCGTCGTGCTGGTGCTGCACGCGCTCGCCGCATTGTGGCTCACGCGCAACCGCGAATCGTTCACGCCGCCCGCACCCGCCGAGATCCCGGTGCAGATCGAATTGCTGAAGCCGCAGCCGATCGAGCGCCAGCCCGCGCCGAAGCCGGTCGAACCTCCAGCCGAACATCATGCCGAGCCTGCGCCGGCGAAGCCGGCTCCCGCCGCACCGAAGCTCGCGCCGTCGCCCGAGCCCGTGCTGACGTCGACGCAGACGGCCGAGCACGGCGAGCCGCCGCCGGCCGCCGCCTCCGCCGCGAGCGGCACGGCAGGCGCATCGGGCGCGAATGCGGCACCGGCCGACGGCGCCAGCAGTGCCGCCACGCCGGGCCCCGCGACGAGCGGCGTGAAGTTCGTGGCGCCGTCATCCGGCGATCTGCAATACGATACGTTCTACAACGGGATGCAGAACATGATCGGCACGATCCACTGGCGCACCGACGGACACACCTACGACCTGTCGGTGTCGATGCCCGTGCCGTTCGTCGGTCCGTTCACGTACCGCAGCGAAGGCCGCATCGACGCGTTCGGTGTGGCCCCCGACCGATATGTCGAGAAACGCGGCAAGCGCCCCGAGGACATCGCGATCTTCAACCGCGAGATTCGTCAGGTCGTCTTCACGCGCACGCCGAACAACGCGCCGCTGCCCGACGGCGTGCAGGATCGCTTCAGCATGCTGATGCAGTTGTCGGGGCTCGTGCGCGGCAATCCGTCCGCGTACAAGCCGGGCGTCACGCAACAGTTCTTCGTGATCGACAACAACAGCGGCGAGACCTGGCCGATCACGGTGATCGGCGACGAGGACGTGCAGACGCAAACGGGCATCGTGCGCGCGCGCCACTTCATGCGGTTGCCGCGCCGCGCCGGCGACACGCGCCGCATCGACATGTGGCTCGCGCCGTCGCTCGACTGGTTGCCCGCAAGGCTCGTACAATCGGAACCGAACGGTGCGCAGATCGAATTGCTTTGGCATGGCCGGCTTGCGCCGCCGGACGCACCGGCCGACGGGGTGACGCCACGCGCAACAAATGCGCCCGACAGCGCGCCCGCCAGTACCCCGGCCACCGTGGCACCCGCCGCGGAGCCGGCACAACCGCCACAACCCGCGCCGCCGGCGGACGTGCAACCGTCGGCGCCCACGGGTTCACCGCCTGCGTCGACGCCGCCCGCGCCGTGATGACCAACAGATCGGCAATTTCGACCGATTAAAGTTGTTGGCCGAAAATGGCCGATGACACTCTTTAACAACTATTTCAGTGCACCGGATCACAATAAGAAACGTTTGATAGACATCGGCTTCTAACCAATACACCCCACGCAAACGGGAGAACGGGGTGTGCAGCGCAAGCCCCTTGAAACCGGCACGGCCTGCCCCACCTACGGAGCAACAAGGCCAGATGCCACTGCGAAGAGGAGTGCCGCCATGCAAATGATCTACAACAGCCCCAATTACTGCGTCGTCGAATTTGCGCCGCAGGCCGGTCACCATCTGATGAATGCCGGCGGATACGAAATCGTCGACAAGAACGCGCAGCGCGAAATCTTCATCGACGGCGAACTTGCCGAGCGTTTCCGCGCACACGTGAAGCAGCTGATCGAGGACGAGCCGTCGCTCGACGAAGTGGACGAATTCCTCGGACAGTTCGACAGCCTGATGATGATGCCCGTCGTCCTGCACTGACGACATCCGGTCCGGCGCATCGCCGGGCCCATCGCCGCGCGTTGCGCGGCGCCGCGAGCACTCTGATCCACGCCCCCGTCCGGTTCGCCGGCGGGGGTTTTCGTTTGATGGGGCCCGTGCGCGGCCGGGCGCGCCTTCGTTGCGCGAACAACCCTCGCCCGCGCGCGTCGCGCCGGCCCCGCTGCCCGCGCCGCGCGAGCCCGGGCGGCGCCCCGGCGCACCGGCTACAATGACGGTTTTCCCGTCTTCGCCGGTCTTCCGCCATGTCTGCGACCCCTCTCGCTGCTTCCGTCCCGCTCGACGCGCGCTACACGCGCGGCGCCGAACTGCCCGCGCTGCTGAAATCGCGCATCCTGATCCTCGACGGCGCGATGGGCACGATGATCCAGCGCTACAAACTCGACGAGGCCGCCTATCGCGGCGAGCGCTTCAAGGATTTCCCGCGCGACATCAAGGGCAACAACGAGCTGCTGTCGCTCACGCAGCCGCAGATCATCCGCGAGATCCACGACCAGTACTTCGCGGCCGGCGCGGACATCGTCGAAACCAACACGTTCGGCGCGACGACGGTCGCGCAGGCCGACTACGGGATGGAAGACCTCGTCGTCGAGATGAACGTCGAATCGGCGCGGCTCGCGCGCGAATCGGCCGTGCGCTACGCGACGCCGGACAAACCGCGCTTCGTCGCGGGCGCGATCGGGCCGACGCCGAAGACGGCGAGCATCTCGCCGGACGTCAACGACCCGGGCGCGCGCAACGTCACGTTTGACGAACTGCGCAGCGCGTATTACCAGCAGGCGAAGGCGCTACTCGACGGCGGCGTCGACCTGTTCCTCGTCGAGACGATCTTCGACACGCTGAACGCGAAGGCCGCGCTGTTCGCGCTCGACGAATTGTTCGAGGACACCGGCGAGCGCCTGCCGATCATGATCTCGGGCACCGTGACCGACGCGTCGGGCCGCATCCTGTCGGGCCAGACGGTCGAGGCGTTCTGGAATTCGCTGCGCCACGCGAAGCCGCTCACGTTCGGCCTGAACTGCGCGCTCGGCGCGGCGCTGATGCGCCCGTACATCGCCGAACTCGCGAAGCTGTGCGACACCTACGTGTCGTGCTACCCGAACGCGGGCCTGCCGAACCCGATGAGCGACACCGGTTTCGACGAGACGCCGGACGTCACGTCGGGCCTGCTGAAGGAATTCGCGCAAGCCGGGCTCGTCAACCTCGCGGGCGGCTGCTGCGGCACGACGCCCGAGCACATCGCCGAGATCGCGAAGGCGCTCGCCGACGTGAAACCGCGCCGCTGGCCGAGCCACTACAGCGACGCCGCCTGACCGACCGCCCCAACGCCCGCCCTACCTCACACGAATTCGCACCGCCATGACCGATCACATGATGCGCCTTGCCGGCCTCGAGCCGTTCAACGTCACGTCCGGGACGCTCTTCATCAACGTCGGCGAACGCACCAACGTCACCGGCTCGAAGGCGTTCGCGCGGATGATCCTGAACGGCCAGTTCGACGAGGCGCTCGCCGTCGCGCGCCAGCAGGTCGAGAACGGCGCGCAGGTGATCGACATCAACATGGACGAAGCGATGCTCGATTCGAAGGCGGCGATGGTGCGCTTCCTGAACCTGATCGCATCCGAGCCGGACATCGCGCGCGTGCCGATCATGATCGACTCGTCGAAGTGGGAAGTGATCGAGGCCGGCCTCAAGTGCGTGCAGGGCAAGGCGATCGTGAACTCGATCTCGCTGAAGGAAGGCGAGGAAGCGTTCCGCCATCACGCGAACCTGATCCGCCGCTACGGCGCGGCCGCGGTCGTGATGGCGTTCGACGAGACGGGCCAGGCCGATACCTACGCGCGCAAGACCGAGATCTGCAAGCGCTCGTACGACTTTCTCGTGAACGAAGTCGGCTTCCCGCCGGAAGACATCATCTTCGACCCGAACATCTTCGCGGTCGCGACCGGCATCGAGGAGCACAACAACTACGCGGTCGACTTCATCGAGGCGACCCGCTGGATCAAGCAGAACCTGCCGTACGCGAAGGTGAGCGGCGGCGTGTCGAACGTGTCGTTCTCGTTCCGCGGCAACGACCCGGTGCGCGAGGCGATCCACACCGTGTTCCTGTACCACGCGATCCAGGCGGGGATGGACATGGGCATCGTGAACGCGGGCCAGCTCGGCGTGTACGCCGATCTCGACGCGGAACTGCGCGAGCGGGTCGAGGACGTGATCCTGAACCGCCGTGACGATTCCACCGACCGCCTGCTCGAAATCGCCGACAAGTTCAAGGCGGGCGGCGCGAAGAAGGAAGAGAACCTCGAGTGGCGCAATCAGCCGGTCGAGAAGCGGCTTTCGCATGCGCTCGTGCACGGCATCACGAACTTCATCGTCGAGGATACGGAAGAGGTGCGCGCGAAGATCGCCGCTGCCGGCGGCCGCCCGATCAACGTGATCGAAGGCCCGCTGATGGACGGGATGAACATCGTCGGCGACCTGTTCGGCCAGGGCAAGATGTTCCTGCCGCAGGTCGTGAAGTCGGCGCGCGTGATGAAGCAGGCCGTCGCGCACCTGATCCCGTTCATCGAGGAAGAAAAACGGCTGCTCGCCGAAGCGGGCGGCGACGTGCGCGCGAAGGGCAAGATCGTCATCGCGACCGTGAAGGGCGACGTGCATGACATCGGCAAGAACATCGTGTCGGTCGTGCTCCAGTGCAACAACTTCGAAGTCGTCAACATGGGCGTGATGGTCCCGTGCAACGAGATCCTCGCGAAGGCGAAGGTCGAGGGCGCGGACATCATCGGGCTGTCTGGCCTCATCACGCCGAGCCTCGAGGAAATGGCGTACGTCGCGTCCGAAATGCAGCGCGACGACTACTTCCGCGTGAAGAAGATTCCGCTCCTGATCGGCGGCGCGACGACCTCGCGCGTGCACACGGCCGTGAAGATCGCGCCGCATTACGAAGGCCCGGTCGTCTACGTGCCCGACGCATCGCGCTCGGTGTCGGTCGCATCGAGCCTGCTGTCGGACGAAGGCGCGACGAAGTACCTCGACGAATTGAAGTCGGATTACGAACGGATCCGCGAACAGCACGCGAACCGCAAGGCCCAGCCGATGGTCACGCTCGCCGAGGCGCGCGCGAACAAGGCGAAGCTCGACTGGGCGGGCTACCGGCCCGTGAAGCCGAAGTTCATCGGCCGCCGCGTGTTCAAGAACTACGACCTGAACGAGCTCGCGAACTACATCGACTGGGGCCCGTTCTTCCAGACCTGGGATCTCGCGGGCCCGTACCCGGCGATCCTGAACGACGAGATCGTCGGCGAATCGGCGCGGCGCGTGTTCTCCGACGCGAAGTCGATGCTCGCCCGCCTGATCCAGGGCCGCTGGCTCACCGCGAACGGCGTGATCTCGCTGCTGCCGGCGAACACGGTCAACGACGACGACATCGAGATCTACACCGACGATTCGCGCTCCAAAGTGCTGCTCACGTGGCGCAACCTGCGCCAGCAGAGCGTGCGTCCGGTGGTCGACGGCGTGATGCGCCCGAACCGCTCGCTCGCCGACTTCATCGCGCCGAAGGAATCGGGCGTCGCCGACTACATCGGGATGTTCGCGGTCACGGCCGGCCTCGGCGTCGACGTGAAGGAAAAGCAGTTCGAGGCCGACCACGACGACTACAGCGCGATCATGCTGAAGGCGCTCGCCGACCGCTTCGCGGAAGCATTCGCCGAGGCGATGCACGCGCGCGTGCGCCGCGAGCTGTGGGGCTATGCGAGCGGCGAGACGCTCGACAACGATGCGCTGATCGCCGAAAAGTACGCGGGCATCCGCCCGGCGCCCGGCTACCCGGCCTGCCCCGACCACCTCGTGAAGCGCGACATGTTCGCCGCGCTGCATGCGGAAGAGATCGGAATGAGCGTGACCGAATCGCTGGCGATGCTGCCGGCGGCGAGCGTGTCGGGCTTCTATCTCGCGCATCCGGACAGCCGCTATTTCTCGGTCGGCAAAATCGGGCAGGATCAGCTCGACGACTACGCGCGGCGGATGTCGCTGTCGCTCGCCGACGCCCGGCGCGCGCTCGCGCCGCAGCTCTGACCGATGCCGGCGGGCGGGCGGCCCGCCATTTCGTCAGAGGAAATGAAAAGCCCGCTCGAAAGCGGGCTTTTTTTGCGTTGCCGACGATCTTTCGATCGGGCGGGCAAGGAAGTTCAGAAGCCCCAGTGCACGTCGGCCTGGCCGGCCTTCGCTTCGCGCAGCATCGTGAGGAAGGGTGCGACGCGCTGTGCGAGGCTCGGCGGCACTTCGTGGTGCGCGTGGTCGTCGTCGTCCTCGTGGAAGTGGCCCGCGTGCTCGGCGCGCTCCTGCCTCGCCTGCGCGACCGCGCCTTCCAGCTTGGCGATTGCGTGGTCCAGTTCGTCGTGCGTAATCACACCGCGCTCGCCCAGCTGCTTGCCGACGAGACCCAGCACATACACGGCGAAATCCTTCAGCACGTCGAGATCCTGTGCCGCCTTGCTCTTGAACGTAATCATGACAATTCCCTTTTCATCTTGTTGTGCCTGCCCGGCGCGGTTGGGGGGACGCCGGCAGACCGGCGTGCGGCCTCACGAAGCCGGGGCGCCTGAGCGGCATATTAGCACCTGTTAAAATTCTGCGATCCCTGAAACGCGCGCTTAAAAAGCGCGCCGGCCGGCCGGTGTTTCCGGCAGCCACCAACGAAGCCTTCTACCAGCATGCTGCCAGCACACAAACAGACCCTCGAAGCCCTGCTCGCGGATAGCGTCACGCAGGTCGCACACGCGCTGAAAGGCGCCGACGCAGCGTTCGTCGCCCCGGCCATCACGCTGGAGCGCCCGAAGGTCGCCGCGCACGGCGACGTCGCGTGCAACGTCGCGATGCAGCTCGCCAAGCCGCTCGGCACGAACCCGCGCCAGCTCGCCGAGAAGATCGTCGCCGCCCTCACGGCCCAGCCGGCCGCGCAAGGGCTCGTCGATGCGGCCGACATCGCCGGCCCCGGCTTCATCAACCTGCGCCTGACGGCCGCCGCGAAACAGGCGGTGATCGCCGCCGTGTTCGAGCAGGGCCGCGCGTTCGGCACGTCGGACCGCGAAAAGGGCAAGCAGGTGCTGCTCGAATTCGTGTCGGCCAACCCGACCGGCCCGCTGCACGTCGGCCACGGCCGCCAGGCGGCCCTCGGCGACGTGCTCGCGAACGTGATCGCGAGCCAGGGCTACGCGGTGCACCGCGAGTTCTACTACAACGATGCCGGCGTGCAGATCGGCAACCTGGCGATCTCGACGCAGGCGCGCGCGCGCGGCCTGAAGCCGGGCGACGCGGGCTGGCCGGAAGCCGCGTACAACGGCGAATACATCGCCGACATCGCCCGCGACTACCTGAACCGCGAGACGGTCGCCGCGAAGGATGGCGAGCCGGTCACGGGCGCGGGCGACATCGACGATCTCGACGCGATCCGCAAGTTCGCGGTCGCGTATCTGCGGCACGAGCAGGACATGGATCTGCAGGCATTCGGCGTGAAGTTCGACCAGTACTACCTCGAGTCGTCGCTGTACAGCGAAGGCCGGGTCGAGAAGACGGTCGATGCGCTGGTCAAGGCCGGCATGACCTACGAGCAGGACGGCGCGCTGTGGCTGCGCACGACCGACGAAGGCGACGACAAGGATCGCGTGATGCGCAAGTCGGACGGCACGTACACGTACTTCGTGCCGGACGTCGCGTACCACGTGACGAAATGGGAGCGCGGCTTCACGCAGGTGATCAACATCCAGGGCTCGGACCACCACGGCACGATCGCGCGCGTGCGCGCGGGCCTGCAGGGTCTGCACGTCGGCATCCCGAAGGGCTATCCCGACTACGTGCTGCACAAGATGGTCACCGTGATGCGCGACGGCCAGGAAGTGAAGCTGTCGAAGCGCGCGGGCAGCTACGTGACGGTGCGCGACCTGATCGAATGGTCGGGCGGCGCGGCGCCGGGCCAGGAAGCGGCACCCGACCTGATCGACGAGGCGACCATCACGCGCGGCCGCGACGCGGTCCGTTTCTTCCTGATCTCCCGCAAGGCCGACACCGAATTCGTGTTCGACATCGACCTCGCGCTGAAACAGAACGACGAGAATCCGGTCTATTACGTCCAGTACGCGCATGCGCGCATCTGCTCGGTGCTCAACGAACTGAAGTCGCGCTACAACGTCGACGTGGCGCAGCTGCCGGGCGCCGACCTGTCGCAACTCACGAGCGCGCAGGCCGTGTCGCTGATGCAGAAGCTCGCCGAGTATCCGGACATGCTCACGCACGCGGCGAAGGAACTCGCGCCGCATGCGGTCGCGTTCTACCTGCGCGATCTCGCTGGTGAATTCCACTCGTTCTACAATGCGGAGCGCGTGCTGGTCGACGACGAAGCACCGCGCAACGCGCGCGCCGCGCTCCTCGCCGCGACCCGGCAGGTGCTCGAGAATGGTCTGGCGGTGCTCGGCGTGTCCGCGCCCGCCAAGATGTAAGCGGCCCGAACGGGGCAGCGAATGGCCGCGGCAGGAGCGCCTGCCCCGGCCTTTTCACGATTCTTTTTGCAGGTGACTCAAGCAATGGCACAACCACGCCGAACTTCGAAGCAATCGAAACAAGCCGGAGGGACATTTCTTGGAATCGTGCTGGGCCTGATCGTCGGCCTCGCGATCGCGGTGGTGGTGGCGCTCTACATCACGCGTTCGCCGTCGCCGTTCGTGTCGAAGGTCGCACCGCCGCCGACCGACACCGGCGCGAGCCAGCCGCAGCAGTTCGACCCGAACCGCGCGCTGCAGGGCAAGACGCCCGGCCAGCCGGTGCCTCAGGCCGCGCAGCCCGCGCCGCCCAACACCGCGCCCGGCCAGGCCGCGAACCAGACCCAGGGTGGCCTGCTGCCCGAACCGCAGATCGTCGAGGTGCCGCCGTCGGGCAACGCGAACGGCTCCAACACCACGGCCTCGAACAATGCGACGTCGGGCAACGGCGTCGCCGTCGCGCCGAAGCCGGCCGACAACACGCCGCCGCCGAAGAAGACGCAACAAGCGCAGCAACAGCAGCAAGGCGGCGAGGACGATCTCGCGCGCTTCGCCGCGCAGAAGCAGGCGCAGCAGGCGGCCGCGCAGAAACAGCAGCAACAGCAACTGGCCGCGAACACGCCGAAGCCGGCGCCGTCCGCAACATCCGCCACGTCCGCCGCGGCAGCGAAGCCGCCGACCGCGAACGACGCGAACACCGGCTACTTCCTGCAGGTCGGCGCGTACAAGACGGAAGGCGACGCCGAGCAGCAGCGCGCGCGCCTCGGCTTCCAGGGCTTCGAGTCGAAGGTGTCGAAGCGCGATGTCAGCGGCGTGACCTATTTCCGCGTGCGCGTCGGCCCGTTCTCGAAGTTCGAGGATATGAACTCGGCCCGTCAGCGGCTGTCCGATGCAGGTGTCGACACGGCGGTGATCCGCTTCACGAAGCAGTAAGCAACCAGCCGCGCCCACGCAGAACCCGTTACGTTTCGTCATCCAAGCAACTGATTCGACGCTTACAACATGAAAAAACTACTTAGCACGCTCCTTCTGTCCCTCGGCCTGGCCGCCGCGGGCTTCGCCCAGGCGTCGCCCGCCGCGCCCGTGTCCGGCAAGGACTTCGAGGTGATGAAGTCGCCGCAGCCGGTGTCCGCGCCGGCCGGCAAGGTCGAGGTCATCGAGTTCTTCTGGTACGGCTGCCCGCACTGCTACGAATTCGAGCCGACGATCGAGGCCTGGGTGAAGAAGCAGGGCAACAACATCGACTTCAAGCGCGTGCCGGTCGCGTTCCGCGACGATTTCATCCCGCACTCGAAGCTGTTCTACGCGGTGTCCGCGCTCGGCATCTCGGAGAAGGTCACGCCGGCGATCTTCAACGCGATCCACAAGCAGAAGAACTACCTGCTGACGCCGCAGGCGCAGGCCGACTTCCTGGCGACGCAGGGCGTCGACAAGAAGCAGTTCATGGACGCGTACAACTCGTTCAGCGTGCAGGGCCAGGTGAAGCAGTCGGCCGAGCTGCTGAAGAGCTACGCGATCGACGGCGTGCCGACGGTCGTCGTCCAGGGCAAGTACAAGACGGGCCCGGCTTACACGAACAGCATCCCGGGCACCGCTCAAGTGCTCGACTACCTCGTGAAGCAGGTTCAGGACAAGAAGCTCTGATCCCCGCCCGCGCGCCGGCATGACTACTCCGCTGAAGGTCTTCATCACCGGCGCGTCGAGCGGCCTCGGCCTCGCGATGGCCGAGGAATACGCCCGCCAGGGCGCCACGCTCGCCCTCGTCGCGCGCCGCACCGATGCCCTCGATGCGTTCGCGCGACGCTTCCCCAAGCTGTCCGTCTCCGTCTACTCCGCCGACGTGCGCGACGCCGATGCGCTCGCGACGGCCGCCGCGTCGTTCATCGCCGCGCACGGCTGCCCCGACGTCGTGATCGCGAACGCGGGCATCAGCCAGGGCGCCGTCACGGGCCAGGGCGACCTCGCCACGTTCCGCGACGTGATGGACATCAACTACTACGGGATGGTCGCGACGTTCGAGCCGTTCGTCGGCCCGATGACGGCCGCGCGCCACGGCACGCTGGTCGGCGTCGCGAGCGTCGCCGGCGTGCGCGGCCTGCCGGGCTCCGGCGCATACAGCGCGTCGAAGTCGGCCGCGATCAAGTATCTCGAGGCGCTGCGCGTCGAGCTGCGGCCGGCCGGTGTCGGCGTCGTGACGATCGCTCCCGGCTATATCCGCACGCCGATGACCGCGCACAACCCGTACCGGATGCCGTTCCTGATGGACGCCGATCGCTTCGCGGCCCGCGCCGCGCAGGCGATCGCGCGGCAGCACGCGTTCCGCGTGATTCCGTGGCAGATGGGCGTCGTCGCGAAGGTGCTGCACGTGTTGCCGCGCTGGCTCTACGACCGCCTGTTCGAGAAGGCGCCGCGCAAGCCGAAGGCCGGCGCGCACTGAGTGCGTCGCGCATCCGGCACGCCGTGCGTGCCGGACCGGCGCTGCGCCTTCTCCCTCCCGCCCCGCAGCCCCAGCACGCATTCCGTCGCGAACGCAGCCGTTGTTCGCTCAATTCACCGCGTTCCGACGCCTTTTTTCACGCGCCGCGCGCTTTGCCGGTATGCTATTCGCCAGCCGCGCCGCCCCGTCCACCACCGGGCCGCGCCTGCATTCCGCATGCATTCCGACATCCGGCAAAAATCACAAGTCACGTGGGAGAACCTATGCACGCCAAGCTGTTCACCGCGGCCGCGCTCGCCGCCGCCCTCGCCGCTCCCGGCCTCGCCGTCGCCAAGCCGCTCACCGTCTGCACGGAATCGAGCCCGGACGGCTTCGACGTCGTGCAGTACAACTCACTCGTCACCACCAATGCGTCGGCCGACGTGATCTTCAACACGCTCGTGTCGTACGACGAAGCCGCGAAGAAGGTCGTGCCGGCGCTCGCCGACAAATGGGAAGCCAGCGCCGACGGTCTCACGTACACGTTCCACCTGCGGCCGAACGTCGCGTTCCAGACGACCGACTACTTCAAGCCGGGCCGCCCGCTGAACGCGGACGACGTCGTGTTCACGTTCTCGCGGATGCTCGACGACGCGAACCCGTGGCACAAGGTGGCCGGCGCGAGCGGCTTTCCGCACGCGCAGTCGATGGGCCTCGTGAAGCTCGTGAAGTCGGTCACGAAGGTCGACGACAGCACGGTGAAGTTCGTGCTGAACGAGCCGAACGCGACGTTCGTGTCGATCCTGACGATGGGCTTCGCGTCGATCTACTCGGCCGAATACGCGGACCAGCTGCTGAAGGCCGGCAAGCAGGCCGATCTAAACGCGAAGCCGGTCGGCACCGGCCCGTTCGTGCTGAAGAGCTACACGAAGGACGCGCTGATCCGCTACGACGTGAACCCGACCTACTGGGGCACGAAGCCGAAGGTCGACCGGCTGATCTACGCGATCACGCCGGACGCGTCCGTGCGCATGCAGAAGGTGAAGGCCGGCGAATGCCAGATCGCGCTGTCGCCGAAGCCGCAGGACGTGCTCGCCGCGAAGGGCGAAAGCGCGCTGAAGGTCGTGCAGACGCCCGCGTTCATGACCGCGTTCGTCGCGCTGAACACGCAGAAGAAGCCGCTCGACAACGAGAAGGTGCGCGAGGCGCTGAACCTCGCGTTCGACCGCACGACCTACCTGAAGGTCGTGTTCGACAACACGGCGACCGCCGCGAACAACCCGTATCCGCCGAACACGTGGAGCTACGCGAAGGACATCGCGCCGTATGCGTACGATCCCGCGAAGGCGAAGCAGCTGCTCGCGTCGGCCGGGTTCCCGAACGGCTTCTCGACGACGATCTGGACGCGCCCGACGGGCAGCGTGCTGAACCCGAACCCGAAGGCCGGCGCGGAGCTGCTGCAGGCCGACCTCGCGAAGATCGGCGTGAAGGCCGAGGTGAAGGTGATCGAATGGGGCGAGCTGATCAAGCAGGCGAAGCTCGGCCAGCATGACATGCTGTTCATGGGCTGGGCCGGCGACAACGGCGATCCGGACAATTACCTGTCGCCGCTGTTCAGCTGCAACGCGGTGAAGTCGGGCATCAACTTCGCGCGCTTCTGCGACGCGCAGCTCGACAAGCTGATCGCCGACGGCAAGGCGACCGCCGATCAGGCCAAGCGCGCGAAGCTGTACGAATCGGCGCAGAAGGTGATCCACGACCAGGCGCTGTGGATTCCGCTCGGCTACCCGACCGCCGCCGCGCTCACGCGCCCGAACGTGAGCGGCTATCACGTCAGTCCGTTCGGCCGCCAGAACTTCACGACCGTCTCCGTGCAGTAACCGCGCGTGGCGCGCAAGCGACGGCATCCCGGCCCGTCGCTTGCGGCCCGCGCGGCGTGCTTGCTACACTGCGCGCTCATTCCTCATACCGGACGCCAGCCAAAGTGAACAACTAAGCCTTCCCAAAAATGTTTTCGCCGCCGTGCCACGCACGCCGCGCGAAGGGTTTCACACATTTTCGGAGGTGCTTATGGCTGCTGCCACGCCCATCGGCGCGCTCGTCGCGCTTCATCACGTTTCCTTCCGCTTCGACGACGGCGTCACGCTGTTCGATTCGCTCGACCTTTCCATCGATCGCACGCCGACGGGCATCGTCGGCCGCAACGGCGTCGGCAAGAGCCTGCTCGCGCAACTGATCGCGGGCCGGCGCACGCCCAGCGCGGGCACGATCGACCGGCACACGCCCGTCGTGTACGTCGCGCAGCAGCACGACGACGCGCCGGCCGGCACGCGCACCGTAGCCGAAATCGCCGCGCTCGATGCGCCGCTCGCGGCCCTGGCGCGCCTCGCGGACGGCCGCGCGCACGCGCTCGACTTCGACCTGATCGGCGATCGCTGGGACCTCGTCGAGCGGCTGCGCGCGGCGCTCGACGCGGCCGGGCTGCACGACGTGCGCGCCGACACGCCGGCGCACGCGCTGAGCGGCGGCCAGTTGGCGCGCGTCGCGCTGATCGGCGCGTTGCTGTCGGACGCCGGGCTGCTGGTGCTCGACGAACCGACCAACCATCTCGATGCAGCGGGCCGCGCGTGGCTGCGCGCGGCGCTCGACGGCTGGCGCGGCGGCGTCGTGATCGTCAGCCATGACCGCGCGTTGCTCGCGCACGTGCAGCGCATCGTCGAACTGACGCCGCACGGTGTGCGCGCGTATGGCGGCAACTACGCGCTGTACCGCGCCCAGCGCGACGCGGAACAGGATGCCGCGCAGGCCGCGCTCGAGCATGCGCATGCAGAGCGCGGGCGCGTGAGACGCCGGCTCGAACAGGAACACGACACGATCCAGCGCCACGCGGCCGGCGCGCTGCGCGACGCGAAGGCGGCCAACCTGT
This sequence comes from Burkholderia ambifaria AMMD, assembly GCF_000203915.1. Taxonomy (NCBI): domain Bacteria; kingdom Pseudomonadati; phylum Pseudomonadota; class Betaproteobacteria; order Burkholderiales; family Burkholderiaceae; genus Burkholderia; species Burkholderia ambifaria. The sequence continues at coordinate 3,280,023 of NC_008390.1, forward strand.
CGTCGATGGCACGTCAGCGTCGCAAGGGCGCGGCGCGCAACATCATGGGGCAGGTCCGGCGTCATCAGAACGACTTCAAGGAGACGCTCGACGAGCGCGTGCAGGAGGCGGCCGCACGCGTCGAAGCCGACGCGCCGGTGCTCGTGTCGTTGCCGGGCACCGAGGTCAGCGCCCGCCGCCAGCTGTTCACGCTCGAGCGTGCGCAATTGCCGTGGCATGCCGCCGGGCGGGCGGACGCGATCACGTGGTCGGCCAGCGGCCCGGTGCGCATCGCGCTGACGGGCCCGAACGGCTGCGGAAAATCGACGCTGCTGCGCATGCTCGCCGGCGAACTCGCGCCACGCTCCGGTGCGTGCACGACGCATGTGAGCGCCGCGTATCTCGACCAGCGGCTCGCGCTGCTCGACCCCGAGCGCTCGATCGTCGAGCAGTTGGGCCTGCTCGATACGCCGCTCGCCGAAGGCGAACTGCGCAGCCGGCTCGCGCTACTGCAGCTCGATGCCGCACGCGCGACGCAGCCGGTGCACCGCCTGAGCGGCGGCGAACGGCTGAAGGCCGCGCTCGCGTGCGCGTTGTGGCGCGGCACGCCCGCGCAGCTGCTGCTGCTCGACGAGCCGACCAATCACCTCGATCTCGAATCGGTGCGCGCGATCGAAGCCGCGCTGGCCGGCTTCCCCGGCGCGATCGTGGTCGCGTCGCACGACGCCGCGTTTCTTGCGGCGCTCGAACCGACGCACACGATGCAATGGCAGCGCGACGGGTGGCGTTACGAACCCGTCGCGTGATCGACGATCACGACCGCTCGCCTTTGCGCGTGACGTCCGGATTGGAATCGGCGCGCCGCTGCCTGAAAAGGCGCTTCGATTCGCGCACGCCAGGGTCGGTCAGGGCGGCGGATTTCGCTTTGCCGAGCGGCTCGAATCGTCGATCAAACCGAGCGCGAGCACGGTGTCGTCGATAGAGCGCGCGGATCGATATCCATTTCCATGCACCCCTCTCCCGTCAGCCGGATCATGCGTCGAGCTTCGCAAGCCCACGCGTGATCCGGTTTGCGTGGCATGGATCGCGTGGCCTACGGCGCTTGAAGCGAAAACGGCGACGACGTAGCGCCGCGCATCGAGCGGCCGGGGCGATCAGGCCCGCGCGTAGCGAATCACGCCGTCGTCGCCCTGCTCGCGCACGAGTTCGCCCGCGAGCCACAGCAGATTCAGGTGGGCGAGCGCTTCGCCGAGCGCGAACGTCATCTGGTGGATGTCGAGCTCGCGGCGGCGGAACATGATCGGCACGATGTCGGCGGCGCTCATCGGCTGCTCCGCGCAAGCCGTGCGCACTTCGTCGAGCCGCGCGTCGTGGTGCGCGCGCAGTTGCGCGATGCGCGTGCGCACGCCGCGGAACGGCTTGCCGTGCGACGGCAGCACGAGCGTGTCGGGCGCCATCGTTTCGTAGCGGCCGAGCGATTCGAGGTACAGCGCGAGCGGGTTCGCTTCCGGTTCGAGATCGAACACCGACACATTGGTCGAGATGCGCGGCAGCACCATGTCGCCGGAGATCAGCACGCCGTCCGCTTCGCTGTGCAGCGCGCAATGTTCAGGCGAATGGCCGTAGCCGGTGACGACGCGCCACGTGCGCGCGCCGATCTTCACCGCGTCGCCTTCGCGCAGGCGCCGGTAGCGCGGCGGCACGGCCGGCACGAGATCCGAGTAGTAGCTGCGGCGGCTGCGGAGTTTCTCGAGCGCGGCCGGATCGGTCAGGCCGTGGCGCGCGAAGTGATCGGCCGCGGCCGCGCCGCCGGCGTTCGAGCCGTTGCCGGCCGCCATCAGGCAGCCGAACATGTATTCGCCGAGCGTCATCCACAGCCGCACGTTCCAGCGGCCTTGGTCACCGCCTTCGCACAACCAGTTCGCGAGGCCGAAGTGATCGGGATGGCAGTGCGTGACGAGCACGCGCAGCACCGGCAGCCCGTCGAGATGCCGATCGAAGATCTGTTCCCAGTGCGTCCGGATCGCGTCCGACGAGATCCCGCAGTCGACGACCGTCCAGCCGGCCTGCCCATCGATCTCGTCGCGCAGCAGCCAGAGATTGATGTGATCGAGCGAAAACGGCAGCGGCATGCGCAGCCAGCGCACGCCGGGCGCGACCTCGAACGTGTCGCCCGCGGCGGGCAGCGTGTCGGCGAAGGGATAGTCGAGTTGGTGTTCCAGTGCGTTCATCGGTCGGGTGTCTCGTCGTTGTCGTTGCAGATGCAGCTGCAAATGCGGGGTACGTATGCGGGGGCAATGCGATTGCATGAGCGCGCGGGCGGCAGCCCGCGGCGGGCATCGCGTCGATTCTATCGCCGTCGCGTGAAACGCGTGCCCGGCGGGCGTCGGCCGCGCAAAAAAGTTCGTGTCAGAATCCGTTCCGTACCCGTATCTTTACGCGAAGATGCACCGAACGGCATGCAACCGCGCACAACCCGCGCATTGACGGCGCTTGGCGCCGGACCCCGAAACCCGTTGAAATGCCGACTTGGGCGCTAAAATGGCGGGTGCTTACAGTCCCTCTCGAACGAGCCTGCACGCAATGAATCACTTCCCCAAGCTGCTGTCGTCGCAGATCGGTTTCGACGTCGCGCAGACGATGCTCGAAAACTTCGACCGTCACTACCGGATCTTCCGGGAAGCCGCGGTCGACGCGAAGACGCTATACGAGCGCGCCGACTGGCACGGGCTGCAGCGGCTGGCGCGCGAGCGGATCACGTCGTACGACGATCGTGTGCAGGAATGCGTCGAGGTGCTGCAGGACGAATACGACGCGGAGAACATCGACGACGAAGTGTGGCAGCAGATCAAGCTGCACTACATCGGCCTGCTCACGTCGCACCGCCAGCCGGAGTGCGCGGAAACGTTCTTTAATTCGGTGTGCTGCAAGATCCTGCACCGCTCGTATTTCAGCAACGATTTCATCTTCGTGCGGCCCGCGATCTCGACCGAATACCTCGAGAACGACGAGCCGGCCGCGAAGCCGACCTATCGCGCGTACTACCCGGGCACCGACGGGCTCGCGGCCACGCTCGAGCGCATCGTCACGAACTTCCAGCTCGAGCCGCCGTTCGAGGATCTCACGCGCGACATCGGCTGCGTGATGCAGGCGATCACCGACGAATTCGGCGAGTTCGACGCCGCGCCGAATTTCCAGATTCACGTGCTGTCGTCGCTGTTCTTCCGCAACAAGAGCGCGTACATCGTCGGCCGCATCATCAACGCCGATCGCGTGCTGCCGTTCGCGGTGCCGATCCGCCACGTGCGCCCGGGCCTGCTCGCGCTCGACACCTTGCTGCTGCGCCGCGACCTGCTGCAGATCATCTTCAGCTTCTCGCACTCGTATTTCCTCGTCGACATGGGCGTGCCGTCCGCGTACGTGGAGTTTCTCTGCACGATCATGCCGGGCAAGCCGAAGGCCGAGATCTACACGTCGGTCGGCCTGCAAAAGCAAGGCAAGAACCTGTTCTACCGCGACCTGCTGCACCATCTGTCGCATTCGAGCGACCGCTTCATCATCGCGCCCGGGATCAAGGGCCTCGTGATGCTCGTGTTCACGCTGCCGTCGTTCCCGTACGTGTTCAAGATCATCAAGGATCACTTCCCGCCGCCGAAGGAAACGACGCGCGAGCAGATCATGGAGAAGTACCAGCTCGTGAAGCGCCACGACCGTCTCGGACGGATGGCCGACACGCTCGAGTATTCGAGCGTCGCGCTGCCGATCTCGCGGCTCGACCATGCGCTCGTGCGCGAGCTGGAGAAGGAGGTGCCGTCGCTGCTCGAATACGAGGACGGCAACCTCGTGATCAAGCACCTGTACATCGAGCGTCGGATGATCCCGCTCAACCTGTACCTGCAGAACGGCACCGACGCCGAGATCGAGCACGGCGTGAAGGAGTACGGCAACGCGGTGAAGGAGTTGATGAAGGCCAACATCTTCCCCGGCGACATGCTGTACAAGAATTTCGGCGTCACGCGCCACGGCCGCGTCGTGTTCTACGACTACGACGAGATCGAATACCTGACCGACTGCAACGTGCGGCGCGTGCCGCCACCGCGCAACGAGGAAGACGAACTGTCCGGCGAACCGTGGTATACCGTGGGCCCGCACGACATCTTTCCGGAAACCTACGGACCGTTCCTGCTCGGCGACCCGCGCGTGCGGGCCGTCTTCATGAAGCATCACGCGGACTTTTTCGAAGCCTCGCTGTGGCAGGCCAGCAAGGACAAGCTGCTGCAGGGCGAGCTGCCCGATTTTTTCCCGTACGACGTGTCGCTGCGTTTCAGCGTGCGCTACCCCGATCGCTTCGACGCGACGCCGGACGCAGGCGACGGCGACAGCGCGGGCAATGCGCAGCGCGCTGCATGACGCAGGCCGAATCGCACGCCCGGATCCAATCGAATCGAACCGTTATCGACCCGCTTTCCGCCAACGGAATCCACACCCGATGAATACTCAAGACAATCCGCTTTCACACCTGTTCGACAACAACGACGCCTGGGTCAAGCGCCAGCTCGCCGACGATCCCGACTTCTTCGCGCGTCTCGCCGACCAGCAGGCGCCGGAATATCTGTGGATCGGCTGCTCGGATTCGCGCGTGCCCGCGAACCAGATCATCGGCCTGCCGCCGGGCGAAGTGTTCGTGCACCGCAACATCGCGAACGTCGTCGTGCACAGCGACCTGAACTGCCTGTCGGTGATCCAGTTCGCGGTCGATATCCTGCGCGTGAAGCACATCATGGTGGTCGGCCACTACGGCTGCTCGGGCGTGAACGCAGCGCTGCACAACCGCCGCGTCGGCCTCGCCGACAACTGGCTGCACCACGTGCAGGACGTGCGCGAACGCCACGCGGCGCTGCTCGACGAATGGCCGGTCGGCGAGGCGCGCTATCGCCGCCTGATCGAACTGAACTCGATCGAGCAGGTCGTCAACGTGTGCCGCACGACGATCGTCAACGACGCGTGGGCGCGCGGCCAGTCGCTCACCGTGCACGGCCTCGTGTACGGCGTGCACGACGGGCGGATGCGCAACCTCGGGATGGCCGTGTCGAACTTCGACGCGCTCGACGCAACCTACAAGCGCTGCGTCGCGGCGCTCACCGCGCGCGGCCAGCATGCGCCGGACAACGACATGGTCGCGGCGGACGCCGCGCAGCTCGACGACGTCGCGCAGGCGGTCGCCGATACGCTCAAGCCGGCGTGCGGCGACGCGAAGTAACCGGCGCCGGCGCACACGCGCCGCGCGTCCTCCGGCTGAAGATGCACGCGAGCCTGGCCGCGACGGGTAGCGAACTGATCTGACACCGACACTGCCGCCACGGCGGTGCAACGCAAAGGAGCGGCGAACATGAAAACCGTACTGATCGTCGGCGCATCGCGCGGCTTGGGGCGCGAATTCGTCCGGCAATACCGCCGCGACGGCTGGAACGTGATCGCGACCGCCCGCGACGACGCATCGCTCGCCGCGCTGCGCGAACTCGGCGCGCAAGCGTATGCGCTCGACATCGCGCAACCCGAACAGATCGCGGCGCTCGGCTGGAAGCTCGACGGCGAACGGCTCGACGCGGCCGTGCTCGTGTCGGGCGTGTACGGGCCGCGCACCGAAGGCGTCGAGACGATCGGCGCCGAGGATTTCGACGCGGTGATGCATACGAACGTGCGCGGGCCGATGCAGCTGCTGCCGATCCTGCTGCCGCTCGTCGAGGACGCGCGCGGCGTGCTGGCCGTCGTCTCGAGCCGGATGGGCAGCATCGCGGAAGCGACCGGCACGACCGGCTGGCTGTACCGTGCGAGCAAGGCCGCGCTGAACGACGTGCTGCGCATCGCGTCGCTGCAGACGCGCCACGCCGCGTGCATCTCGCTCCATCCCGGCTGGGTGCGCACCGACATGGGCGGCGCGCAGGCCGCGATCGATCCGGAAACCAGCGTGACCGGCATGCGCCGCGTGATCGCCGAAGCCGGCGCGGACGTGTCCCGCGCCAACGGCCGTTTCTTCCAGTACGACGGCGTCGAGCTCAGTTGGTGAGCCGGCATGACAACCCGGCGTCGTTAATTCACGATTCGCATGAATTTGAACCGACCTGACGCGTGCCCGTGCGGCGGCGCGTCCCCCACTCCCGCCGGCAAAGCCCCGGCGCCGCGCTATGCGGCGTGCTGCGGGCGCTTCATCGACGGCGGCGAAGCCGCGCCCACCGCGCTCGAGTTGATGCGCTCGCGGTACACTGCGTACGTGCTCGGCGCGACCGACTACCTGCGCGCGACCTGGGACGCACGCACCTGCCCGGCCGATCTCGATGCCGACCCGAATGCGCCCGACGCGCCGCGCTGGCTCGGCTTGGCGGTCAAACGCCACGCGCTGCTGGACGAACGGCACGCGGAGGTCGAGTTCGTGGCCCGCTACAAGGTCGGCGGGCGCGCGTACCGGCTCCACGAGACGAGTCGCTTCGCCCGCGACGAGCACGGTTTCTGGCGTTATGTCGACGGCGAAGTAAGTGAACGCTGACAAATAGTTGCCGTGTCAGACGCCGGGTAATTCCCGCATTGCACAACCTGAATTTGTCGGGCTACGATGGCCCCTCGGATCGGTCATGTTGCATGGCAGGGCTTACGAATGGCGTTCAGCAAAGTATTGGTGGGATGGATGGCGGCCTGTGCGCTGTCGGCCGCTCAGGCCGGTGCGCTGCCGAACGCAAATACCGGCGCGGCCGCAGCCGCCGGCTCGCTCGCCCATGCCGAGCGCTTCGATTACGGCGATTCGCGCCTCCCGCAAGTTGCCGCGAACCTCAACGAACAAGTCATCAGCATTCCGGCCGATGCGTCGGGCACCGTGATGCTCGAGGCCACGCTGTTCAAGCCGGACGGCCCCGGCCCGTTCCCGCTCGTCGTCTTCAACCACGGCAAGAACACCGGCGATCTGCATCTGCAGCCGCGCAGCCGGCCGCTCGCGTTCGCCCGTGAATTCGTGCGCCGCGGCTATGCGGTGATCGCGCCGAACCGCCAAGGCTTCGCCGGGTCGGGCGGCACGTACCAGCAGGAAGGCTGCAACGTCCGCAAGAACGGCCTCGCGCAGGCCGCCGACGTCGCCGCGACGGTCCGCTACATGTCGCGTCAGTCGTACATCGATGCGTCGCGCATCGTCGTCGCCGGCACGTCGCATGGCGGCCTCGCGTCGGTCGCGTACGGCACCGAAGCGGCGCCCGGCGTGCGCGGCATCATCAACTTCTCCGGCGGGCTGCGCCAGGATCTCTGCGACGGCTGGCAGCGCAATCTCGTCGAAGCATTCGACCAGTACGGCGCGCATACGGCCGTGCGCTCGCTGTGGCTGTACGGCGACAACGATTCGGTGTGGACGCCCGCGCTCGTCGCGCAGATGCACGACGCGTACGTGTCGCACGGCACGCAGGCGCAGTTCATCGATTTCGGCCGCTACAAGGACGACGCGCACCGGCTGATCGTCGATCGCGACGGCGTGCCCGTGTGGTGGCCGGCCGTGCATGCGTTCCTCGCGGACCTGAGCCTGCCGACCTCGGTGCGCTATGCGGTCGCGAACCCGCACGAGCCGAATGCGACCGGCTACGCGTCGATCGATGCGGTCGAGGCGGTGCCGTTCCTCGACGCGGCCGGCCGCGAAGGCTATCGCCGCTTCCTGAGCCAGCATCCGAGCCGCGCGTTCGCGGTGTCCGCCGAAGGCGCGTGGTCGTGGGCCGAAGGCGGCGACGACCCGATGGCGCTCGCGCTCGACAACTGCACGAAGCAGGGTGCGGGTGCGTGCCGGCTGTATGCGGTGAACGACCGCGTCGTGTGGAACGGCGCGACGCAGACGGCCGACAACGGCGACGCCGATACGCACGCGCTGGCTTCGCGCTGATCGCGGATGGCGGATGGCGACGCCCAGGATCGGGCGGTTTCGGCATCGTCTTCTTCGCTTCTGTCCCTGCTCCCGGTAACTGAGCGCTCGCGCGGCGCGCAGCGGCGTTTGCATATCGCGACGCCCGGCATCCGGGGCTTTCGACATCAGCCCCTTTGCTCCTCTCCCTGCTCCCTGTACTGAACGCTCGCGCGGCTCGCAGCGGCGTTTGCATATCGCGACGCCCGGCGTCCGGGACTTTCAGCATCGTCCCCTTCTCGCTCCGCTCCCTGTACTGAACGCTCGCGCGGCCTGTAGCGGCGTTCACATATCGCGACGGCCAGCATCCGGGGCTTTCGGCATCGGCCCCTTCTCGCTCCTCTCCCTGTACTGAATGTTCGCGCGGCCCGCAGCGGCGTTCGCGCCCGCGCGCCGGATCATGTGAGCCGCCGAAGCGCGCCGCCCCACGATCTCCGTGAAGCCGTTTCACAGCGCCTTTCCCGATCCCCTTCGCCCGCCCCTTGCATCGGCGTCGCGCCTCGCGCCCCTTTTCCCTTCCCGCCCCGATTTTTGGTCCTCGCGCGCCGGTCCGCCTCACGATTTTTTTCTGTCAGGGGGTCTCACTCGAACGTCGTCATCTGCGCTCATTTCGGGATATCTGGCGCGTACCGTTCCGAGCACACCGGATCTGCGCCGAACTCCCGCCCGACAAGGCTTTGCGGCGTTTGTAACCGGTAGTGCAACGCGCGGCGGAACACGCTAATCTCAGCGCGTTTTCCGTCTGTCGCCGCGCGGCATCCGTTCGATGCCCGCCGCCGTTTTACCCCCCGGAGTCGCCTTGAGTACGCCAGCCACCGACGACTGGGTCGCGCGCAGCCTGCGCGCGGTCTGGCATCCCTGCACCCAGATGAAGCACCACGAGCGCCTGCCGCTCATTCCCGTCGCGCGCGGCGCGGGCGTGTGGCTGTACGACCGCGACGGCCGCCGCTACTTCGATGCGATCAGCTCATGGTGGGTGAACCTGTTCGGCCATGCGAACCCGGACATCAACGCGGCACTGAAGGACCAGCTCGACACGCTCGAGCACGCGATGCTCGCCGGCTGCACGCACGAGCCGGCGATCGAACTCGCCGAGCGGCTGCACGCGCTCACCGCGCGCACGCTCGGCCATGCGTTCTTCGCGTCGGACGGCGCGTCGGCGGTCGAGATCGCGCTGAAGATGAGCTTCCACGCGTGGCGCAACCGCGGCCGCGCGGACAAGCGCGAGTTCGTGTGCGTCGCGAACAGCTATCACGGCGAGACCATCGGCGCGCTCGGCGTGACCGACGTGGCGCTGTTCAAGGATGCGTACGATCCGCTGATCCGCAACGCACACGTGGTCGCGTCGCCCGATGCGCGCGGCGCGCAGCCGGGCGAAACGGCCGCCGACGTCGCGGGCCGCGCGCTCGACGACGTGCGGCGCCTGTTCGCCGAACGCGCGGACCGGATCGCCGCGCTGATCGTCGAGCCGCTCGTGCAATGCGCGGCCGGCATGGCGATGCACGATCCGTCGTACGTGCGCGGGCTGCGCGCGCTGTGCGACGAATTCGGCGTGCATCTGATCGCCGACGAGATCGCGGTCGGCTGCGGCCGCACCGGCACCTTCTTCGCGTGCGAACAGGCCGGCGTCTGGCCCGATTTCCTGTGCCTGTCGAAGGGCATCAGCGGCGGCTACCTGCCGCTGTCGCTCGTGCTCACGCGCGACGACGTGTTCGCGGCCTTCTACGACGACGACACGACGCGCGGCTTCCTGCATTCGCATTCGTACACGGGCAACCCGCTCGCGTGCCGCGCGGCGGTCGCGACGCTCGACCTGTTCGCGCGCGACGACGTGCTCGCCGCCAACACGCGCAAGTCGGCCGCGATGCGCGCCGCGCTCGCGCCGCTCGACGCGCACCCGCAGGTGCGTCACCTGCGCGAGCGCGGCACGCTGTTCGCATTCGACGTCGCGCTCGACGGCGACGCGGCACGCGGCTTCTCGCGGCGCTTCTTCGAGCGCGCGCTCGAACGCGAACTGCTGCTGCGTCCGATCGGCACGACTGTGTACCTGATGCCGCCGTACGTGATGAGCGACGACGACATCGCGTGGCTTGCGCAGCGCACGCGCGACACGCTGGATGCGACGCTCGCGGAGATCATGCAATGACACAAACGGCCCCAAGTTCACTTCGTTCGCTGCCCCCCGAGGGGGCGGCAACGACGAACCTGCTCGATACGCTGCAACGCGGCCTCGCCGAGCTCGACGCACAAGGGTTGCGCCGCGTGCGCCGCACCGCCGACACCGCGTGCGATGCGCACATGCGCGTCGACGGCCGCGACATCGTCGGCTTCGCGAGTAACGACTATCTCGGCCTCGCCGCGCACCCGGCGCTCGTCGCCGCGTTCGCCGAAGGCGCGCGGCGCTACGGCTCCGGCAGCGGCGGCTCGCATCTGCTCGGCGGCCATTCGCGCGCGCATGCCACGCTCGAGGACGAACTCGCCGGCTTCGCGGGCGGCTTCTCCGATGCGCCGCGCGCGCTGTACTTCAGCACCGGCTACATGGCGAACCTCGCCGCGATGACGGCGCTCACCGGCAAACACGCGACGATCTTCTCCGATGCGCTGAACCACGCGTCGCTGATCGACGGCATGCGGCTGTCGCGCGCGAACGTGCAGGTCTACCCGCATGCGGACATGGCCGCGCTCGCCGCGCTGCTCGACGCGTCCGACGCCGAAACGAAACTGATCGTCAGCGACACCGTGTTCAGCATGGATGGCGACATCGCGCCGCTCGCCGAACTCGTCGCGCTGGCCGAACGCCACGGCGCGTGGCTCGTCGTCGACGACGCGCACGGCTTCGGCGTGCTGGGGCCCCAGGGCCGCGGCGCGCTCGCGGCCGCCGCGCTGCGCTCGCCGAATCTCATCTACGTCGGCACGCTCGGCAAGGCCGCCGGCGTCGCGGGCGCGTTCGTGATCGCGCACGAGACCGTGATCGAATGGATGATCCAGCGCGCGCGCAGCTACATCTTCACGACGGCCGCGCCGCCGGCCGTCGCGCATGCGGTATCGGCGAGCCTGAAGGTGATCGCCGGCGACGAAGGCGACGCGCGACGCGCGCATCTCGCCGCGCTGATCGAACGCACGCGCGCGCTGCTGCGCATGACGCGCTGGCAGCCGGTCGACTCGCACACTGCCGTGCAGCCGCTCGTGATCGGCAGCAACGATGCGACGCTCGCGGCGATGCGCTCGCTCGACGCGCACGGCCTGTGGGTGCCCGCGATCCGGCCGCCGACGGTGCCCGTCGGCACGTCGCGGCTGCGCGTATCGCTGTCGGCCGCGCATTCGTTCGACGATCTCGCACGGCTCGAAGCAGCCTTGATCGAAGCCAGCGAGGGGCAGACCCGGCGGGAGGCAGAACAGCCCCCACGCTCACTGCGTTCGCTGCCCCCCGAGGGGGCTGCAGTCTCCGTTGGGGCGGCCCGGCGGGATGCAGAACAACCCCCACGCTCACTGCGTTCGCTGCCCCCCGAGGGGGCTGCAGCCTCCCTTGGGGCGGCCCGGCGGGAGACTGCGGCATGACCGCCCCGCTCTCGCTGTTCGTCACCGGCACCGACACCGAAATCGGCAAGACCTTCGTCTCGGCTGCGATGCTGCACGGCTTCGCGCGGCATGGCCTGCGTGCAGCCGCGCTGAAGCCCGTCGCGGCGGGCGCGTATGAACGCGACGGTGTCTGGCGCAACGAGGACGCCGACCAGCTCGACGCGGCCGCCAACGTCGTGCTGCCGCCCGAGCTGCGCACGCCGTTCCTGCTGAAGGCGCCCGCCGCGCCGCACATCGTCGCCGCGCAGGAAGGCGTGACGCTCGACATCGACACGATCGTCGCGTGCCATCGCGAAGCGCTGACGCGCGCGGACGTCGTCGTCGTCGAGGGCGTCGGCGGCTTCCGCGTGCCGCTCACCGACACGCAGGACACGGCCGATCTCGCGGTCGCGCTCGGCCTACCGGTGGTGCTCGTCGTCGGCGTGCGGCTCGGCTGCATCAGCCATGCGCTGCTCACCGCCGACGCGATTCGCCAGCGCGGCCTCACGCTCGCCGGCTGGGTCGCGAACCACGTCGACCCGGCGATGTCGTACGCCGACGAGAACGTCGCGACGATTCGCGACTGGCTCGCCCGCGAGCACGGCGCGCCGCTGCTCGGCCGCATTCCGCACATGAGCCCGGCCGCCGCCGAATCCGCCGCGGCGATGCTCGACATCGCCGCGCTCGTCGAGACGCTGCGCGCCGCGCAGCATTGACCCAACAGAAACAGATCCCCCGATCCCTCATCCCCGTCCAGGACAGGAAAACGATATGACCCAAGCCCAGACCGCCACCGTGCAACCCGACGCGATTCCTGTCGCCGCTCCGGCCTCGCAGCGCTGGCGCGTCGCCGACGTCGTCGCGCTGTTCGAGCTGCCGTTCAACGACCTGATCTTCCGCGCGCAGCAGGTGCATCGCGAACACTTCGACGCGAACGCGGTGCAGCTGTCGACGCTGCTGTCGATCAAGACGGGCGGCTGCGAGGAAGATTGCGGCTACTGCTCGCAGTCGTCGCACCACGACACGGGCCTGAAGGCCGAGAAGCTGATGGACGTCGACGCGGTGCTCGACGCCGCGCGCGCGGCGAAGGCGAACGGCGCGAGCCGCTTCTGCATGGGCGCCGCATGGCGCAACCCGAAGGAGCGCCACATGCCAGCGCTGACCGAGATGGTGCGTGGCGTGAAGGAACTCGGCCTCGAAACCTGCATGACGCTCGGCATGCTGGAAGACGAACAGGCGCAGGAACTCGCGAACGCGGGCCTCGACTACTACAACCACAACCTCGACACGTCGCCGGAGTTCTACGGCCAGGTGATCTCGACGCGCACGTACCAGGATCGCCTCGACACGCTCGACCGCGTGCGCGACGCGGGCATCAACGTGTGCTGCGGCGGCATCATCGGGATGGGTGAATCGCGCCGCGAACGCGCGGGCCTGATCTCGCAGCTCGCGAACCTGAACCCGTATCCGGATTCGGTGCCGATCAACAACCTCGTCGCGATCGAAGGCACGCCGCTCGAAGGCACCGCACCGCTCGACCCGTTCGAATTCGTGCGCACGATCGCGGTCGCGCGCATCACGATGCCGAAGGCCGTCGTGCGCCTGTCGGCCGGCCGCGAGCAGCTCGACGACGGGCTGCAGGCGATGTGCTTCCTCGCCGGCGCGAACTCGATGTTCTACGGCGACCAGCTGCTGACGACGAGCAACCCGCAGTCGCAGAAGGATCGCGCGCTGTTCGAGCGCCTCGGCATCCGCGCGAGCGACGCGGACGCGATGCAGGCGAACGCGTAAGCGGCAGCACCGCGTACCAACGAAAAAGCCGGGGCATGCCCCGGCTTTTTCTTGCCCGATCGTCCGCATCGGGTCGCGCTGCGCGTCGCGAAGCGTGCGCGTCACACGTGCGCCGCCGCGCCGTCGAGCGCCGCGCGCACGCGCTCGACCTGCTGGGCGTCGACGGGCGCCAGCACCTCGCCGCGCACCCGCACGCCCGAGCCGAAATGCACCGCGAGCACGCCGGTCGCGCGGACGAAATCGCCGACCGCATCGACCGTCAGCCCCGAGCCGGCCAGCACCGTGCAGGTCGAGCCGGCCGCCTGCCGCACCATCCGCGTGATCGTCGCGACCGCGTCGAGCACCGACGGATGGCCGCCCGACGTCAGCACCGACGTGACGGCCGGCACGCGCAGCAGCGCGTCGAAGGCGGCGTTCAGGTCGCGTGACACGTCGAACGCGCGGTGGAACGTCAGATCGCGCCCGTCAGCGGCGGCCGCGATGCGGGCGAGCGCGTCGAGATCGACGTCGCCGCGCGCATCGAGCGCCCCGAATACGACGCCGTTCGCGCCGGCCGCGACGGCCGCGCGCACGTCGCGTTCGATCACGCGCAGGTCGTCGGCGTCGTAGACGAACGAGCGGCTGTGCGGGCGCACGATCACGTTGACCGGAATCGGCACCGCGGCCACGACGGCCTCGATCAGGCCGACGCTCGGCGTCAGGCCGCCTTCGGTGATCGCGGTCACGAGTTCGAGGCGGTCGGCGCCCGCGCGGGTGGCGGCCTTCGCGTCGCCGACGGTCGTGGCGATCACTTCGAGGAGGACGGAGGAACGGGCGGTACGGTTCATCGGCGGCTCGCGAATCGTCAGGACAATTCGCGCATCCTAGCCGAGCGGCGTGAACCGCGCCAGCGCGACGCCCGCCCGACGCCCGCCCGACTCCCGCGCTACGCGCCGCCAACCTCCTCGTCGAACCAGTCGATATCGCCGCACAGCACGTGCTGCGCGTCGCCGATGCGCACGGCCACCGACAGCGTCACGCACGGCTGCGCCTCGTTGATCGACAGGTACGGACGCGTCACCTGCACGCGCCCCGGCTCGGCGATCGCCGTGCGGAAGTACGGCCGGCGCAGCCAGTTCGCCCCCTGCGCATCCGACAGCGGCGAGAAGCGCGCCTCGGCGAGCGCGCGGTCCGCGCGCAACACGACGTTACGACCTGCCTGGCGGCCCCGCGCGTCGAGCAGGAAGCAGCGCGCGGCGGCGTCGAGCGCGAGGAAGTTCCAGCACACCTCGTCGAGCGGCTCGCCGGCCGCCACCCGCTCGGCCGCGCGCTCGAATGCGCGCAAGTACGGCGCGAGCCGCTGCGCGTCGCGCCGCTCGCGCGCTTCGGTCTGCTCGCGAAAGCGCTCGGTCAGCTCGCCGATGCAGCCGGTCGCCGCCGCGCTGTCGGGCAGCCCGGGCGCCGGGCGGCCGAAGTAATAGCCCTGCACGAAATCGGCCTCGCACGACAGCGCGATCTGCGCGTCGTGCTCGGTCTCGATCCCTTCGACGAGCACCAGCTTGCCGGCCTCGTGCAGCAGCGTGACGAGCCCGTGCAGGATCGCGGTGAGCCCCGTGCGGTGCGCCGCGTGGGACAGCATGATCCGGTCGAGCTTCACGATGTCGGGGTTCAGCTGCCAGATCCGCTCGAGGTTCGAGTGGCCGGCGCCGAAATCGTCGAGCGCGATCAGGAAGCCCTGCGCGCGGAACTCGCGCACGGCCTCGGCGAGCCGCTCGACGTCTTCCGCGCGCTGCTCGAGTACTTCGAGCACGACGCGACGCGGCGGCATGCCGATCCGCTTCAGGTTCGCGAGCAGCGCGGCGGCCTGGAACGGATCGGTGAGCACGCCCGGATGCACGTTGAGGAACAGCCACTCGCGCTCGGCGCCGAGCAGCGCGAAGTTCTCGAGATGCAGCGCCTGCGCGAGCCGGTCGAGCTGCAGCAACTCGCCCTGGCGCGCGGCCTCGCCGAACACGTCGAGCGGCGACACCGCGCGGTCGAGCGCGTCATGCGCGCGCAACAGCGCCTCGTAGCCCACCGCACGCTGGTGCGACAAGCTGAAGATCGGCTGGAACACGGTCGTGAGCGACAGGTCGCGATGCCGCGTCGCCAGACGTTCGAGGCCGGAGCTCATCTCCCGCTCGAAACGATACGGCGACGCGGTGGCCGGGCGCTCCTGCTGCACGATCGTCATGGCTTCCTCCTGGCGGTGCAGCCGAACGCGGCGGTGGTTCGAGATGGCGCGCGCAATGTCATGGTCGAATCCTCGGTTGTCCGGCCGGTGCCGGACGGTACGCAAGCATCAAGCAAGCTTCGTGCAAGGGCTGAACACGCGCGCCACGCCTGCGTGCGGCGCCGCCGCACCAGTGTGGCGCGGGCGGGATGCACCGTTTGCGTGCACGCGCACCGGCGCACTCGAACGCGCCCGTCACGTCGTCACGCTAAACTCCGTCCGGTCGTTTCATTCTCCACAATTGCCGTATCGATGGAAATCGTCTTCACAGTCCTGATTCTGCTGCTCACCGTCGCGCTGTCCGGCGCGGCCACGCGCGTGCTGCCGTTGCGGCTTCCGCTGCCGCTGATGCAGATCGCGTTCGGCGCGATGCTCGCGTGGCCGAAGCTCAACCTGCACGTCACGTTCGATCCCGAAATCTTCATGCTGCTGTTCATTCCGCCGCTGCTGTTCGCGGACGGCTGGCGGATTCCGAAACGCGAGCTGTACCTGCAGCGCCGCGCGATCCTGATGCTCGCGTTCGGGCTCGTGTTCATGACCGTACTCGCAGTCGGCTACTTCGCGCACTGGCTGATACCCGAGTTGCCGCTGCCGATCGCGTTCGCGCTCGCGGCCGTGCTGTCGCCCACCGACGCGGTCGCGCTGTCGGGCATCGCCGGCCGTGGCCGGATTCCGCCGCAACTGATGCACATCCTCGAAGGCGAAGCGCTGATGAACGATGCGTCGGGCCTCGTCGCGCTGAAGTTCGCAGTCGCGGCCGCGCTCACGGGCGTGTTCTCACTGCGCGACGCGTCGATCACGTTCGTGATCGTCGCGGCCGGCGGCCTGGCGACGGGCGCGGTCGTCGCGTGGCTGTTCAGCGCGCTGTCGACGCGCTTCCTGAACGCCGAGCAGGAAGGCGACCCGGCCCCCGGGATCGTGATGACGCTGCTCGTGCCGTTCGCCGCCTATCTGTTCGCCGAGCACCTCGACCTGTCGGGCGTGCTCGCGGCCGTGTCGGCCGGGATGATGATGAATTACACGAGCTTCTCCCGCAAAAGCACCGTCGCGTCGCGCGTGCGTGCCGAAAGCACGTGGGCGATGATCGAGTTCGTGTTCAACGGCATGGTGTTCATCATGCTCGGGCTGCAGTTGCCGCACATCATCGGCCGCGCGCTCGTCGACGCGCACCACACGAGCGACGCGCTCGTCGGCCGGATGATCTTCAACGTGTGCGCGATGATGCTCGCGCTGTATGCGATCCGCTTCCTGTGGGTCTGGCTGCTGCGCTGGATCGCGAGCCGCCGCGCCGCGCGCCACGGCCTCGCGGGCACGATGGCCGGCATCCGCACGATCGCGGTGATGACGGTCGGCGGCGTGCGCGGCGCGGTCACGCTCGCGGGCGTGCTGTCGATTCCCGTCGCGCTGTCCGACGGCTCACCGCTGCCGGGGCGGGACACCGCGATCTTCGTCGCGTCGGCGGTGATACTCGGCTCGCTGATCGTCGCGGTGATCGGGCTGCCGCTGCTGCTGCGCGGCGTGCGCTCGACGCGCAACCCGCTCGCCGACGAGGAACGCACCGCGCGCGCGGCCGCCGCGCAGGCCGCGATTCGCGCGATCGACTCGTCGCACGACGCGATCTCGGCCGATCTCGACGAATCGGGCGCCGCGCGCTGCGCGGACATTTCCGCGCGCGTGATGGATCAGTACCGCCGCCGCCTGGCCGCACTCGCCGAGGACGGCCCGACGCCGCGCGCGGAAGCGAAGCAGACCGAGACGATGGAACTGCAGATGCGGATCGCGGCGGTGCGCGCGGAACGCTCGGTGCTGTACCGGCTGCGCGGCGAAAGCAAGATTTCCGACGAGACGCTGACGAAGCTGATCCGCGAGATCGACCTGTCGGAAACGGCGCTGTCGACGCGCAAGAAAGGGATCGTCTGACGCTCGGGCCGCGCAGCGGCCTGCTGCGACGCCCGTCGCATGCAACGCGGGACTAGACGCTTCCCTCTAGAAGCCGGCATTCAATTGGCGGCATATTCAAAAAACTTAAACGAGACATCCGTATCCTGTGTTGCGGGCCGTCACGATACCGGCGCCCGCATGCGTGCCGGGCCTGGCAATTCCATCCGGCCCGCTCATCCCATGTGTCTTCCGCGAACGTCGAGGGCCGGACGCATTGATCCGGCGCGCGCGCATTTCGCTGCGCCCCATGCCTCTTTAATCGCAATCCTAATCAAAACGCGGATGCCATTCGCCGCACAACGAGTAAGCCCATGATCAAACCCATCTCGCTTCAGAGCCGCCGACGATTTCTGGCGCAAGGCACCGCCATGCTCGGCAGCGGCATGCTGTCCGCCTGCGGCGGCGATTCGATCGACTCCGACGCCTCCGCCCGCTTCGCCGACGACTTCGTGTGGGGCGTCGCCACCGCCGCGCCGCAAATCGAAAGCCGCGACGGCCGCGGGCGCAGCAACTGGGACGTGTTCGCCGACCAGCCCGGCACGATCGCCGACGGCTCGACGAATGCGCGCTGCATCGAATTCGAGAAACGCTACCCGGGCGACCTCTCGCTGCTCGCGAACGCGGGCGTCCAGGGATTCCGGTTCTCGACCGCGTGGCCGCGCGTGCAGCCGGACGGCCCCGGCGCGGCGAGCGAAGCGGGCCTCGCCACCTACGATCGCATGGTCGACGCGATGCTCGAGCGGCACCTCACGCCCTACCTGACGCTGTTTCACTGGGACATTCCGGTGTGGGCCGGAGATTTTCGTGACCGCGACATTGCGTACCGGCTGGCCGACTACGCGCAGCAGGTGTCGCGCCGGCTCGGCGACCGGGTCAAGCACTGGATGATGCTGAACGAGCCCAACGGCGTCGCGCTGTCCGGCTACGCGTACGGCGCGTCGCCGCCGCGCGCGCAGTCCATGGGGGCGATGTTCGCCGCGATCCACCATCAGAACCTCGCGCAGGGGCTGATGTTCCAGGCCGTGCGTTCGAACGTGCGCGGCGCGGCGCAGGTCGGCACCACGATCAGCGGGCGGCCGGTGCATGCGGCCACGAATGCGGCCGCCGATCAGGCGGCCGCCGCGCAGTTCGACGCGATCTGGCATCGCGCGTTTCTCGACCCGCTGTACGGCAAGGGCTATCCGGCCGAGCTGCAGGCGGCGCTGGCGCCGCTCGTGCAGCCGGGCGACATGGCGACGATCGCGGCGAACCCGGATTTCCTCGGCGTGCAGTATTACAACTGCTTCTACGTGAAGGCCGGCGCCAACGGCACCGGCTTCGCGCTGGCCGCCAGCCCGGCGAACGAAACCCAGACGCTGGGATATCCGGTCGAGCCGTACGGGATGTCCGAGATGCTGCTGCGCGTCCATCGCGACTACGGCGCGCCGCGCATCGTCGTCACCGAGACCGGGTTCGCGATCGCCGAGCCCGCGCCGAGCGGCGGCATCGTCGACGACGGCCCGCGTATCGACTACCTCGCGAGCTACCTGAACGCCGCGCACAACGCGTATCGGCAGGGCGTGCGCCTCGGCGGGGTGTTCTACTGGGCCGGAATGGATAGCTGGGAGTGGTCCAGCGGCTTCGCGAAGAAATTCGGGCTGATCCACGTCGACCCGGCAACGCAGCAACGCGTGCCGAAACGCAGCCTCGCGTACTACTCGCGCTGCATCGCCGGCAATCGCGTCGCGTAGGCGGCGTAGGGCGCGCGGGCCGGCAGGCGGGCGGCCTGCGAACCCACGCGCCCGCCTGCCCGCGGCGCCCCGCCCGCCGTCGGGCGGGCGCGTCGTCCCCCGGTCCCCGCAGCGAATCGCCGCTCCGCGCGTTCGCGTTACTTCGCGACGACGACCGGAATGCCCTTCAGCATCCCCGCGCCCTTCATCTCGTCGAGCGCGTGCTGCACGGCCGCGCTCGTCGCCGCGTCGATGCCGAGCTGCAGCGCGAGCTCACGCTCCGTACGCTTCACGCCGGCCAGATTGCGCACCTTCACGTGACCGAAGCCGCGCACGCGGGCATGCAGGTCGGCCAGCTGCGCGACCTGCGCGGCATTGCCGGCCGTCAGCGCGGCGAGCGCGCGCGTGAGCGTCGTCTCGTAGTCGTCCGCGAGCGCGCGCTCCATCCTGCGCTCGGCCGTGCGGCCGAACGGATCGAGCCACGTGCCGCGCAGGCTGCGCACGCGCGCCAGCATGCCGAATACCGGCCACATCCACTGGCCGAACACGCGCTTCTTCGGCGCGCTGCCGTCGCGTCCGGCCTTCGCGACCGTCGGCGGCGCCAGGTTGAACTTCACGCGATAGGCCTGCCCCGGCACGCCTTCGAACTGCGCTTCGAGCGCCGTGCGGAACGCGCCGTCCGCATACAGCCGCGCGACCTCGTACTCGTCCTTCACCGCGAGCAGCCGGTAGAACGTCGTCGCAACCGCACGCGTCAGCGCGTCGTCGCCCTTCGCGCGCGCCGCGTTCACCAGCGCACGGTAGCGCTCGACGTAACGCGCG